>JAAYQP010000093.1 GCA_012519195.1 Clostridiales bacterium | reverse complement strand
GCATAACAGAATATGTTCGTATTATATGCTATGGTTAGGATTTTCTCAGTATGATAAAAGATTCATAAATACAAAAAGGGCGTCGTTAATTTCTACGACGCCACAAATAGGTATATTATTTTTGAACTAGACTTTAATTAAATCCATAAATCTTTCTTGCTATATCATAACCCACTTCCACAACTCTTCTACCAAACTTCCCTGGTAGGTTCATGGAACGACCAAGAATATGGGAGCGAATCTTTTTATATAATCTTTTATCATAAAGTTTAAGGAAATTCCATAAATCCGCCTTTTTCGCTAAGCTCTCCTCGCTACCTTCCTTAATTAAGAATACAGAACTAACCGTCATCATCATTGAAAGGTACTTAATCATATAATTCCTTAGCTTCTTACTCTTTATCTTCATCAGATCATGGGATTCAATCATAATTTTCGTTACCCTCAATTGCTGATCAATTCGACGAATCATAACCTGCTCATTAACGGATTGATCCGATCTACCTATAAAATAGCGATACAGATTTACATCCATATAATACATGGTTTTCACATAAGGTAGTGGCTGGTAAACAAATATATTATCCACATAGAAGGTGTGTTTTGGCAAGCGAATTCCACAATCCTTTAATAGTTTTGTACGATAAATTGTGGAATGCATCAGAATATTCTGGCTTTGCTTAAAATGCATGATATCATCCCAAGTAAATATCTGCTCCCTTGGAAGTGCCCATCGATAATTGATAACTTTCTTCCTTTTCGCACCTACTTTTTCATATACATAATTTGCAAGGAACAAATCAGGACTATTACCATCTGCAATTAATTCCTTCAGTCTTTGAATAACTTGTTGTAATGCTTTTTCATTAACCCAGTCATCGCTATCCACAACCTTAAAATATAAGCCTGTAGCATTGGCAAGTCCGGTATTAACCGCTTCCCCGTGACCACCATTTTCCTGATTAATTACCTTAATAATTTTCGGGTATTTTGCTTGGTATTCCTCAGCAATTTTCTGTGTATCATCTGATGAACCATCGTTTACAATGATAATTTCCATGTTGTCGCCGCCGGTTAATAACGTCTCAATCGCACGGCTCATATAGGCTGCTGAATTATAGCAAGGGACAGCTACCGATATCAGCTTCATATTATGGTTCCTCCTTTATACAAGATTCTCTGGATTCAAAGCTTCCAACTCTTTCACAACGAATCTTCCATCTTTACGGATTAGAACATCGTCAAAATAGATTTCTCCACCACCGTATTCTGGTGTCTGAATACAAACCAAATCCCAATGAATTGCAGATGAATTACCATTTGGTGCATCTTCATAGCAATTACCAGGGGTGAAATGGAAGGATCCCATAATCTTCTCATCAAATAAAGTATCCTTCATTGGTTTAAGTATATAAGGATTTACACCAATAGCAAATTCACCAATATAACGAGCACCTTCATCCGTATCTAATACTTGATTGATTCTTACCGTATCATTTGCTTTTGCATCGATGATCTTACCGTCTTTAAAAGTAAAGGAAATATTCTCATAGGTAAATCCTTGATAAACAGCAGGAGTGTT
>JAAYQP010000092.1 GCA_012519195.1 Clostridiales bacterium | reverse complement strand
GCTCTCCGAAATAATATAGATAACGTAGGTCGGATAAATCAGCTTCCATGATGATATCCTTTGCAAAAGAAAGTTCTGTATCCAGTAACTCTCTTGTCCTATGTTCTACCAGAGTCTCACAGTAATCGCTCATAAAATCATAGATTACCCTCTTAACATCCTTAAAGGTGAATTCATCTTCTCTCTCGAAATAATTGTATACTTCAATAAGTAATTCTAAGTAGATCGTTAGCTCATACAAACGATACTCAAAGGCATAGACAATGATGCTACGCAGCTCTGTTGCTAAAAACGATAAAAGCTTCCCGTATTTCTTACCTAATCTTTCACAGGCATAAGCGGGATTACAATAGCTCACTTCATAGTTTTCACCGGTAATATCTTCGAAAAGGGTTCTGTTGATTGATTGTAGCTCCTTCAAACTCAAACCGAACAGACGGTTCTCTTCCACCATGGCAACAATGCTTTTTATCAATATTACAAAGGAAGCCGTTCGATTAAAATAATCGATCAGTGGCTCCCTCACAGTATTTTCCTGCGCCATTATGCCAATTCGTTCCATTGCCAGTTCATATCTTTCCCTAATATTATGATTCGATTCCTCAAATAAGAATTGTTGCTTCATAGTTACCTCCATCTTCCCTTTTTATAGGTTATTCGGAAGAGCTATCATCAATGATAGCTTCCGTCTTAACATTTTTAATTATTAATTCCTTCCCATATTCCCAGAGTAGCTCCGAGCCCTCATGGGTAGTTTCATTTCTTTTCAGTATCTGAGAAAGCTTGACCCCATGTTCCCTCCATGACTTTCCACCACTTTCAGAATTTAATAAGATTGGCTGTATACGGTCCAATGTAATCGCAAACCTTGCTTCCGGAGTTCTGCCTTCTTCAAACTCATCCCAGAGTGAACGCAACCATTCCGCCTGATCCTTGGGCAGTAGATTGAAGATTCTCTGGGCTGCTGCCAGTTCCCTCATCTGTTTTGTTCCATGGGATGTGGCATCATAGGCATAGGTGTCTCCAGCATCAATTTCAACCAGATCATGAATTAATACCATCATCATCGTTTTCATTACATCAATTTTCTCATTGGCGTATTCGCTTAATAATCCACACATTAATGCCAGATGCCAGGAATGATCGGCATCATCTTCCTTTCTACTTCCATCCGCCAAATAATTCTGCCGAACAATATTCTTAAGTTTATCCACTTCAAGGATAAATCTAATCTGCTCTTCTAATCTGGACATATCAACCTCCAATACCTAGAATATAAAGGATAAAAAACACCACAATCATGATGCCATTTAAGGCAACGCCGATAATAGGAAAACGATAAAAGATGTCCTTCTCCTTAAATGCTTTATAGGAAAGGACAAAGCCAAAGATACCAAGTCCAAAAAGTAGGAAGCCTAATACCCCTAGAATCAAACCACCATTTCCATTGCTTGTACTAGATAAAATACTAATCGTAATAAAACCAGCTACTACCAATATTCCGATGATTGCCGCTAGAATTCCTATTCTGGAATGGCTTCTACCTGAGAAGTGGATCATTTCTCGATTCCTTTTCCATATGGCTAATTTCCACATACTGACCTCTCCCCCCATCTACCGATTAACATTATGGAATCTCTGTAAAACAAAATAAACGACCTTAAATGCCATATATCCTAACATACCGCCAATACTGTTCATTAAAATATCATCAACGTCAAAGATACCTACCTTTGAATATAGTTGAAGCGATTCAATCATCAAACTGAATAGAATACTTAAGAATGCTACAAGAATGAAACGACGATACTTTTTCTTAAGACAGGGCAGAAAAAAACCAAATGGGGTAAATGCCAAAACATTCCCAAGAATATTTACTATGAAATTTTCAATTCCTAATATTTCTCGATACTTAATAAAGCGCTTAATCTCTTTAAATAGCTCCAGATTATATCGATACTCTTCCGATATCGAACCTCTTCCATAATGCTCACTAAAAAACAAAAAGTAGGATAATAGTATAAGATAAAAGTAAAACAAGAGCCATCCGGCCTTCGTTAATCTTGATTTTGTCTGTTCGCTCAATTTTTTCTCCATTTACTTTATTTTTCTATTTAGATTTTCCATGGATTCTGAAAATATTCATTATCCAAATTCTATGAAAATCTACTAAAACTTATTATAAATCAAATAAATATCTTCGTAAAGGCATATTAGATAATTGCGGAACTAGTAAGGCACATAATTTAATATACAACATATACGAATTTCTTCGCTCGCTCCGTGGCGTGTAGGCAGGCAAACTTCGCTTAGATACTGTATATGTTGTGTATAAAGTTTAATGCAATAGCAAAGTTTCGCAATTATCTATAAAGCTATCAAGAATAAGGAAATTCAAATTGATTTATAATATCATTTGAGGTGACCAAATGAAAACTTTTGAAGAATTATATTGGGAAGTATTAACCCGTACACTCAAAGATAAAGATATGAGTTTTTTGGAGAAGCTGGATCTTTATGATACCCATCAGTTGGATTGCCTGCTACATCCAGAAAAACATCCATTAGTCTGGCATATCGGGGAATGCGATTGTGACGATCCGAATTGTGTGAAGGTTTGTCCCTTCCATGCAGTTCACCCAGGCGAATCAGGGAAGATGATCGTCGATGAGGAGCAATGCGAGGGCTGCGCAATCTGCCTTCAGGAATGTCATGCCAGCAAACTTACTAGCAGTAAGGATATTATTCCTGCGCTTCAGGCGATACGATCCCACAAGGGCCTTGTCTACGCCTTAGTAGCTCCAGCTTTCCTAGGTCAATACGGAAGCGAAGTCACTCCCGGAAAGCTCCGCACCGCTTTAAAAATGGTTGGCTTTGATGGTATGATTGAAGTAGCTTTGTTTGCAGATATTCTGACTCTGAAAGAAGCCCTTGAGTTTGACCTAAATATTAAAACAGAAGAAGACTATCAGCTTACCAGTTGCTGCTGCCCTATGTGGATTGCAATGATACGAAAAATTTATCATGAATTGGTTCCCCACGTACCACCTGCGGTATCGCCCATGATAGCCAGCGGACGTGCAGTAAAACACATGCATCCAGATGCACTGACCATATTTATCGGCCCCTGTCTTGCCAAGAAGAAGGAAGCTAAGGAAGCAGATATTGCGGATGCTGTGGATTATGTCCTGACCTTCCAAGAGATGCAGGATATTTTTGAGGTTATGGAGATTGATCCCGCTAAGATGGAGGAAAGCGAAAAAGATCATTCCTCCCGGGGTGGCCGGATCTACGCCCATACCGGAGGTGTCAGCGAAGCGGTATCAGAAACATTAAAAAAAATAAATCCCAACCGCAAGATCTCAATAAAAACAAAGCAAGCCCATGGTGTCTCTGCATGTAAGGCTATGATTAACGATATCCTTAATGGAAATACCGATGCCAATTTCTATGAGGGCATGGGTTGTGTAGGTGGCTGTGTTGGTGGCCCAAGAGTATTGATCCCCCACGAGGAGGGTCGGAAAAATGTTGAGGATTACGGCAATGCTGCACCCTATCCTACACCGATTGATAACCCCTATGTGATCGAACTACTTCATCGACTTGGATTTGATACGATTAATGACCTGCTAAACCATAGCGATATCTTTACCCGTGATTTCTTATTAAAAAAATGATTATCTATATTGATCGTCTATTGATTAACAATGATGAAAAATGCTGATGCCTCTAGGTTACCCTCAGAGTCTGCTTGACAGAGAGATTTACCTATTTGCATCAGCTTAGTTCATTATTCCTGTGATCCAATCAATTTGTCACTCTTTAATATATGATTTACAAGCCAGTCTCCCAGGAAGTCTAAAAGCTCAAGAATAACCTTTCTTTGGTTCTCATCAATTTCATCTAGATCAAATTCGGAGATTTTCTCAATAAATTCCTCATGCTCAGCCTTTTGGGATATCAGCCTTCGATATCGTATACTCATCATGTATTCCTCTTCATGTTTGAAATGAGTGGCTGCATACTCCTTTAGCTCATTTATTATTTCAACAATATAGTCATATTTGTCCGGAATAAATTCATTCACCATTGTCTCATAGGCTCGGTTGGTTATTTCAAAAAGCTTCCGGTGTTCTTCATCAATCTGTTCAATCCCAGTTCGAAATTCTTCTTTAAATTCGTACATACCTTACCTCCTTTTTAAAAAGAACTCTCAGAAACTATAGGGAAGCTTCTGAGAGTCAGTATCTCGTCAAGATATTTTAATAAGTTCTGTTACTCTAATAAACTTTTATTTGTACTTTACAATAACATAATGGGTTTTTGCTAAAACTGCCTCGTTACCGTTCTTGTCCGTAATCCTATTCTCGTTAATATCAACCTTTAATGAAATATTCTCATCCGGTATGGAATCTAAGTTGATATAAACGGTGTATCCTTCAACCGTCACTGTAGTTCCAAAGGTTGTGTTATAATTGTTTTTTCCTCCGGCCTGGGTTACGGTCACATCCATGGTTCCTTCTACTTCTTCGTTAAAGATCAGCTTGATGGTATTTAAGGTAGTTTTATCAAAAGTCATATTACCGATCATGGTTGGCCTCTTATTATCCAATAGATAAACGGTTGTCGTATAGGCACTCATCGGAGCATAGCTTCCGTTATATCCCATGACTCCAGATATTGTGATCGGATATTCCATCGATACATCGATTGTTCCATCTGCCACTGTAATAACAACCGTAGCTCCATTCTCTGTGGTATTGTCTATCACTTTTGCAGAAATAACGGTAGCACCGGATACTTTGTAATTGCTTATATTTTGAGCAGATGCATAATCCACTTTTTTCGGGAACCGTATCGCGATTTCATTAAGGTTTGCAGTAGACTGTTCTATGGAAATAGGACCTGGTAGCTCATTGGAGGTACCACTTGCATTGCTTATGACAATTTCTCTTTCCATACATTCATTTCTAAAATTGTCTACGATAAAGCCTCTCTCTAATGTGAAGGTATATTTTCCTAACCGTGTCATATTACTGAGCTTTAGTTTGATCACCTTATCATCATCGCTCTGTGCCTGAACATAGTGAATGTTGGTACCGGAAAACATATCATCATCTACGGTCAAAACAACCGAACTGAAGATACCGGAATTTGATATTAATTTTACTTCTTCATTAAAATTCAAGGTAAGAATACTTTCCTTCTGATCAAATTCATAGCTACGTAGTACGGGACTTGTTTTATCGGCTACAAAATTCACCTTAAAGGATCTCATAGTCTCTGCATAGTGATCTGTCTCCTTAACATTATAGCTGTCCCAAAATCCTATTTCCACCTTAATACTACCGGTAAGGGTAGCATCTACATCGTTAAGGATATAATTTACCTTTTTATTATCCTTTGGATCAACGGTACCATAAACCATAGAGCCGTTATCAATAATGATATAGCCTGGTTCACGGATTGCACGGGTAAAGGTTGCCGTTAGTGTATTGTAGGAGGAACGGACGATGCGGGTTGGTCTTGCCTGTGCCTTCGGTGTTGTATCGGTTCTCAGAACCGCGGTTAATGTATAGCTGGTAGGCAAATTACCCGCCAAATCCTTTATTCCGGATAATACAACAGAAAATGTCTTGTCATAATCCGTCGGTGCAATATTGGATAAGTTAATTGTCAAGTAAGTTTTATCATCGCTGAGCACATAATTCAGGCGATTCTTTAACATGTTTAATGTAGCTGTATCATAGGAAGAATATTTGCTTGAAGCTACTAAGTTCGCATCGGATATCTTAAAATTCGTGATATCAATTGGCTCTGAGAAATGAATTGTAGTTATCATTCCAGTATCATCTAGTTCAATCTTTTTGATACTTGGGCCAATCGTATCAATATAGCTCATTTGCTTATTATAGGGCTCGAGTTCCTTACCATCCAGCGTCTTAATTCGATTGGTAAAGTTAATCCAGTAATCTCCGGAAAACATATTCTCTGAGATAATGGTAAGTGTCTTTTTATCTTCGGAAAAGCTGGCTGTTAAATCACCGGGATCCTTTGCTAGATTTCCCTTAGAATCTTTCATTATTAATGTAATCGCAATACTATCAAGTAGTTTTCCATCGGAAGCGATTACCGTACTTTCATCGATTGGAGTCTCAAAAACCACTTTGATCTGGTTGGTTCCAATGATTTCTGCCGAGTATACCTTGGCTGATGGTTCTATTACTGTAATAATGACTGCGTCACTTACATTACTCTTAGCAGCATACTCTGCAGTAGCCTTCTCTGCAGCGGTCGCCTTTAAAATTACGGTACCAGCCTTTCTTGCTGTAACGATACCACTATCAAAATCATCGATGGTAATGCACTCTGGATCTCCTCCACTAATGGACCAGAAGGTCTTATCCGAAGATCCGCTCGGAAAAATATCACGATTAAAATTAAATTTCTCGTTTATCATCATAATATGGGTACCATTTTGTAATGATGCATTATTAATTTTAATGTCGGTTGCTGGTATCTTAACCGTAACCTTACAGGAAATTGTCTTTGTTTTTTTGGTAGGATAAGTAATCTTACATTTGATTGTCGTAGTACCTTTTCCTTCCGCAGTAACTAGACCCTTGCTGGATACACTTGCAACATCCGGCTTCGACGATGACCATTTATAAGTGCTACCAGATACCTTATTCTCAATTACTAACTGATAGGTTTCCTCCGCACCAACAATTGTAACCTTTTTTTCCTTAAATTTAGGTGCTGCTGCACTTACATAAACTGAATTTTGAGTCCAAAAGAAAGGAATCAAAAGCAATAATGCTATGAGCAGCGGATACTTTTTGACGTGATTCTTCTTCATTCTACAATTCCTCCTATGTTCATCGTGTTTTACATCTTTGGTATCCATTATTTGCATCGGTTTTTTGTTACCAATATTACCATATATTGTATCATAGCAAAAAATATATGTCAAAATCTTGTTAATTTATTTAAAATTTTATTAAAGACAGTAAAATCTCCAAAATACGCCATTATCGCACGCAATACACCGAAAATTCGATGCCATTCCCGCTCCCTATACCTGGTTAAATAGTCCGATCGGTTATTGCATAGCATATTTCATATAACACTTCCTTCTTGAATCTTCCTACTATGTATCCTCTAACTGGTTTCATCAATATACACTGCAATAATCATAAGATATTTATGAAAAAAAGTAAAGAATAAAATACTTTTTGGTATCTATGTTTATTTCTGGTAATGTCTTTATTTTCAAGGCTTCTTCCCATCATGGCAAAACGATTGCACGTGGTATTATTTCTCATTTTTTACAATTTATATATTTTTAACTTTATTTTTTCATAATTTCGAATTATAATGAAATAATAGTATATAATTAAAAATAAATTTGAAAGGAAGAAATGATAATGAAAAAGTTTGGTAAATTTT
>JAAYQP010000091.1 GCA_012519195.1 Clostridiales bacterium | reverse complement strand
TTAGACAGTGCTCTCCGCAGATTCAAAAGAAGCTGCGCGAAAGCCGGTATCCAACAAGAGATCCGTAAGAGGGAGCATTATGAGAAGCCAAGTGTAAGACGTAAGAAAAAGTCTGAAGCGGCTAGAAAACGTAAATATTAATCAAACAATAGAATTGAATTCAATTCCCTTGTAAGAATTAAGAACTTCCAATGGCAACATTGGAAGTTTTTTGCGCGTAATGCGATCAAGCTGCCTTGTTAGCGACATGTGAATTGCTTGGTCAATTCATCTTATACTTATACGAAAAAAGCGTATGATAATTTATCCATAGTAGACCTTTTGGCGCCATCGGTACATGGATCCTGACAGATAGAGATTGATCTCTATCTGTCAGGACCTTATGTACCGCTATGTGCGACAATCGAGCGAGAGCGTGTCTACGATGGCTTAATTATCATACGCTTTATTAGTAACATTAATGTTTATCTTAACATCTTTGCTTCGCAAAAAGAAAGAATCCTCCCAAATAGTCTACATATTTAGAAAAATTCATATAATGGTAACAGTATCTGCAGAGGATTTAGGGGGCAGTAGATGAAAAGCAATCTGAAATCGACCCATAAGAAATTCAAGAAAAAAGCAATTCATGATCTATATAAAGATATTGAAAGCAAAAACAAAAGAAAGAAGAAGGAAAGAATTAATTATTTGGAGGAACTTTCAAATCATTTGCACCTACCACAGGACATTTTAGTCGGTGCACCGATTATCACCGCCACCGGCAGAAATGAAATTTGCTTGGAAAATTATAAAGGTATTATCGAATATAACGGTAATATCATAAAGGTACAAACCAAGATGTGCAAAATATGCATTGAGGGTAGAAATTTAAATATCCTCTATTTTACTGAGGATGAAATGCGGATTACCGGTTTTGTTCAGGCAATCTATTACCAATAATAATATTACCAGAAATGGTAAGAATAATTTCTTTGGGGGAATCATCATGTGGCGAAAGCTGGTAAACTGGTTATGTGGGTATCTTTCTGTACAGATCAAAGGAAATGCTCCGGAACGGTTTATTAATTTATGTTTTAATAAAAGAATTCTCATTTGGGATTTGAGGAACATCGATGAGAATTACCGTTTCCATATTCAAGCAAAGGATTTTAAAAAGCTAAAACCGATAGCTAGAAAGACAGGGATGATACCAAGAATTAAGGAGAAAATAGGGCTTCCATTCTATGTTCACCGGTACCGTAAACGAAAGGTCTTTTTTGCAGGCATTTTGATTTGCAGTATTCTTGTATATATCATGTCCTTATTCATTTGGGATATTCAGATACTTGGAGGATCCAAGTATACCCCGGAAGCCATGATAAAATTTTTACATAGCAAAAATATTTATACCGGCATTCAAAAGAAAAAGGTTGACTGCCAGGAGATTGAGGAACAGATCCGATTGACATATAATGATGTCGGATGGGTATCTGCAGAAATAAAAGGTACTAGATTAATTATTAAAATTACGGAAACGAATATGCCTTCTCCAGCAACAATAGCAATCGATCCTAGCCATATGATTGCAACCAAGGATGCGATTGTGGAGGAAATTATAACTCGAACTGGGACACCATTGGTCAAACCGGGAGATATCGTGAAAAAAGGAGATATCCTTGTATCCGGTATCGTAACAGTAAAGGGAGACTTCGATGATATCATTCGCAACCAACCGGTGGTAGCAGATGCAACCATAGTTTGTAAATCCTATTATGATTATTATGATAAATTTCCCATGACATATTTAAAAAAACATTTTACCGGTGAGCAAAAAACAGGATATTATTTTAGCTTGGGAAGGGAAAAAATATTTTTACATAATCCTAGATATTCCTATGCTAAGTATGATATAATTGTTAACGAAAATACGCTTCATGTTACCGACTCTTTTTACCTTCCATTTCGTTATGGCATGATCACGATACGGGAGTATGAGGAAGAAAAGCTTATGTATACAGAACAGGAAGCGAAAGAAATCGCGAATAATAAAGTTCAGCGTTATTTTGATCGTCTAAAACAAAATGGTGTAACAATTTTAGAGAATAATATTGAAATAACAATAGAGAATAATTCATGTATTACCCAGGGTAGAATTATAGTAGAGGAACCCGCATGGGAATATCAGAAAGTACATGAAAGTGAGTGGAGGATCGAACAGACTGATGAGCATAATTGAAACTATTGTTGAGCTACCAGTAGAACATGAAAGGAATGTATTTGGAGCGTTCGATACCTATGTAAAAATTATTGAACGGACCTTAAATGTAACGGTAATTGCAAGAAATGGAGAGATTAAGGTAGTCGGTTCTGCAGAAAATGTAAACCGAGCCAAAAGTGTATTTGAACAGCTTTTAGAATTATCGAAGCGTGGTAACACAATCACAGAGCAAAATATAAACTATGCTTTATCCTTATGTTTTGAAGAAAAGGAAAAATCTATAGTGGAGATAGATAAGGATTTAATATGTCATACCATTAATGGAAAGCCGATTAAGCCAAAGACCCTTGGGCAAAAAAATTATGTAGATTTAATCCGTAATAAAATGATTGTATTTGGTGTAGGACCAGCCGGTACAGGAAAAACATATCTGGCAATGGCGATGGCGATCACAGCTTTTAAAAATGATGAGGTAGGTAGGATTATTTTAACCCGTCCTGCTATTGAAGCCGGTGAAAAGCTTGGATTTTTACCGGGAGACTTGCAAAGCAAGGTAGATCCCTATCTTCGCCCGCTTTATGATGCTCTTTATCAAGTAATGGGACCGGATGCCTTTGCAAAGAATACAGAGAAGGGTCTAATTGAAGTTGCACCTTTGGCATATATGCGAGGTCGGACCTTAGATAATGCATTTATAATATTAGATGAAGCGCAGAATACAACACCTGCCCAGATGAAGATGTTTCTTACAAGGATAGGCTTCGGTTCTAAAGTTGTAATTACCGGCGATCAGACGCAGAAGGATTTACCTTCTGGAACCACCTCTGGACTCGATATAGCCCTTAAGGTATTAAATCGAATCGATGATATTGGTTTTTCCTACTTAACCAGCCAGGACGTTGTTCGTCATCCTTTGGTTCAAAAGATTGTGAAAGCTTATGATGTCTATGAAGAACGCCAGAATCGGTTGGACCATAAATCACAGGGAAAAACAAGAAGAATTCATAAGTTAAATTATAAATCTGAAAAGATCAGGAGTAATCGCCATGAAAACAAGTAAAAGCTACTTCGAACCGATACTTCCAATCGTATCGACAGGACTAGTGATTTTACTGGAATTATTACGGCATAACTATGGAATCCATCTATTAAAGCCGGGATTGCTTATTTTATTATTAACGTTTGCTATTGTCTTTTATTTGCGTCTATCCATGAGTAGTCTCTTGGAGAATGGATTGACAAAAGCAATGATTATGGCCAGTTATTTAGGTTCCATATTATTCATGTATATGGTTAAGCAACCGAATATACAATGTTTTTGGATGCTTGGGGGATTACTGGTATCCATGCTGATTGATTATAAACTGGGGTTACTAATGCAATTTAACCTAATCTTTCTGATGGGAATTGCATTTACCCAGCAGCTGGAAACTGTGCTACAGTTCTTTGTGATGGGGGCATTAATGAGTTTCCTATCCAGTTATTTAAAGCAAAAATCAACGGTAATCTATGCAAGTATCATCCTTCTGTCAACAAATATAACCCTAGCATTTATTATTCATAATTTTGTATTTGATATCAAGAAAGGATATAATTATTTAGGCTCCCTATTTAGTATCTTGGCGGTACTTGCTACCGCATTTTTCTTATGCTTTCTTTATGATCGATTTGCTCTAAATCTTATTTCCAAGAGATCTAAGGAAAAAGTCAGCATAGGCGAAACGATACTAGAAGATAAGAAAGAAGACCTGGAATTAGATCCTATGGAAGAAAAAGATCAAACAGATACAAAGGATCCAAGTAGCACAATCGATCACCCAAATCGAATGGAGGAAATAAGTAATATTAATAAAAATAACAACTCTGGATTAGGGACAAGCTATGAATTGCTAAATCAAGAGGATAATGAGCTACTTAGACAACTTGAGGCAGTTTCACCAGCTTTATATCAACATGCACTAACCATAGGAGATCTGGCTGGCCGTGCGGCTAAGCTTATTCAAGCAGATGTAATGTTGGCTAAGGCTGGCGGACTTTATCATGAGATCGGCAAAATAAAAAAGGGAAATTACATAGAAGAAGGGCTAAAAATAGCTGAAGAGTACCATTTTCCATCCCAATTGAAGGCAATTCTAAAGCAACATAATATTAAATACGAGAAACCAACCTCGATTGAGGCAGCCATCGTAATGCTGGCAGACAATGTGGTATCTACGATTGAATACATAGAAAAAACACAGAATCATAAGTATACGAATAATAAAATTATAGATAATATCTTTCAAATGAGGCTTGATAAAGGCAATTTAGATAAGTCCAATATATCTGTAAAGGATTATAAATTATTGAAGGAATTTTTTCAGAAGGAATTTAGTTAATCATCATGCATAGGTAGGAAGGAAATGACTAATGTCTATTAATATTGAAAATGAAGTAAAAGAAAGCTTCGATTGTAACTATGAGGATTTATTGAAAAGAGTAGTGGAAGCCTGTTTAGATTATGAAAATTGTCCCTATGAGGCAGAAGTTAATATTCTACTAACAGATAATGAACAGATCCAGGAGATAAACAGCCAATATCGCGGAATTGATGCACCTACGGATGTCTTATCCTTTCCCGGTGTCGAATACGATACTCCAGGAGATTTTTCTAAACTGGAGGAAGCTGACTTTGATTCCTTCCATCCAGAAACCGGTGAATTACTTCTTGGTGATATTGTTATTTCCATTGAAAAAGCGCTACAACAAGCAAAGGAATATGGACATTCTATTGAAAGGGAAATTGCATTTCTTACTGCACATAGTATGTTTCACCTTTTTGGTTATGATCATATGATAGAGGAAGAAAGAATTCGAATGGAAGATCGGCAGAAGGAAGTGTTGGACAAGCTGGGTATCTTCCGATAATATAATAATAGCTTAGTGAGGATAAGTAAGCTCTCGCTTGCGTTATCTGAGCAGAACAAGATGATTATGATTAAAATAATAATTAAGACTATGGTGTTATGGTGTGACCAAAAGTCTGGAAAGGCATAAATCTATGAGAAAGTATATCTATTATTTACTTCTAACTTTAATGTTCCTATTACTCATAGGATGTAAGAAAAAGAATAACGATGAGGATAATAACGCCAATATAGAACCTACAAAAACAATTACAATAACTCCTACGCCGGACTTACTGGATGATACAGATAAGACAGATGAAGAAAACCATGAAGGAGAAATGAGAAGCTCTTTAACAGGACTTTGGGTGCCAGAGGAAGTTGGTAAGAAGCGCCCCTATGCGATCCAATTTAGTAATTTTAAAACAGTATCAAATCAGTGGGGCATTGGACAGGCAGATATTGTTTATGAAGCAATCGTTGAGGGTGGTATTACAAGACTACTTGGAATAGGTGAAAATTTCTCAGGTGATCGCTTAGGATCCGTTCGAAGCTCCAGGCATTATTTTGCAAGCTTCGCTGATGAATACAATGCAATTTATATTCATTATGGCAAGACAAAGTATGCAAAAAGTAAATTGGCCAAGTTAGGACTTGATAATCTAGATGGAGAGACTGGTATAGGAACAACCGTATTTTATCGTGATAAGTCCATGAAGGCTCCCCATAATGCATTCGCTAGCTTGGATGGCATTCTTGCTGGAATTAAACAGAAGAAATATGAGACCGAGCAGCCAGAGAATTTTGAATCCCACTTTTCCTTCTATGAGAAGGATATCGATTTGACAGCAGAAACAAAAGCAAATAAGGTTACGATAGATTTTTCAGCATACACTTCCCCTTATTTGGAATATAATGCTTCGGATAAGCTTTACTATCGTTATCAATTTGGAGGTCCTCATATCGATTCCAATACCAAGGAACAACTAACCTTTAAGAATATTATAGTACAATTTGTTAAGCAGTGGGACATTGACCGAAATGACTATCAGACAATGGATATCGAGGATTCCAGTGGAAGCGGATACTATATCTCGAATGGTAAAAAGGTTGATATTACCTGGAAGAAGAATGAGACTACCAGATTTATGCGTTATTATGATGCTTCCGGAGAACTACTAACTATAAATCCTGGGAAAACCTATATTGCCATATTCCCGAATGACCGAGTAGAAGATGTTATATTAGAATAATCTGGGGTTTTCAATTATCCTTGAAGGTGATATAACAAACTATAGGTAGTAAAATTTACGGATGATAAATAAAAGGAGAGGAACATGTCCGCCAAAAGAAAAAGTGATCATTTTTTAGTGCAGGGCAGTATACTAGCCGCTGCTTCTCTGATTGTTCGGATTATTGGGCTACTTTACCGGATTCCAATGACCCGAATTATTGGGGACGAAGGAATGGGTATCTATGCCTATGCTTATGAGATATATAATATTGTATTGATTCTGTCTTCCTACAGTTTGCCTTTAGCTGTATCCAAACTAGTGGCATCAAGGAGAGGTAATCGGGAACATAAGAATGCTTATCGTGTGTTCTTATGTTCTATGCTATTTGCCATTGTAGTTGGATTAATATCAACCCTGATTATCTTTCTAGGAGCAGATACATTTGCTATTATTATGAGCGATAACCCACAGGTGGCTCTTCCCTTGAGGGTTTTAGCACCAACAATCCTAGTATTTGCAATCATGGGCGTATTTCGTGGTTTCTTCCAAGGTAAGAATACCATGATTCCAACTGCGATATCACAGATTATGGAGCAGGTAGTGAATGCCATAGTAAGTGTTGTGGCTTCCTATCTCTTAATGAAAAACTACAGTGCTTCCATTAATGTTGCTGCTTATGGAGCTGCTGGTGGAACCCTAGGAACCTTTATCGGAGCCTTTGTTGGACTTCTTTTCCTTCTCTTTGTTTTTGTGATATATAAACCTGTATTAAATAAACAGATGAGAAAGGATAGCGCTAAGGTTCAGGAAGGTTATAAGGATATCTTTAAACTACTAATTCTTACCATCATCCCAATCATTGTTAGTCAGACAGTATATCAGGTAAGTGGAGTTATTGATAATTCTATGTTTGGTCACCTTATGGGCAATAAAATAATCACCGCTTTTGATAGTGAGGTACTGACTGTAACAAGCCCAGACCAATTATATAGTCCAGAAAATATATCTGTTCTAATTGGTATCTATAGCAGCAAATACCGTACTCTAACCAATGTACCAGTTGCAATTGCATCTGCCATTGGAGCTGCCAGTGTAGCAAGTATTTCCGCTGCTTTTGTTAAGGGATATACCGATGAAATTAAGAGTAAGGTGCATGTGGCGATCAAATTTAATATGATTATTGCGATACCTTCTGCCATAGGTATAGGTGTCTTAGCTTCCCCGATCCTTAAGCTCTTATTCAAAGATTCCTATCAGTTATCTGCGAATTTCATACGCTTAGGATGCATATCCATTATTTTTTATGCACTATCTACCGTATCCACCTCAATTTTACAAGGTATCGACCGGCTAAAGCTACCCGTGTTTAATTCGGCCATAGCACTATTAATCCATGTAGTGCTCGTATTTGTGTTACTACAGTTTACGAATCTTAGTACTTACGCTTTAGTTATTGGTAATGTAATATTTCCTATGGTAGTTAGTATTCTTAATTGGTTTTCTCTAGAAAAGCATCTAGGATATCAACAGGAAATTATAAAAACCTTTATTATTCCTACGGTTAGTGCAGGACTCATGGGTACTGCAACCTATTTTATCTATCAAGGATTTTTCCTATGGACCAGTAGTAATCTAATCTCACTACTACTGTCGATTATTGCTGCAGTCTTAATATATTTTATATTATTGATTTTTATGAAAGGCGTTGGTGAGGAGGAATTATACCGTATCCCTAAAGGCTATTGGATTGTGAAAATTCTTCAAAAACTGCATTTACTATAAATGTATAATCAACTAAATAATGGAGAAAATATATACCGAAGGAGTGTTTCTTATGAAGCTGAAAAAGGTATATATTTATCTATTAAGTTTTTTGAGTTTATCCGTTTTGTTTACGGCCTGCTATTATCTTAGCTATCGCCGGGCCTTATATGAATTTAATAGAAATGCGATTGAAAGAAAGAATGATCTATTACAATTAGAGATGAATCTTGCGCCAACCCAAACCCCCATGGTTGAGGAATCTGTGGAAGATGAAAGTGAGGCGGTTGATACCGTCATGGAAGAGACCGTGCTGCCTACGACCAAATATAAATTAGAAATCTATGATAAAACAACAAATAATTTAGAAGTCCAGGAACTCAAGCCGCCTGCATACTTGGTTGGATTAACAAGGGAAGAAGTTATTCAATACCTAGATGATTACATGGATGATATGACCTTATCCGAATATAACAAAGGCTTAATCGCTTATGAATTACAATCCTTTTCGAAGGATGAGATTGTGATTCGTAAGAGTTATGATTCTACAGCGGTTCCTTTCCGTTTCTACGTGGTTGTTAAAAATGGCTACGTTGTAGTATATAATAGTGATTTAAAGAGTGTATACAGCTATACTCATATCGATGCTGCAACTCTTGACGAAAAGGATCGGATACAGCTTAGTCAAGGAATCTATGTACAAACCCTGGAAGAGCTCTATGGATTACTGGAAAGCTATACCAGTTAATCTGAGAAGTCACTGTAATCAAATATCAATATGGAATGATACAAGGCTACCGTCCGGAAAATCCAATACTACATTGGTAGAACGATCTTCTACACAATACATAAGGATTATACGGACGTTAGCTTTTTGTATTTAAGAGAAATACTCGTCGAATTACTTCATAAGAAATACTTGAATAAAAGATATAGTTAAAATATAATGAAATGAACTAATAGATGAATACAAATGCGAAACTAGTAAGATACCATAATTTTATATAATATATACGAAGCCTTCGCTCTCTGGGGTGTAAGTACACAAGCTTCGCTCAGAATCTGTATATGTTGTATATTATATTGATTCAATAATATAGTTCCGCAATTATCAAACTAACATATTAAGGGAGGATCATGATGCTTCCTTATGATTTTGTAAATTTAGTTTAGGAGGATTTTTAGTGAAATATGACATCATTATCATTGGTGCTGGGGCTTCTGGACTAATGGCAGCAATTACAGCAGCCAGAAATGGGAGTAGCTGTTTGGTAATCGAGCATCAAGATCGAATTGGCAAGAAGATCTTCGCTACCGGAAATGGGAAATGTAATTTCTCTAATTTGGTTCAGGAACCGGAATGTTACCGATCAGAAGATAGCTCCTTTGCTATGAAGGTTTTGTCAAAATTTAATGTTCAACAAACCATTACTTTCTTTGAGGAATTGGGTATCTATCCCAAGGAAAGGATGGGCTATCTTTATCCCAATTCCGAGCAGGCAGCCAGTATCGTTCAGGTACTTGATATGGAATGCAGAAGGCTGGGAGTTACTTTTGCCCTTAATGAGAAAGTAATCGGGATTAAAGATCCAGATTTTACAGTAATTACGGAGCGTAAAATACATGCGGAACCGGATGGCAAAGGGAAAGCAGAAAAAGGCAAGAGATCAAGACAAGCCCAATCCAAGAAAAGTAATAAGGCTACGATTACAAATGCTTCTATAACAATGGAAACAAAGTCCTATTATGCTAAGAAATTGATTCTTGCTACTGGAGGCTGTGCATCGCCCAAGCTAGGCTCGGATGGCAGTGGATATCCATTGGCAAAGCATTTTGGACATAAGATTATAAAACCTCTGCCGGCTTTGGTTCAATTAAAATCCTCCGAGAAATATTGTAAAACTCTGTCCGGTGTTCGTACCATTGGTTTGGTTAGTGCCTACACTGGTAGTGTCCTTCTTTCTAAGGAAATGGGAGAGATGATATTTACTGATTACGGAATTTCAGGTATTCCAATTATGCAGATCAGTAGATTTGTGGCAAAAGCATTGGATCAACAGAAAAAAGTTTACTTAAAAATTGATTTCCTCCCGAGTCGATCACTAGTTGAGGTTATTCAAATACTTCAAAATCGGTTAAGGCATGATACCACAAAGAACATAGAAGAGATGATGATTGGCTTATTTAATCATAAGCTTTCTTATATACTAATTAAGCAAGCAGGCTTAGATCCGGAAAAAAATGTTGGTAAAATGTCTAAAAGGGATATGGAAAGCTTGGCTCAACAAATCAAGAGCTTCTCTATGGATATTACGGATACCAATAACTTTGAGTATGCACAAGTAAGCGCAGGGGGAGTAGCTACCTCCCAACTTGATGAGGAAACCATGGAATCTAAGCTACGTAAAAATTTATACATCATTGGTGAATTAGCAGATGTGGATGGAACCTGCGGCGGTTATAATTTACAATGGGCATGGAGTTCAGGATATGTCGCCGGGGTTTCAGCTTCAACAAGGAAAGAACAGGTGTGACATGATACGAATTACACAAATCAAATTATCGATTCGTCATTCCGAGGAAGATATGATCAATGCCATTGCCAAGGCACTTAAATTATCTCCTCAAAAAATAGTAAAATACCAAATTGTACGAAGATCGATCGATGCTAGAAAAAGTGAAATTAAATATATCTATACGGTGGATGTAGCTATCTCTGAAAGTCATAAGGAAAAAGAAACATCCATTGTAAAACGCTGTAGAAATGTCAATATATCCATAGCAGATCAAACAAAATATAATTTTAAGCCAAGTGGCACAGCACCATTGTCCCATCGACCGGTTGTTGTTGGAACTGGACCAGCAGGATTATATTGTGCTTGGTTACTGGCTAAAAACGGTTACCAGCCTCTCGTGATTGAAAGAGGAGAAGAGATTAGGCAAAGAGTTCGTTCCGTAGAGCATTTTTGGAAGACTAGAGAGTTAAATTTGGAATCCAATGTTCAATTTGGGGAAGGCGGTGCCGGAACTTTCTCCGACGGTAAATTAAACACCATGGTTAAAGATACTTCCCACAGGCATGGTTTTGTCTTGGATCATTTTGTTGCCCATGGAGCTCCTTCCGATATACTATATATCAATAAACCACATATTGGTACAGACCAGCTTCGCTCTGTTATTGCCAATATTCGTAAGGATATCATTCAATTAGGTGGTGAGGTAAGATTTGGTTCCAAGCTTACGGATTTGATAATCGAGGATGGATTCCTTACTCAGATCGAGATAAATCATAAGGAACGAATCCCCTGTCAGGTATTAGTAGCAGCGATTGGGCATAGTGCCAGGGATACCTTTGATATGTTGCTGAGAAGGGGGTTAATCCTAAGACCAAAGCCCTTTGCCGTAGGTTTTCGAATTGAACACCGTCAGGCTATGATTAATGAATCCCAATATGGGAAGGAAGCATCATTACTACCTCCAGCAGATTATAAGCTAACCCATCAGACATCATCTGGAAGGGGAGTCTATTCCTTCTGTATGTGTCCAGGTGGATATGTGGTCAACGCCTCCTCCGAACAAGGCCTGCTGGCAGTGAATGGAATGAGTAATTATGCCAGAGAAGGTGAAAATGCAAATAGTGCAATTGTTGTTACAATTAAACCAGAGGATTTTGGCTCCACAGATCCATTAAGCGGTATTGAATTTCAAAGAAAGCTTGAGCGCATGGCCTATGAAACCGGGAAAGGATTAATACCGGTTCAGTTATTCGGTGACTTGTTAAGAGATAAAGACAGTGTTACAATAGGAAATGTTACTCCAAACTGTAAGGGTGGTTACCGCCTTACTAATTTGACAAATTGCTTACCCAAATTTATAAGAGAAGATATTATCGAAGGAATTCTTGCATTTGATCAAAAAATCAAAGGATTTGCCCACGAAGAAGCGGTTCTGTCCGGTGTGGAATCTAGAACATCCTCTCCGGTTCGGATCCTGCGGAACGAAGCACTGGAAAGTAATATTGGAGGTATTTATCCCTGTGGGGAAGGTGCTGGTTATGCAGGTGGTATCACTTCAGCAGCAATGGATGGAATAAAAGTATTTGAAGCAATCGCTACAAAATATAGGCCCATATAAACAGGAGGATGCATTTAATGGAATATAGGGAGTTACTAAAGAATAAAAAACGGATTGTAATTAAGATCGGATCTGCTTCCTTAACCCACCCGGAGACAGGAAGCTTAAACCTAGATAAAATGGAACGCTTAGTTCGTATTCTAACCGATATCCGTAACCAAGGTAAGGATGTTATATTAGTAACATCCGGTGCTATTGCTGTTGGACGAAAAGCTCTAGGGCTTACCCATAGACCAACAGAAAGATCCATAAAACAAGCTTGCGCTGCAGTTGGGCAGGCAAATCTCATGATGGTTTATCAGAAATTATTTGCAGAGTACAGCCAAATTGCAGCCCAGATATTGATGACAAAATATACGATGATTAATGACATTAGCAGGATGAATGCCCAAAATACTTTTAATGAATTATTTCGAATGGGTGTAATTCCTATTGTAAATGAAAATGATACCGTTTCCACAGATGAATTGGATTTTGGTGATAATGATACACTTTCAGCGATTGTAACGGCCTTGGTGAAAGGTGACTTACTGATTCTTCTATCAGATATCGATGGACTCTATACCGATGATCCCCATCAAAACCAGGAGGCTAAGCTTGTGCCTTGTGTAACTGAGATTGGTGAAGAATTATCTCATATGGCAAAATCTTCCACCAATTCCCTAGGAACGGGAGGGATGACAACAAAGATATCTGCAGCCAAAATTGCAACAGCATCCGGTGCGGATATGGTAATAGCCAACGGTAATGATGTACATAATATCAACCGTGTGCTTGCAGGCAAAGAGATCGGAACCCTATTTCTTGCACATAAGCAGTCGGGGTTTAATATTATGGACTATATTGCAACAAAACAATATCCAATAAACTAATCTATCATGAAAAATCAATAGGTAAATTAACGTAAGTAATCATAATTTAGTGGAACGAGAGTTAAAACAAACAGAACTATATTAAGGAGATTATAATGAATCAAAAGCAAATTGACCGTATTAATGAACTTTATCGTAAATCCAAAACAGAAGGATTGACAGAAGAAGAGAAGCAGGAACAGGCCAAGCTTCGTAGTGATTATATCGCTGCCATTCGAAAGAATCTTAGAGGTACCCTAGACAATGTTTCCTTTGTGAATCCGGACGGTACGATTACAAAATCAAAGGGTCAGAAATAAATAATTTTAATATGTTTTTAATCTTTTGAGCTAAATATTAATACAGCATTAATTTTAACATGGTAAACTAGTTTTATAGGTTCGGTTAGGAAGTGAAGGCATGACAAAAGCGCAAATTAGAGAAATTATGAAAGATCGAAGAGAAAAGCTATCCCTTGAAGAGCGGAAGAAGATGAATGATTTAATTCAAGAACAGCTGTTTCAAACTGAAATTTACCGGCAGAGCAACCAACTTTTATCCTATGTTTCCTTTCAAGCTGAGGCTAATACCAGAACCATAATATCAAAAGCAAGATTTGATGGGAAGAAGGTTTTTGTACCAAGGGTGGAAGGAAAAAATATGAACTTTTACCAGATAAGTAATTTTGAAGATCTAGTTCCCAGTAAATTCGGTGTACCAGAGCCGATCCCTAACCCGGACCTTTTATTTCATTTAAAAGAGCTAGAAAATAGTAAGGTACTTATCTTGGTACCTGGATTGGCCTTTGATACGAATGGAAACCGGATTGGTTATGGTGCCGGTTATTATGATCGCTATTTAGCACTGGATACCAAGAATAATTTTATTAAAATAGCTTTGGCCTATGAATTTCAGATCCTAGAAAGCATCGTATCCGAGGAATATGATATTCCGGTGGATTATATAATTACACCAAAACAAATGATACAATGTCATTGACTTAATAGGTAATCAATAAGGTAGTTGTAGTTTATCAAATTCTTATTCTTACGGAAAGGTGGGATATCATGACTGATTTAAATCAGATTGGTTTGAATGCTAAGAAAGCATCCGTTCTTCTTAATCGGATGATGCAGGAGAAAAAAAATAATGCTTTGAGACTTTGTGCAGAGGCATTACTTGAAAATGCAAATGATATACTATCTGCCAACGCAGTAGATCTTGCAATTGCAGAAAAAAATGGAATGAAAAGCTCCTTAATTGATCGACTTCGGCTGACCAAGGAAAGGCTGGAAGGAATGGCGGAGGGGCTAAAGGAAATCATTGCATTACCGGATCCAATCGGTGAAGTACTTTCCATTAAGATTCGTCCCAATGGATTAAATATTGGACAGAAAGTGGTTCCCTTAGGAGTGGTTGGCATTATTTATGAATCCAGGCCAAACGTCACAGCGGATGCCTTTGGACTGTGCTTTAAGACAGGAAATGCTGTAATCCTTAGAGGTGGCAGTGATGCTATTCATTCGAATAAGGCGATCGTAAAAGTAATTCGAGAGGGACTGACAAAGGCTGGATGTACACCAGATGCAATCCAATTAATCGAAGACACTTCGAGGGAAAAAGTTGTAGAGCTTATGCGGATGAACCGTTACATAGATGTGCTAATTCCCCGGGGTGGTGCAGGTTTAATTCGTACGGTAGTAGAAAATAGTACAATTCCGGTTATTGAAACTGGTACCGGTAATTGCCATATCTATGTTGATGAAAGTGCTGACTTTGCCATGGCTTTGGATATCATTGACAATGCCAAGACTCAGCGACTTGGTGTTTGCAATGCTTGTGAATCCCTAGTTATCCATAAAAAAATCAGTCAAGAGTTTATTCCACAATTAGTCCAAAGACTTTCCTCTAAGGATATTGAAATTCGTGCAGATGAAGAGGCTTGTAGCATAAGCAGTCAATGTGTCCCAGCCACAGAAGAAGATTATGGAACAGAGTATCTGGATCGTATAATCTCCTTAAAGATCGTCGAAAGTATTGATGAGGCCATTGACCATATCAATTACTACAATACGAAGCATTCCGATGCTATTATTACAAAGGATTATTCCAAGGCCATGAAGTTCTTGAATGAGGTAGATGCAGCAGCAGTCTATGTCAATGCCTCAACACGATTTACGGATGGGAATGAATTTGGGTTTGGAGCAGAGATCGGTATCAGTACCCAGAAACTTCATGCTAGGGGACCTATGGGACTCAAGGCACTAACCACTACCAAGTATATTATTATGGGAGATGGGCAGATACGATAAGAATTTGATACCTAATAGACACTACAAAGGAATTAGTAATTAGAAAGAGGGGTAAGTATGGAAGAAAAGAAGATTTATGATTTTCCGCCCAAGGGTAATGTTAAAAACTTCTTTAAAAAAATGAAGAGTTTTGTATTACTCATAATTGGGATTATGATAGCCACTATATTATTTTTTGGTTCTTTTTATACAATCAAAGAGCAGGAGCAGGCGGTAATAACAACCTTTGGTAGGGCAAAGACGGTGGGTACCGCAGGACTACATTTTAAGATTCCGTTAATCCAGAAGGTACAGAAGGTAGATACTACAATCAAAGGGTTTCCCATCGGATATGATTCGACGACGAATACATTTCTTGAATCAGAATCCATGATGATAACCAAGGATTTTAACTTTGTAAATGTTGACTTTTTTATAGAATATAAGGTTTCTGATCCAGTTAAGGCTTTATATGCATCCGAAGAGCCGGTTATGATTCTTAAGAATATTGCCCAAAGTAGTATTCGAATGGTTGTTGGCAGTAGCGATGTAGATAGTGTTATTACAACTGGTAAAAATGAGATTCAGGCACAAATTAAAGAGTCCATTCTTTTAAAATTAGAGAAGCATGATATCGGTATCCAATTGGTAAATATTACGATACAGGATGCAGAACCACCGAATGAGGAGGTCATGGAAGCCTTTAAGTCTGTTGAAACAGCAAAGCAGGGAAAGGAAACAGCGGTTAATAATGCCAATAAGTATCGGAATGAGAAACTTCCTAAGGCTGAGGCTGAAGTTGATATGATTCTGCAAAAAGCAGAAACAAGCAGAACCGAACGAATCAATGAAGCACAGGCAGAAGTAGCACGATTTAATGAAATGTTTGAGGAATACAAGAAAAACCCTCTGATTACAAAACAAAGAATGTTCTATGAAACGATGGAAGAGGTACTTCCTTCCCTTAAGATTATTATTGAGGGGGGCGAATCCGATGTGCAAAAACTTTTGCCCATAGAACCATTAATAAATCAGGGGAATAGTTCCTCTAATAATCATGAGGATACATCCTCGATAGAAAGGGAGGAATAAGTATGGGTAATAAAGTCAAGAAAACTACCGGGGTGTTATTGGCAATTATCTTCATTGGTGCGATATTTCTTCTAATGAATTCCATGGTAATAACCAGAGAAGATGAGTATACCCTAATAAAACGTTTTAATAAAATTGAACGAGTAATCGATCAAGCTGGTCTCTCCTTTAAAACTCCTTTTGTGGAAACAACCGATAGTCTCCCAAAGAACATCAAATTCTATGATATGCCAGAATCCGATGTCATTACTATGGATAAGAAAACCATGGTATCCGATAGCTATGTACTATGGAAGATTTCCGATCCGATTCGATTTGCACAGACCTTAAATTCCTCTGTTGCTTTGGCTGAAACTAGGATTGATACAACGGTATATAATGCTATGAAGAATGTAATTAGTAGCCTTTCACAAAATGATGTCATCAGTGGTAGAGATGGAGAGCTGGATCAGGCATACATGGATAATATAGGAAATACCATGGAGAACTATGGTATTGAATTAATATCAGTAGAAACAAAGCATCTGGATTTGCCTAGTGATAATAAGAATGCAGTGTTTGAAAGAATGATATCAGAACGGGCTCAGATGGCTGCTACCTATACTGCGGAGGGAGAATCGGAAGCACAGATTATCCGTAACTCTACAGATCGAGAGGTAGCAATCAGCGTTTCCAATGCTAAAACACAGGCTGCAAAAATTATTGCAGAAGGGGAAGCAGAATATATGAGGATTCTCTCAGAAGCTTATTCTAACCCAGAAAGAAGTGAATTCTACACCTATATCCGCTCCCTTGAAGCCGCCAAATCCTCCCTTACAGGAAAGGAGAAAACTCTAATATTATCAAAGGATTCCCCTATTACACAGATCTTTTATAACTTTGAATAGGATATCAACTTACTTAGTACAGCTTCCTTCATAATTTTCTTATCTATGTCATAGAATATTATGATTGAATTTCATACAAGGAGTCTGTATAATGATAGTTGATTTGGATAATCCAATCTATCCATATGATAAATTAGTTTCAGATGCAAAAGCATTAGCAGCACAATATGATAGTATTCTAAAATGTGTCACGATTGGAAAGTCCCACGACAATCGTGACATAATTTTACTTAAGTTGGGCTTGGGAAAAAATTATATGGTTTGTTGCGGCGGCGTCCATGGAAGAGAAACTATTAATCCGGTCGTTCTAATGCGAATTATTGAATTTTATGCAAAACTATATGTAAACCATAAAAGAAAACGAGAAGCATTAAAAAAGCAATTAATTTCTTCTTCCAACTCCCATCTAGAAGAAGAATATGAGCAAATGCTATATCGCTCCTGTACATATGAATTGTTGCAAACCTTTACCATCCTATTTATTCCACTATTAAATCCGGATGGATATATGATATCATTAGAAGGATTTGATACAATTCGTGATTCATGGCTAAAAAAGCTTTCCTTGGAACAAGGGGTCCCGGCCAAGGAGTGGAAGTTTAACGCTAGGGGAGTAGATCTCAATCGTAATTTTCCAAGCCGTCTCTGGCGTGCTAGGAATAAAAACGATCAAGTTGCAAGTGAAAATGAAACAAAGGCTTTAATTGAAATTTTTCATACATATCGTCCCCTTGGTTTTTTAGATTTTCATTCAAGAGGGGATTCCATTTATTATTACCGTAATACAATGCCACTATCCTATAATGAACGACAATTAATGATAGCGAATAAATTAAAGGAAATAACCAATTATAAGCTCATGAATCCGGAAGAGGAAATTGAGATCGGTGATAGTGGTGGCAATACGGTTCATTATTTTTCTGAGTATTTTAGTAGACCTGCTTTAACAATTGAAACCGTAGATGAGAATGCCGATTTTCCTCTCAATCCGGACTATCGGAAACCTGTTTTTGAAAATTTGAAGCTGGTTATACTGGAATTCGGCAGTTTGATCATATAGCAATACTTTTGGAGGATACAATGAATAACACTAATACGATAAGTAATGAACAAGAAGCACTAAGACAGCAAGCAATTATAGAGGAATTAAAAAAACGATATGAACTGGAAGAGAAGAAAACCGGCCGCAAGAAAACCTTTCATATCGTTACCTTCGGATGTCAAATGAATAGCAGGGATTCGGAAAAAATATCTGGAATATTAAAGCAGATTGGTTATGAAGAGACGGATTCTGAGGATGCCGATTTTGTTCTGTATAACACCTGCACTGTCAGAGAAAACGCCAATAATAAAGTATATGGCCATCTTGGTTATATAGGTACTCTCAAGGAAAAGCATCCCAGTATGTTAGTAGCCTTGTGCGGTTGTATGATGCAGGAACCGGTTGCTGTTGAAAAAATAAAATCCAAATATCGATTTGTAGATATTATCTTTGGAACACATAATATCTTTAAATTGGCAGAACTCTTAAAAACAAGACTGGAATCCGATCGAATGGTTATCGATTTGTGGAAGGATACGAATTTAATCGTAGAGGATCTGCCCAGCGACAGAAAGTTTAAATTTAAAGCCAGCGTAAATATCATGTATGGCTGTAATAATTTCTGTAGCTATTGCATTGTACCCTATGTAAGGGGCAGGGAAAGAAGTAGAGACCCACAGGATATTATTGAGGAAATTACTGCACTAGCAGCAGATGGCGTTGTTGAGATCATGCTGTTAGGACAAAATGTGAATTCCTATGGGAAGAATTTAGAGAAACCAATCACCTTCGCTCAGCTACTAAAAGAGATCGAGAAGATAGATGGTATTGAAAGAATACGCTTTATGACCTCCCATCCAAAAGATTTATCTCAGGATTTAATCGATGTGATGAGAGATAGCCAAAAAATCTGCAATCATCTTCATCTACCACTCCAATCTGGTAGTACAAGGCTTTTAAAAATTATGAATCGTCGTTATACAAAGGAGGACTATCTCGATCTTGTTGATCGGATCCGTGAAGCAGTTCCTGGGATCTCCCTGACGACCGATCTTATTGTAGGCTTCCCTGGTGAGACAGAGGATGATTTCTTAGAGACATTGGATGTGGTTGAAAAGGTTTGCTTCGATAATGCCTTCACCTTCCTTTATTCAAAAAGAACAGGAACCCCTGCAGCAGCCATGGAGAATCAAGTAGAGAGTTCCCTTGCCAAGGAGCGATTTGATCGCTTGCTCAAGCTGGTACAGGAATGTGCAAAAAAATCTGCAGGTAAGGAAGAACATACGGTCCAAAAGGTACTGGTAGAAGAGGTTAATGCCCAGGATTCAAATTTACTTACTGGTAGATTAAGCAATAACCTTCTTGTACATTTTCCAGGCGATACTTCCTTAATTGGAAAAATTGTTGATGTTTATTTAAAGGAAAGTAAGGGCTTCTATTATATGGGTGAACTAGTAACCGCATAGGAATATTCGGGGTTTTTGCAAATATATCATTGCAAAAGCCCCTTATTTGTATCATTATTTGTATAATTATAAGAATTTACTTTTAATTATAATGAAAACTCTGATCTAAGTTCTAATAATAAAAAAACAAACTGTAGATTAGATTTAGAATATATGGAGGTAACATTCTGCAAACATACTATATTTTGACATAATAGATAAATTATTTCATGGTATACTTGACATATTAGCAAAAACAGTATAAAATTTATATGTTGTATATTTTGTACAATGAAAACTGAATAAGGAGGTGCTCCTGTGCAAGATGCTTTATATATAGCGATTGCTATTATAGTTACCTTAGTTATCGTAGCTTTCCTTACCTGGAAAATAGCAACTGCCTATCGCATTAAGGTATATGAGGCGAAAATTGGTAGTGCGGAAGAGAAAGCTAGAGAGATCATAGATGAAGCATTAAAAACTGCAGAAACTAAGAAACGCGAAGCTTTACTTGAAGCAAAAGAGGAAGCTTTAAAAGCGAAAAATGAATTCGAACGGGAAACTAAGGAACGAAGAGCAGAATTACAACGCTATGAGAAGCGGGTTTTGACCAAAGAAGAAACTTTGGACAAAAAAACCGAAGCACTGGAAAAAAGGGAATCTCGATTATCTGTAAGAGAAGCTGAATTGGAAAAGAGTAAACAAGAGATTGAAAAATTCCAAGAAAAGCAGCTACAGGAATTAGAAAAGATTTCTGGATTAACCTCCGAACAAGCTAAGGAATATCTTTTAAGGACTGTTGAAGAAGAAGTAAAACATGAAACCGCTATTATGATTAAGGAAATGGAATCCAAAGCAAAAGAAGAAGCGGATAAGAAAGCAAAGGATTATGTAGTTACAGCAATCCAAAGATGTGCTGCAGATCATGTTGCTGAGGCAACGATCTCTGTTGTCCAGCTTCCTAACGACGAAATGAAAGGTAGAATCATTGGTAGAGAAGGACGCAACATCAGAACCTTAGAAACTCTAACTGGTGTGGACTTAATTATTGATGATACTCCAGAAGCTGTTATTCTATCAGCCTTTGATCCAATTAGAAGAGAAATTGCAAGAATTGCATTGGAAAAACTGATTGTTGATGGCAGAATTCATCCAGCTAGAATCGAAGAGATGGTAGAAAAGGCTCAAAAAGAAGTTGAGATTCAGATTAAGGAAGCAGGAGAAGCTGCTACGCTTGAAGTAGGGGTTCATGGAATTCATCCAGAACTTGTTAAGCTTATCGGCAAGATGAAATTTAGGACAAGTTATGGTCAGAATGCGCTCAAGCATTCCATTGAGGTAGCTATTTTATCCGGATTGTTAGCCGGGGAAATTGGAGTTGATGTAAGACTTGCAAAACGTGCTGGATTATTGCATGATATCGGCAAATCGATTGACCATGAAATGGAAGGTACTCATGTACAGATCGGTGTAGATCTTTGTAGAAAATACAAAGAACCTGCAGTAGTAATTAATGCAGTAGAGGCACATCATGGTGATGTTGAATTCCAAACATTAATTGCATGTATTGTCCAAGCAGCGGATACAATTTCTGCAGCAAGACCAGGTGCAAGGCGTGAAACATTGGAGACATATACCAACAGACTGAAGCAACTAGAAGATATTACCAATAGTTTTAAGGGGGTAGATAAGTCCTATGCTATCCAGGCAGGTAGGGAGGTTCGTGTAATGGTTATACCGGACCAAATTACTGATGCAGATATGATATTATTAGCACGTGACTTATCCAAGAAGATCGAGAGTGAATTAGAATATCCAGGACAGATTAAAGTTAATGTAATCAGAGAATCAAGAGTTACTGATTATGCAAAATAAGAATTAGAAAATAAAAACCTTGTAAATATAGAAATGTATTTGCAAGGTTTTTTTGCATCTAAATGAATAAAACAACTATCATTTCCAATGAAATGAAGGAATATCAATACAAAATTATATCATTGTATTAATTATGCACTATATAATTGGACAAATTGCACAAAAAGTCCGCGTTACACAGACAAATGACCACCCAGCGAGATACTTTTTTAAGAAATTATACTATTTTTATTGCATATTTAAAAATAATATATTACAATGTTAAAGATATTCAAATTAGGTAATAAATATTAAAGAAAGCGATATAGTAATCTTTAAATATACAGTAAATATTTTCGAAAAAATATAATGAATTTACTCGTATCGATTACAAATGAAAATAATAAGTTAAAACTAGAAAAGGACGGTGCAATATGGCATTAACACTATCGAAAAAGGCACAGGCGGTTCGGCCATCATCAACATTGGCGATTACAGCAAAGGCAAAGGAATTAAAGGAAAAAGGGATCGATGTCGTAGGATTTGGTGCAGGAGAACCTGATTTTAACACTCCAGATAATATCTGCAATGCTGCAATAAAAGCAATCGAGAATGGCTTTACCAAATATACCCCGGCTTCTGGTACACTGGAGCTAAAACAAGCCATTTGCAATAAGTTTTTAAAGTTTAATGGAATTTCCTATGAACCTAGCCAGATTGTTATTAGTAATGGTGGAAAACATGCATTGACGAATATTTTCCAAGCAATCTGCAATCCAGGGGATGAGGTAATCATTCCCACACCCTATTGGTTAAGCTATCCGGAAATTGTAAAACTTGCCGACGGTGTTCCGGTTTACATTCGTGCAGAAAAAGAACAGAATTATAAAGTAACAGCAGAGCAGATCGATGCAGCTTGTACTCCAAAAACAAAGGCATTAATTATTAATTCTCCGAATAATCCTTCTGGAATGATTTATACGAGGGAAGAATTAGAGGCTATCGCAGAAGTCGTTATTAAACGCGATATCTATGTGATTTCCGATGAAATTTATGAAAACTTAATCTATGGGGATGAAGAGCACGTCAGCATTGCTTCCTTAAATGATGAAATTTATAAACGAACCATAACGGTCAGTGGCGTTGCAAAAAGCTATGCTATGACGGGTTGGAGAATTGGTTATACCGGTTCTTCAAAGGAAGTTGCAAAAATTATGGGAAGTGTTCAAAGCCATCAGACATCGAATCCAAACTCGATCGCCCAAAAGGCTGCCTATGAGGCTCTCCTTGGACCACAGGATTCTGTTTATGCGATGAATCAGGAGTTTAACAAGAGAAGAGACTATATGTATGAACGAGTGGCTAGTATGAAGCTAATCTCAGCTTTAAAGCCACAGGGAGCCTTTTACTTATTTGTTGATATTAGTGAAACATTAAATAAAGAATATAAAGGAACAAAGATTGGAGATGTATCAAATCTTGCCAAAATACTTATTGAGGATTTCAATGTAGCAGTTATTCCCTGTGTAGACTTTGGCTTTGATGATCATATCCGTCTATCCTATGCTATTTCCCTTGATCAGATTAAAATAGGTCTTGATCGAATCGAAGAGTTTGTTAATCAATTAGTATAAGGAAACATTATTATATAGGCTGTAGTGAGGCAATTATATAAAAGACGTCTCTACAGCCTTATCTATTACATTAAAAAATATGATTCGAATCATAAAATCAAATAGTTTACCAATTAATTCATCTATGTTAGAATAGGTTAAAGTATAGGATATAGGCTGTATACAAAATTGATAAAGTAGTAAAGTTAGTAATTACCTAATGAATATATAAGAAAGAAGGAGCATTATGGCACTATTTGGGTTTCTTGGCGTTGGTAACATGGGTTATCCACTATTGAAAGCGGCAATTAATACCTTTGGAAAGGATGAGGTTATTTATACAAGCGCTACAAAAGCTCGTAGAGAGGCTATTTTTCAGGAAACTGGAATTCCTTATTTAGAAGATAATAGAGCGGTCACCAAACAATGTGAATATTTGATCTTGGCGGTCAAACCGCAGATCTATCCTCATATTTTGGATGAGATAAAAGATGCTGTTCATGAAAATCAAATTATTATTTCACTGGCTGTCGGCATTACGATTGAATCCATAAAGAAAAGCTTATCAAAAACAATTAAGGTTGTTCGTGCTATGCCGAATACCCCTGCTTTAGTGTCAAAGGGGATGACCGGAATTAGTTTTTCAGAGGATGATTTTTCAGAGGACGAGAGGAATATTATTGATCGTTTTTTCTCTTCCTTTGGAAAGTATGAGGTGTTTGATGAAAATCTTATGAATGCAGTAGCCTGTGCAAGCGGTAGTTCTCCAGCCTATGCTTATCTATTTATAGAAGCATTGGCAGATAGCGTTGTTAGCTATGGTATCCCAAGAGATAAGGCATATAGCTTGGCTGCTCAGACCCTTCTTGGTGCAGCTTCCATGGTAATGGAAACAGGAGAGCATCCAGGAAGGCTTAAGGATCGGGTTTGTTCTCCAGGAGGTACGACGATTGCAGCGGTAAAGGCTTTGGAGGAGTATGGCTTTCGTAATGCTATAATGAAAGCAACGGATGCTTGCTATAATCGCTCGAAAGAACTTAGTAAGAACTAGAGGGAATATTTACATTTTAATTTTATTCCAATTTATTTTATAATATAGATTATCTTTAGCAAGAGGTGTAGAAAATGGACCATTACAAAAGAATAAAAAGAGAATTAGTTAGTAAAGGAAGCGTTATAGATTATTATAAAGACACAATTGAAATCAACGGAGAAAGGCAGGCTATCTTTGATTTTATTGATCATAAGGGTGCTGCTGCCATGGTACCAGTAGATTCGGATGGAAAAATCCTTATGGTACGGCAAAGTCGTATCGCGATCGATCAGGATACTATGGAAATTCCTGCCGGAGGACTGAATGCAGGTGAAGATTACAAAAGTTGTGCAATTCGCGAATGCGAAGAGGAGACCGGATATAAGGCCGGGGAAGCACATCACCTAATTGACATCTATACAACGGTAGCCTTCAGTAATGAGCGGATAGGAATCTATTATACTAAGGATCTAACCCCTTCCAAACAGAATTTGGATGAGGATGAATATGTTTCGGTTGAACGCTATACGGTTGAAGAACTTACCAAGATGATATTCGAAGGTAAGATTGTTGATGCAAAAACAATCGCAGCTATCCTTGCCTATAAATCAAAAATGGGACTATAAAAAGGGATTGTAAAAAAGATGCTTGTTCTATTTTTCTTTTCTTGTCATATCTATTTTATATAGAAAAGAAGACGGAGTAGCATTGGTATGAGACAGGTTAAATTACAATTACATCGTCTTAATGTTGTGCAGATTGCAATCATCCTACTAATCTGTGGATTGTTTTTTGGTGTAATATCTGCCAATATTTTTAGCGATTCCTATCTAACACAGTTACAAGAGTATCAAAATTCAGTTTTTGCCAATATCTCTGAAAGTGATATCGACTATTCAGGGCTTTTTTGGTATATTTTATCAAATAATATAAAAGAATTCTGTATGTTCTGGCTTCTTAGTATTACCATCCTTGGAATTCCCTACATGGCATTAAAAATTTGTGCATTTGGATTTTATACCGGTTTTTTTATCTCCGCAGTAACCATGCGTTATGGAATGAAAGGTTTATTACTGGTTCTCGCTTACAAATTTCCCCATGGACTGATTTACTTACCCATAGTAATCATAAGCCTTTTCAAAGGTTACGAGTTATGTAAAAAAATCTATCATGATAATCGGAGCCATTTTAATGGATTTTTTAATATAATAAAACCATATTTTTTCCTATTAATTATACTTGCAATCACTTTACTAATTGGCAGTTTCCTAGAAGCATATGCGGGATCCTATATCCTAAAAAAGGTGATCCGTCTCTTTTCGTCATAAGTAAACGATAAGATAAAGACAATCATATGTTTCGCAAGTACCTGATCTATCTATATTCAAAAGAGGAGGTAAGAAATGGAGCAGAACATATTAGATTTTATAACATATCTAAGGGAAGTAAAGGGTTCCTCACCTAATACAATTCAGGCATATCAGGCTGATCTTAACAAGTTGTGTATGTTCTTAGCTAAACAGGAAAACATCTCAGTTACGACAATTAGCGAAACGAACCTTAACTCCTATGTATTGCATCTGGAAAAAGAGGGCTATTCCCCTGCATCTGTATCTAGAAATATCTCTACAATAAAAGCTTTCTTTCTTTTCCTATTAAAGCGCGGGAAGATAGCAAATGACCCCTCGGAAAGACTTAGTCCCCCAAAGGTAACAAGAAAACCGCCAGAATTTCTTGGAACCAAGGAAATGAATAAACTATTACAGCAACCGGATCTGAATACTCCGAAAGGCATCCGTGATAAGGCTATATTGGAACTACTGTATGCTACCGGAATAAAGGTATCCGAGCTGGTTTCCCTTAAAGTTCAGGATCTTAACTTAAAGATGAAATATATAACCTGTGGAGGAAAAAATGAAAGGAATATACCGATCGGGAAGAAAGCAAGGAACGCCTTAGAACAGTATTTGAACATCCGTCAGGAAACCTTTAATAAAAGGAATATCGATTATCTATTCCTAAACACTTCCGGTGAGAAATTAAGCCGACAGGGCCTCTGGAAAATATTAAAGGAATATGCTTTATCGGCAGAAATCGATGGAATCAATCCAAACAAGATTCGTCAAACCTTCGCCATGCATTTACTTAATAATGGAGCAGATTTAGAAAGTGTTAGAGAATTTATGGGACATAATGATATTATGACAACCCAGCAATATCTGACCCATTCTTATACAAATAGCAGAGTAGTGTATGAAAAAACTCATCCAAGAGCCTAATAAATAGGGGCTGTTACATAATTAAAATGGGTATACATATACCTCACACACCGATATAAGAACACCTGCCATGATTTGTTTGTCACATATCGGACATAAAAGGTCCGCTTATGACAAAGCAAATCACAGCAGGTGTTCTTCTAACGGTGCATTACGGTATATAGTATACCCTTATATAATTTGTAACAGCCTGCCTCTATTTCAGAAAACTCATTGTTAGGTAAGATAAGAAGTACAATTAAATATTATCCGCTATGGTATAGATTAGTTTTTCGGATTCTTCCCATCCTAGGCATGGATCAGTAATGGATTTCCCATAGATCCGTTCATGGATCGATTGATTACCGCCTTCAATATAGCTTTCAATCATAAGGCCTTTTACATATTGGCGAATCTCAGGAGAAATCTTACGACTGTGTAATACCTCTTTTACAATTCTTGGCTGTTCTTTATAATTTTTATTGGAATTAGCATGATTAGAATCAACAATAATAGCTGGATTCTGCAGATCCCGTTCCTGATACATTTGCACTAAACGGTACAGATCCTCATAGTGGTAGTTGGGTATGGATTGCCCATGCTTATTGATTGCGCCCCTCAGTACCGTATGTGCCAGAGGATTACCGGAGGTTTTAACTTCCCACTTACGATATAGGAAGGTATGGCTGGCCTGAGCTGCAACAACAGAATTTAGCATAACGGAAAAATCACCACTGGTAGGATTTTTCATGCCGGCAGGAACATCCATACCACTAATGGTAAGTCGGTGTTGCTGATCCTCTACGGAACGTGCTCCTACTGCCACATAGGATAGGATATCTTCCACATAGGGCCAATTTTCTGGATAAAGCATTTCATCTGCTGCTGTTAAGCCGGTTTCTGCAATCGCCCGAAGATGCATCTTTCGCATTGCAATAATACCTTCCTGTAAATCCGGCTCTTTCTCCGGATCCGGCTGGTGTACGATTCCTTTATATCCTTCCCCTGTAGTTCTTGGTTTATTGGTATATATTCTGGGAATCAGAATAAGTTTATCTTCAACCTTTTCCTGAACCTTTGCCAAGCGGGAGATATAATCACATACCGCATCTTCGTTATCAGCAGAGCATGGTCCGATAATAACAAGAAATCGATCTGATTCACCTGTTATTACTTTCTTTATCTCAATATCCCGTTCCATTTTACGCTTTGCGTCTTTTTCTGGAAGGGGATAAGCTTTTACTAATTCTTCCGGCGAAATTACTTCCTGAATAAACTTAAAACTCATTATTATCATCTCCCTTTGTTTTTAATGATTAATTCTATACTTTTTTGTAGTCTTAGTCAATCCATAAATTAAATATACATTTAAAATTTTCTAATTCATACTAGTTATTAGAATATTAACTGTTATATCGACCTGTTTTTGAAGTAAGTTAATAGGGATATCCTAGATAGTTCTAGATGAGTTCTTCATTGAATATTACTATGATAAGATTAGGAATATCCTATGCGAACCTTGTTCGATTAATCTATTATATTCCTAAAGAGTAGGAGAGGATCGTGTGCAAAATAAACCTCTACGTAACCTGATCAAGGGAATTATTGGCGGAATTATCACTTTGTTAATACTTACTTTTATTATTCGTAATAGCTCTGTATTTTACCGAAAAATTATCATACTCCCCTTCCAGTTACATTTAAATAAGCAAGATCTCGTTCTGAAAAAGGGAGAAGAATATCATCTATTTGTCTATGGCATCAACAAATGGGTATCCTATCACTCGACGAATTTCAGAGTAGCAGGTGTTAACTTTAATGGAAGAGTTTTTGCATACCAAACCGGAAAAGCCTTCATTGTTGCAAAAGTAGATGGTAAGGAATTAAAATGCCGGGTTCGTGTTATCGATATCAATAAAGATAAGATCACTTTATCCGTTGGGGATTCTGCTCGATTAAAAGTGACTGGCCCTGCCCACTTTCCAAGATGGAGGAGTAGTGACCCCAATGTAGCCACTGTCTCCATGTTTGGTAGAGTGAAAGGGAAAAGCAAAGGAAGTACAGTAATTACTGCCAGGTGGAAAGGAAAGGAAGTAAAGTGTAAAGTTCGGGTAAAATAGGGAAAACCTAATTTTATAGACAAATATATTCTAGGAATGGTCTAAAATTGTATTGCTCGGATTAAAATATTAATAATAGATAATTATGGAGTGAATATGAAAAAAATATATGCTTTCTTAATCATTTGTACTCTGGTTTTCTCCCTCTTATCCCCAATTTCCATCCATGCAGGCATTAGAAATACATCTCCTGATTTGGATGACGAGGTCATTCCGGTAACTGCAATGGTCGATGCCCAGATGGATCTATTAACTCCCTCAGCCGTCTTAATGGAGGGTTCTACTGGGACTATAATCTATGAGAAAAACAAGGATGAACGACTACGGCCAGCAAGTATTACAAAAATAATGACATTACTGCTAATCTTTGAAGCTTTAGAAGCCGGACAGATCAAACTTATGGATGAGGTTACCGTAAGCGAGCATGCTGCCTCCATGGGTGGTTCACAGGTTTATCTTGAACCTTATGAGGTCCAGAATGTAGAAACCATGATAAAATGCATCAGTATCGCCAGTGCAAATGATGCTTCAACTGCCATGGCAGAATTTATTGCTGGATCCGAAGAAGAATTTGTAGCAAGAATGAATCAAAAAGCCAAAGAGCTAGGTATGAACAATACGAATTTTGTGAATTGCTGTGGTTTAGATGTAGATAATCATTATTCCTCTGCCTATGATATCGCACTTATGTCTCGGGAATTGATTACCAAGTATCCAGAAGTAAGTAAATATGCCACCATATGGATGGATACCATAATACATACGACCAGGAAGGGGCAATCTGAATTTGGATTAACCAATACGAATAAACTGGTTCGATTCTATGAGGGGGCTACCGGTTTAAAAACCGGGTCGACAAGCTTAGCAAAATATTGTTTATCTGCTACAGCAAGAAAAAATGATATGGATTTGATCGCAGTTATCATGGCAGCTCCAGATACAAAAACCCGTTTCGCAGAGGCAACAAAGCTTTTAAACTACGGCTTTGCAAACTATAGCGTATACCGAGATGATAATAGTGATATAGAGATCACCCCGGTTAAAGTGGAAAAGGGGGTTGTAGATCAAGTTCAAGGAAAAGCAGCCAATGAATTCTCTTATCTATGCACAAAAGGAAAATCATCAGAAAATATCCGCAAGGAATTAGTTCTCTTGGAGGAAGTTCCTGCACCGATTGCTAAGAATGATAAAATTGGTGAAATTGTCTATTACTACGAGAATGATAAAATCGGCACAGTAGACATTTTAGCGATTGAGGCAATCGAAAAGGCTGGCTTTAAAGATTGCTTTGTAAAGGTTTTAAAACGTTATTTTCTTGCCTATTAAAACTTGATGCTTGTAAAAAATATATAATATATAAGGGGCTAGAGTTATAGCCCTAATCCACCGTTAGAAAAACACCTGCCATATTTGTTTTGTTATAAGCGGACCTTATAAGTTCCGATATGTGACAAACAAATCATGGCAGGTATTTTTTTAAGGTATGCTACATACAAAGTGTGTTGGTTACACCTGTGTATCCATTTCAATTTTCTTACATCCTCTATGCATTGATTCCTTGTTCCTCTTATTGACAGTTTAAGAGCTTACTAGTATATTATAATAGTATGTTTAAGTATCATAAGTCAGCGATACCGATGGAAAGGAGAGCTTATGTACTTCATTGCGATTGCAGTAGGGCTTATTTTGCTCTTAATTTTATGGTCCCAGATCGAGCAAACACTTTTGGTTACAAGCAAATATAAAATAAGATCAGAAAAGTTAAACCATGGTGTTCAACTAAGATTTGTTGTATTGTCGGATCTACACAATCATTCCTTAGGAAAAAATAATGAGAAGTTAATTCATAAAGTTGATTCTATACGGCCGGATTTTATTGTGATCGCAGGAGACTTAATTACAAAAAGACAAGCCTGTTATCCAAGCAATGCATTTACCCTATTGAAAAATTTGTCCAAAAAATATAAAATCTACTATGGATACGGAAACCATGAACTGTATTTTGAGCGGTTACTGGACGATATCGATAATCTGCAATCGGACGACACAGATAGAAAGAGAAGGGAAGCACTATATTCTACATGGGTAGAATATAAAAGTCAGTTAAAAAAACTGGGAATTATATTTCTGGAGAACCAGTCCCTTTCGGTTCATCTTTCTTCTGACAAAAGTACAATAGATCATGATAGAGGAAACTCAAATTCAATGTCAGCTGTTAATGATGGCGAATCTATGCTAATGATCCACGGCCTATCCCTAAGTACTCAATTTTACAAGAGAGGCGAAAGAGAAACTTTAACACAAGAAACTCTTACTGCAAGCTTGGGTGAGCCAAAAGATGATTCCTTTCATCTATTAATAGCCCATAACCCAATCTATTTCAATGAATACACTACTTGGGGAGCGAATTTAACGATATCCGGACATGTTCACGGAGGACTGGTTCGACTCCCGTTTTTTGGTGGACTGATATCGCCACAAATTGCTTTATTTCCTAAATTTGATGCAGGAAGATTTACTAAGGATGGTAAGGACATGATCATATCCCGTGGCCTAGGAACCCACTCCTGTATGTTACGACTCTTTAATCCACCGGAGTTAGTTATTATTAGTTTGCAAGGAGAAGGCTAGTAGCTAATAAGAGTTTAAATTATATTCTCTTTGTAAATATAGTGCCTACATTAAGGCAATTTTAAACCTTTAAGAAAGGTATGATTATTCATATGAGTATACCAGTCAAGCTTGAAGTATTTGAAGGACCTTTGGATCTTTTGCTTCATTTGATCGATAAGAATAAAATAAATATCTATGATATACCAATTGTAGAAATAACGGAGCAGTATTTGGATTATATCAATAGAATGGAAACAAAAAATCTAGAGCTTATGAGTGAATTTCTGGTTATGGCAGCGACCTTAATTAACATTAAATCGAAAATGCTACTGCCACCAGAGGAAAAAGAGGATGAGGAGCCTCTGGATCCACGTCAGGAGCTTGTAGAACGCTTGCTGGAATATAAAATGTTCAAGTATATTTCAGAAGAATTAAAGGATAAAGAACAGGATGCTTCTAGGTGTTTATTTAAGAAACCAACCATCCCTGATGAGATCGCTGCTTACAAAGAGGAGATCAAGGTGGAAGATCTTCTATCCGACATTACCTTGGCCAAGCTACAACAGATTTACAAATCAATCGTTAAAAAACAGGCAGATAAGATCGATCCCATTCGAAGTAAATTTGGTAAAATAGAAAAAGAAGAAATTAATCTATCGAAAAAATTAATCTGGATTCAAGAGTACGGGTTAGCCCATAAAAGATTTTCCTTTCGTAACCTTTTGGAGTCGCAATGTAGCCGGATGGAGATTATCGTAACCTTCTTAGGTATCCTAGAGCTAATAAAGATAGGTCGAATTAAAATTGAGCAGGAATGTTTGTTTGATGATATTACAATCACATATCTTGCAGAGGATATCATTCCAATGGAGGAGGCAAACTTTTAATGGAAATTAATCTTGTAGAAGCACAAATAGAGGCAATCCTTTTTACCATGGGAGAAGCGGTGGAACTAAACCGTATCGCAGCAGCGATCGACCATGATGAGGAAACCACAAAAAAGATTATACATAATATGATGGATAAATACGAAAGTGAGGATAGGGGAATCCATATTATTGAGCTGGATGGATCTTTTCAATTATGTACGAAGCCCTCACTATATGAATCAATTATTAAAATCACCCATGTTCCCAAGAAGCATGTTTTAACCGATGTATTATTAGAAACCCTTTCCATCATTGCATATAAGCAGCCAATTACGAAATTACAGATTGAAGCAATTCGTGGCGTTAAATCCGATCATGCGGTAAACAAATTAGTTGAATATAATTTAGTCTGCGAAATGGGACGTTTGGATGCTCCGGGAAGACCGATCTTATTTGGAACAACGGAAGAATTCTTAAGAAATTTTGGTTTAAATACCTTGGATGCCCTTCCCGAACTAAATCCAGAGAAAAAAGAAGAATTCAAAATAGAAGCAGAAGAAGAAGTACAGCTAAAGCTAGATATATAAATTATTTTACCTAGATTGTATGATTGAAACTAGATTGTATGATTTAAATTCGTAGGGATATCTAGAGCCTATTACATAAAATATTAAGTATTCTACCGACCTATTATTTTCTATGAATATTCTAGAGATTTTACAATAAATTTAAATAAGGACATAATCAGGTACGGAGAATGAAGAATAAATATCTTAAAATGATCCCATGGCTCATTATTATAATCATTTTTACCATGGTTCATTTTTATCAATTAAAAGATTTCTATGATCAGGACTGGAATTCCTCAGGCTTAACACAGGACGATTTTCTTAATCAATTAAATATAGAAAATCAACATGCCATAGAAGGAGAGCAGGAATATCGCAAATTGTTAGAAGATCCGGGCATTACGCAACCGGGGGAAACCCGCCCAACCAAGCAAAAGGACTTAAAGCTCCATGCACTTTCTGCCTTATTGATGGATGATTCTAATAAACGCATCCTCTATGAGAAAAATGGTTATAAACGAATGCCAATGGCCAGTACAACCAAGATTATGACCTGTATCATTGCTCTAGAGAATGCAAAATTAGATGAGGTTGTTACCATATCCTCCTATGCCGCAAGAATGCCCGATGTACAGCTAAATGTCAAGCCAGGGGAACAATATTACTTAAAGGATCTACTCTATTCCTTAATGTTAGAAAGCCATAATGATGTTGCAGTAGCGATTGCTGAGCATGTTGGAGGCAGCGTGGAAGGCTTTGCAACTATGATGAATGATAAGGCAAGAAGTCTTGAATGTATGGACACAAACTTTGTTACACCCAACGGCTTGGACGCCGAAGGACATTATACAACAGCTAAGGATCTTGCTCTCATTTCAAGCTACGCGATTCATAACGATCAATTTATTAAAATAACCAATACCGCCTCCCACTCCTTCCGTGAGGTGAATGGGAAACGGGCCTTTACGGTTTCAAATAAGAATCGATTTCTTTATATGATGGATGGAGCCATTGGTATAAAAACTGGTTTTACCAATGGTGCAGGCTATTGTTTCGCAGGAGCCTTAAAGAGACCGGATCGAACCTTAATCTCTGTCGTTCTTGGTTGCGGTTGGCCCCCAAGTAAGAATTTAAAATGGACCGATACAAAGCTATTGATGAATTATGGGATTGAAAATTATAAGCTCAAACAGATTTTTGTTCCTATGCAATTTAAACCTCTTGAGGTTAAGAATGGACAGCAAAAATGGGAAAAAGTAATTTTAGAGGGTGATTTATCTTTACTACTTAGGGACGATGAACTCATTGATATTGAATATGATTTGCCTCAGGTCGTAGAAGCACCTTTGAAGAAGGGTGAACCGGTAGGATATGCCAGATACTATATAGATGGAAACTTATACGCTGAGCTTCCGATACGCGCCCTAACCCAAGTCGATCGAATTAATTTAAAATATTGTATCGACAAGATTATAAAATTCTGGAGTTTACAATATTAATTTAGTTTTCAGGCCAAGTATTCATGGTTACCACTTTATTTTGCTTCGTATAAATATTCGATGCTACTTTTGGTTAATATAACCTAAAGTAGCATTTTTCATAACAATTATTCAAATTGTGATTTAAATCAATGCCCATTATAGTAAATATGTTATTATTATATCAAAATAAACCATAATTTTAGGAGGAAGATTGATATGGGTAAGAAAATAACAGATAAAGTGACTTGGGTTGGTAAGATTGATTGGGAGCTAAAATGCTTCCACGGGAATGAATATTCTACTCGTAGAGGTTCATCTTATAATTCCTACCTGATTAGAGATGATAAGACGGTTTTGATTGATACAGTTTGGCAGCCTTATGACAAAGAATTTGTCTCAAGATTGAAGCAGGAAATCGATCTTAAGGAAATCGATTATATTATAATAAACCATGGAGAAATTGATCATAGTGGTGCACTTGTGGAACTGATGCGTGAGATACCGGACACTCCGATCTATTGTACTGCCAATGGTGTTAAATCTCTAAAAGGTCACTATCATCAAGATTGGAACTTTGTAACCGTAAAGACTGGAGATACTTTAGAGATCGGTAAAAGCAAATTAATCTTTGTGGAAGCTCCCATGCTTCATTGGCCGGATACCATGATGACCTATATGACAGAAGAGAATATTTTATTTAGTAACGATGCCTTTGGTCAGCATTATGCAACAGAATCTCTCTTTAATGATATTGCAGATAAAGCAGAGCTTTATGAAGAGGCGATCAAATATTATGCCAATATATTAACTCCATTTAGTAAGCTGGTAACTAAGAAAATCAATGAGGTCCTTGGTTTTAACCTTCCTCTTAACATGATCTGCCCTAGCCATGGTGTTATTTGGAAAGACAACCCTGTACAGATTATCGAACAATACTTAAAATGGGCGGAGGATTATCAGGAGAATCAAATTACCATTATCTATGACACCATGTGGAATTCAACCAGAAGAATGGCAGAAGCCATTGCCCTTGGTATTGAAGAAGTAGATCCTGAGGTAACGGTTAAATTATATAACTCATCCAAGGAAGACAAGAACGATATTGTTACTCAGATATTTAAGTCAAAGGCAATTCTTCTAGGATCTCCGACCATCAATAATGGCTATCTATATTCTGTTAGCGGTCTTCTTGAGATGGTTAAGGGCTTGAAATTCAGAAATAAGAAGGCAGCAGCCTTCGGTAGCTACGGTTGGGGTGGTGAAGCCGTACGCTTACTAACCGAAGATTTAAAGGATGCCGGATTTAATGTAGAAGATGAAGGAATTCGTCTTCAGTGGGTACCAGATGAAGCACAGCTTCAAAGCTGCATCGAATTTGGTAAAAAATTTGCTTCCATGTTAAAGGAATAAGAAGGAAGAGGAACATTTAATACTATTGTAGTAAAAACTTAAATATTTTCCAATTTTTATGAAATAATCTGCAACCTTTTTTAGATTTAACTCGTTTATAATATGGAACGGTGATAAAATCTAAAAAAGGAAGAAGGAATTTTATGAGAAAGATAATTCTAAAATATCGAGTTAGTAAATACAGACGGATCACACGAGGCTTACTATTTGCAGTTATTTCATTTGCGGCATTGTCCCTATGTATATTTTATAGTTTAGATAATGCTTCCTCTGAATTAAAAATTTTTCTACCCTTTATTATTGCAATAATCAGTATGTTCTTGGGGTTTTTGTCAATGTTTTATCATTACAGCGCTTCTCCAAGCAAAATATAATACTTTAAGGGAATGATGTGAATATTTTTCCATCATCCCTTTTTTCTTGCGCAGCTAATAAGATCCTATGCAAGAAAAAATGCTCTTATGGGAACGAAGTTCACATTGGACTTTGCCTTATATCTTTAAAACCCCTTGAAAATAATGTCATATATGGTAAGATTATAGGGATGATAGATAATATTTAATCGCGCTTGATAAGATTACTAAAAAAATAGGGGGGGATACATAAGATGAATATGAAAGAATTTTTTCTTTCTCTTATTGAGAAAATCAAAACAGGCATACCAAAAGGTCATCAGGTTGTCAATCAGGGATCCAATATTCAGAGAAAATCCATGATCGGTAGGCTATTTGGAAGTATACGAACAAAATTGCT
>JAAYQP010000090.1 GCA_012519195.1 Clostridiales bacterium | reverse complement strand
GTTCGCCGTGTCTTTCTCAACACCAGCTCGTCTATCTTATCATGCATTCAAGCTCTTGTCAACTACTTTTTTAATTATTTTTTTAAATATTTTTTTAATCTTTTTCATCGATTAATAATCAAAAAAGTAGAACGGAGAAGGAGGGATTTGAACCCTCGCGCCGCTATTAACGACCTACTCCCTTTCCAGGGGAGCCCCTTCAGCCTCTTGGGTACTTCTCCAAAATGAATACTTGCTGATTTAAAACAATCATTCACTTATTTAAAGGATACTGAAACCACTTTAACAAGTAGTTTAATATCGAGCGGAGAGGGTGGGATTCGAACCCACGGTCCCTTGCGGGATCACTGGTTTTCAAGACCAGCTCCTTAAACCACTCGGACACCTCTCCAAACGTCGCTTAGCTAGTATATCATCACCACAAAAAAGTGTCAAGTGCTTTTTTGAAACTTTTTATTATAATTGTTTGATTTTTATATTTTTTTAGCACAATAGATCGTCTATCAGGGCTTCCGCTATAGCCAAATCCTCAGGAGTAGTAATCTTAATATTCCGATAGTCACCCAAAAGCATTTTCACAGGTTGATTGAGATAAGTCTCATAAATCATGGCATCATCGGTCATCTTATTTCTATCTCTATCCTTATCCTGATTGAATATAGTATATGCTTTTTTTATAGTTTCATATTCGAAGGCTTGGGGGGTTTGTGCATTCCATAGGGTACTCCGATCTGGGGAAGCTGCAATATAGCCATCGGTATTAATTACTTTAATGGTTTCTTTCACAGGTGTTCCCAGGATACATGCCCTATGTGTTTTTACCTGTAAAATAACATTTTCAATCAAATCCTTTGATATGAATGGTCTGGCACCATCATGAATTAAGACATAATCACTCTTCTCCACAGCAAGTAGTGCCTTGTATACCGAATCATATCGTTCTGATCCACCAACTATGATCTGCGAAACTTTACCGATTTTATATTGTTTAACGATATTTTCACGGCAGTATACCACCTGGTCTTCCCCAGTTACTAGTACAATTTCATCCACACTACTCTCTTCAAAGGCTTTTAATGAATAATACAAAATCGGTCTCTGATGAAGCATTAAAAATTGTTTTGCAAGGGATGAATTCATTCTTTTTCCCTTGCCTGCAGCCAATACAATGGCCGTAACCTTACTTTTATCCATAATAACTCCTAATTATCTTTCCCCTATTTTTAGATTAGGTATTGCATTTAAATCGAAACCACTTCGGATTCCTTTCCGATATTCGTAATAAGCGGCAGATGCAATCATTGCTGCATTATCGGTGCAAAATATAGGGGTTGGATAATAAAATGCAAATCCATTTTCCTTACAAGCTGCACTCATGGCTTCCCTAAGAGATGAATTTGCCGCCACACCCCCGGCGATAGCAATCTTCTTCATTCCAAAATCCTTTGCCGCCATCATCGTTCTTGTTACAAGAACATCAACAACTGCTTCTTGAAAAGAAGCAGCGATATCTGCACGGTTAATTTCTTCATGCTTCATCTCACTGGAATTAATATAATTTAAAACCGCAGATTTTAAACCGCTAAAGCTAAAATCATAAGGTGCTCCTTCAATATGAGCTCGCGGAAATGGAATCGCATCCTTACTTCCTTCTTTTGATAGCTTATCAATCTTAGGTCCGCCTGGATATCCTAAGCCGATTGCCCGAGCAACCTTATCAAAGGCTTCTCCTGCTGCATCATCTCTAGTATGGCCGATTATTTCATACTCACCATACTCTTTAACTAGTACCAAATGAGTATGTCCGCCAGATACGATCAAACATAGAAAAGGCGGTTCGAGCTCCTTATTTGTAATATAATTAGCAGAAACATGTCCTTCTATATGGTGAACTCCAATCAATGGCTTTCCTAAGGCAAAGCTAATGGCTTTCGCTTCCGCTACGCCAACCAGCAGAGCACCAACTAGTCCAGGACCATAGGTCACCCCAATGGCATCAATATCCTCCAAAGTAACTTCTGCTGTGTTTAGTGCCTCCTCAATTACTTGATTGATCTTTTCAATATGCTTCCTAGATGCTATTTCGGGTACAACGCCTCCATATATTTTATGAAGTTCAATCTGAGAAGAAATGATATTGGATAATACCTCTCTTCCATTCCGAACTACTGCAGCTGCAGTTTCATCACAGGATGTCTCTATTCCTAAAACTAATATGTCTTTTGTCATGTTATCCTCCAAAATTCGAACATCACCTGCTATCTCGCACTGATTCAAAAGAATCGCAAAAGTGATTTTAAAACTCTCATCATAGAAGTGTTATTCCTCTGTTTGCGGAACATGGTTCCAACCAAGGATCTTCCAATGATTATTATTATCTCTTCTTAATAAAAATCTCCAAACCTCTAAAAATTTCTTCTTTTCTTCAAAGGTATAAGATACATGAATGGTAGTATACTCCTTGCCATCAATAGTGCTCGTAAGATTATCCTTATCTTTTATGAATACATAATTTGTTATTTTACGTTCTGAGGCTTTCCATTCCGCAATTTCTGAAATGAGATTATTCATATATTCATCCATCGGATTGTTTTCCAACAACTCATCATCATACAACTCTCTTATCTTTATGGCAAGAGCCTTTATTTCATCATCCTCTAAATCAGAATATAGATGCTCAAGCATATTACTGTACAGCCTCACAACTTCCTTAGGGGTTGCAGGATAATACAATTCCAAATCTTTGTTTAATAAAACTTCTACCTCATTGACATTTTCCTCGGACGGACTCGTACGGTTCGAAAGATTATAATACAAAATGATAAGTAGAACGGTAATTGTTGTCATAGTAATAATCGTACCAATTGTTCTTCTTTTTCCCTTTCCCATTACGATTCCTCCTTCATTAAATACTACTCATTTTTATCAAATTCCAAAGTTATACTCTTACGATCTTTCCCTAATTTTGTATTGCGAAATATTTTTCTAGTTTCTTTCAAGTAATCTTCTGGTCGAACCAAAGATGGACTATAATGGGTAAGCCATAATTCACCTACCTCAGCTTCCTTTGCGAGTTGTGCAGCTTCATGAAAGGTCATATGTTTATATTCCTTCGCTTTTGAAGCCATCTCCTGATCTCCGTACATACCTTCACAGATAAATAAATCGGATGCCTTTGCATTCTCGGCAATGATCTTAAGTGGTCTGGTATCCGTACAATACGTCAACTTAATGCCCTTTCGCTCCGGCCCAATCACCATATCCGGAGCATATATCCGATCTTCATCGATTATGGTTTCCCCTTTCTGAAGGCGATTCCAATATTTTTGAGGAACCTGATTCTCCATTGCTTTTTCTGGAAAAAACCGCCCTCCTCTACGAATGAGGATACTATATCCATAGCAAATAACATTATGCTTTACTTGAAATGCTTTTATTTCATACCCATTAATCTTTATTATCTCCTCCGGAGAATTAAGTTCTATGAAACGCAGTTCAAATGGGAGCTCAGGAGCTATGACCCTAAGAGAATTAACTACTCGTTCGAGACCTTTTGGTCCTATTAGGGTTACTGGCTCTAGCCTGTCTGCATTTCCCATAGAAAGAAGTAATCCCGGTAGACCACTTATGTGATCTCCATGATAATGGGTAAAACAAATGGTATCTATGGAATGGAAACTCCACCCTTTTTCCTTGATTGCAATCTGTGTTCCTTCTCCACAATCAATCAATAGGTTGCTTCCATTATATCTAGTCATTAACGCGGTAAGCCACCTGCCTGGCAGAGGCATCATACCGCTAGTTCCTAATAAACATACATCTAACATTTTGCTTTCATGCCTTCCTTTTTTATTCCTAAACATTTTATCACATTTCATTCATTCATATAAGGTAGTTTATTATATTTTAACAGTATTTACTACAACATGTCTAGAAAAGATTATTTTCCTATAATTAAAACTACTAACTATTATTTCACCGCGAAAAAAGAGTCGGGCTTGGCCCAACTCTTTTTGCATTTTAGTTACGAAATCCTAACCGCTTATAGCACCTCTAATTTTTTTCTTACTTCCACCGGTATCTTAAACTTCGCAATCAACTTATTATAGCAATCTTCACACAAATTAAAATGATGCACTTCCATGTCCCTTCCTGAAAAGTAGCCCCATTCCTTAGTTGCCTCAAATGCATCCTCTTTTAGAATTCCATTTTCCTTTTTTATACTCCTCCCGCAACAGTTACAAAGTAGTGGTATATTGCTTTCCTTCTTATCGCTACCTGCTCTTTTCACGTTTTATCCCCTCCTGAATAAATGCACACAAGTTCTGTGATATCATTATAATACTAGAGACTCAATATTTACAGTGGTAATTACTGTATCGGATTTAGCCACATAATCACAGCATCCTCAGTAGGTTTGGAGTAGAAATCCTTTCGGATACCTACTTCTACAAATCCCAACCTCTTATATAAATGAATTGCCGGTGTATTTGAGTAACGCACCTCTAAGGTTAAAGCATGTATCCCATTTTCTTTCGCCATTTCCAAAAGAGCGCCAAGTAATTGGTAAGCAATTTGCTGTCTACGAAATTCCTTTTTTACTGCAACATTATAGATATAGCCTTCCGGAGGAATTCCCCAGTAACCACAGTACCCTACAATCTGTCCTTGCACTTCCGCTACCAGGTACCCGTTGTTGGTATCCTTTAAAACTTGATTAAAGTCCTCTTCTCTCCATGGTTCTGAAAATATCTCCATCTCAATCGTGCAGATCTGAGCCAAGTCAGCTTCCGTCATTCTTCGTATCACCATTTTTACTCCATCCTTTAGGCTTGCACCTTTAGTTTTTCAGCACGCTCACGTTCCGCTTGAGAAAGCCTCAGATAGGCTGGCGCATGTTCTGCTGCCGTTTGAACTCTATTTTGTTTATAATACTGAATACCAAGTTCTCCGATTGCCGCTGCTCTCTGCCTATTTAAATGGGCTGGTGCAAAGAGATAATCTACTTCTGTTTTTTCTTTAATGATTGCCTCATAAACCTCTACCCCATCCCCTAGAAAGATAACACTTTTACCAGTTTGATTGATCTCATCAATGATGTCTTCCACAGCTGCTGCCTTCTGTTCAATTAAAACATGCAAGCCATCTTCCTTGTATTCATAAAGTCCTGTATATACCTGTTTTCTCCTAGCATCCATCATTGGACAGATTAATCGGTCTGTTCCAAATAAGTTATAAGCCAAACCATCCAAAGTTGGAACCGGAATAATCGGTTTACCTAATGCGAGGCCTAAACCTTTTGCTGTTGCTGACCCAATTCGTAAACCGGTAAAGGAACCTGGGCCTTCTGCAATGGCGATACCATCTATTTCAGAAAGATCTAATTTAGCCATCTTCACAATTTCATCTAACATGGGTAGTAATGTTTGTGAATGTGTCTTTTTATAATTAACTGTATATTCAGCCAATACAGCGTCTTCGGTTACAATTGCTACCGATGCAACTAGTCCCGAACTATCTAACGCTATTAATTTCATTCTATTCCTTCCTCTCTATCGATTAGGGGATCTACTGTAATTTCCCTATAATCAAAACCTTTCTGTAAATCCTTCTTAATTGTAATTACTATATAATTCTTCGGTAGTATCTCTTCAATTCTTTCTGCCCACTCAATTAAGCAGACACCTTCACCGAAGAAATAGTCATCATAGCCAATCTCCTCCATTTCCTCTATATCAGAGATTCGGTAAACATCGAAATGATATAGTGGCAAACGGTCGCCTTTATATTCTTGAAGAATAGTAAATGTCGGACTATTAACAGGACCCTCGATACCTAGCCCCTTAGCAAAACCTTGTGTAAATACAGTTTTACCAACTCCAAGATCACCATTGAGGCAATAGACTTCACCAGCTTTCGCTTGTTTCCCCATCCTTACTCCCAATTGGTAGGTGTCCCCTGAACTAAAACTTTCTATTTTTATAACCTTCCTCATCCTGTTCCTCATTCCATTCCATAACCAATCTATTATATTTATAATTAATAGAACAATCGTTTCCTTCATTTTTATTTCGCCATTATTATAGCAGAAATAAAAAGAAAAAGATAGCGTTTCTTTAAAGCCGAAAACACTATCTTTTCTATATGGTTGATCAATTAAACATCGGATTCTTTTGTATATTGGTGACTTCTTTTAATTATCTTAATCCATAATAATTATCAAAATATCTTATTGATTATTTTTTTAATTAATCATGGAAGCCTTTTATTACTCGACTAACCCTCTTATAAATTAATAATGTTATGAAGGATACCAGGATGCCTTTCACAAGATTAAAAGGTACTACTGCCAACAGAACAAAACTGGATAGACTCTTAATACTTGGATTTACTGCAGTTCCCATTGCTACTAGTGCATCCATTGGCATCTGGAAGGCCTTGGCATATACTGGAAGTAGTAAATAAGCATTAAGTACACTTCCAACCGTAGTCATAAAAATTGTTCCAGCCACCAAACCTAATGCAGCAGAATTTCTTGTCTTTTTTGATTGGTAAAGCAATGCAGCGGGAACTACCAGTGCACATCCAATCAAAAAGTTAGCAAACTCTCCAACGAAAGCGGTAACAGTTCCATTAATTATTAAATTTAAAAGTATTTTAATCAATTCGATTACGACACCTGCCACTGGCCCTAAGGCAAATGCCCCGATTAATACGGGTACTTCGCTGAAATCGATCTCATAGAAACTAGGTGCAAACCATAAAGGAACTTCAAATAGCATAAGAACTACCGATATGGCAGATAACATAGCAATTGTCGTAATTCCTCTTACAGATAACAGGCTTACTTTGGCACTCATTACTTTTGATTGTGTGTAATTCACTTTTTTCATAGCTTTCTCTCCTTTTTCTTTCAAAGGGAAAACTCTGGGTTTGCAGTAGGATTAACTTACGCCCAATAAAAAATCCCCGATTATATAATCGGGGACCATAATAATTCATAGAATCATACTGCTCTTCTCGCATCCAGACTTTACTGTCGGTTTTGGAATTTCACCAAATCAGTCTTTGATCAATGCCATTATCGTCACTCACCAAAGAGTCGCGGACTATACCGCCGGTCGGGATTTTCACCCTGCCCCGAAGATTTTTCCTTTTAATATGTTATTACAATCGTTATAATACATCATACTACTTCTATTGTCAATATATTCGTGAGATTATTATAGGATGCTTGTAACAGTTTGGACCTATAGATATGTTTACAAAATCGACCGAACAAGGTTTTTGATCGGAGGCCTTGTTCGGTCAATAATTCTCTACAGCTTCATACTTAGCTGTATTCTCTTCTTAGCCAAATCCACATTTAACACTTTCACATCCACGACATCACCAACACTGACAACTTCTAGGGGATGCTTAACAAATTTCTTATTGGAAAGCTCGGAGATATGCACTAGTCCATCCTGATGAACACCGATATCTACAAATGCGCCAAAGTCAATGACATTACGAACGGTTCCTTTTAGAATCATACCTTCGGTAAGATCCTTCATCTCTAATACGTCTGTACGAAGGATTGGTTTAGGCATCTCATCTCTAGGATCTCTACCTGGTTTCTCCAATTCCTTAATAATATCAGTAAGGGTAATTTCACCAATACCTAATTCCTCAGCCATCTTCATTTTATCTTTAATTTTACTTCCTATAACGGAGCTATCCTTCCCATTGTAGGTTCGATCCAAATTGTCCACCGTATCCTGCCTGGTCTGAGGCGCCTCTATCGTTGCTGTACTAACAGCTTCGGCTAAAGCTTTTCCAAATGCAGTACTTTGATTTTTAACAATAATACCTGCTTTTTTCTTATTCTGTTTTTTAACCGGTAGATCAACACCCTTGTTTTGTGGTTTACTACCTTTATTCTTTGAAGCCTTTGCCTGAATCTCTTTGACATCTTCCAGGGTCAGTCCAAGCTTATCTAGCAAAGCCACCGTTGCTTCATAGGATTCTGGATGAACTCCTGTGGCATCAAGAGGGTTATCTCCATCCTGAATTCTTAAGAAACCAGCACATTGCTCGAAAGCTTTCGGTCCTAGCTTTGGTACCTTAAGTAGTTCCTTTCTGCTATAGAAACGGCCATTTGCTTCCCTGTAAGCTACAATATTTTTTGCTGAAGTCTTGGTTATCCCTGAAATACGCTCTAATAAGGATACAGAAGCCGTATTTAAATCAACTCCTACCTTATTAACGCAATCTTCTACGACACCGGAGAGAACCTCCCCAAGTTTCTTCTGATTCATATCATGCTGATATTGTCCAACACCAATGGATTGTGGTTCAATCTTAACCAACTCTGCCAGTGGATCCTGAAGTCTTCTTGCAATAGAAGCTGCACTCCTCTGCCCCACATCAAAATTAGGAAATTCCTCTGTAGCTAATTTGCTTGCAGAATAAACGGACGCCCCTGCCTCATTAACAATTACATAGGAAACCGGCTTTTTGATCTCCTTTAATAGTTCTACAATAACCATCTCCGATTCACGGGAAGCAGTACCATTTCCCAGGGAGATTAAGGTAATATTATATTGATCAATCAGTTTCTTTAATATCTGTTTTGCTTCTGATACCTTATTTTGTGGTGCAGTAGGATAGATTACTACCGTATCAAGTACCTTGCCGGTGCTGTCTACGACTGCCAGCTTACAACCAGTACGGAATGCCGGGTCCCACCCAAGCACAACTTGTCCAGTAATCGGTGGTTGCATTAGTAACTGTTCCAAGTTTTTTGCAAATACTCGAATCGCTCCATCCTCAGCTCGTTCCGTGAGGCTGTTACGAACTTCCCTTTCAATGGAAGGTGCGATTAAACGCTTATAGCTGTCTTCTATTGTTGCCCTTAAGATCTCATTGGTATTGGCATTATCTTTTATAATAACTTTTTTCTCAAGATATCTTATGATACGCTCTTCTGGTGCAGAAATTTTCACGGTAAGAAATTTTTCCTTCTCTCCCCGGTTAATCGCTAGAATTCTATGCCCAGCAATCTTCTCTACACTTTCCTCAAAATTATAATACATTTCATAAACTGATTCTTGGCTTTCGTCTTTAGCCGTAGCAACTATTGTACCTTCCTTCATGGTTACTTCACGAATATAGCTACGGTACTCTGCTTCATCAGATATTCCTTCTGCAATAATATCCATGGCACCAGCGATGGCATCCTCTACCGAAAGAACTTCCTTCTCTTCCGATAGGAAATCAAGAGCGATCTCCGACACCGGACGATCGATTTCCTGAGCCAAGATAATCTCAGCCAATCCATCCAAGCCTTTTTCCTTAGCAATCGTTGCCCTAGTTCTTCTCTTAGGACGGAATGGGCGATATAAATCTTCAACTCCTACCAGAGTCTGAGCTTCTAAAATCTGAGCCTTTAACTCCTCCGTAAGCTTCCCTTGCTCCTCGATACTATTTAATACCTGAGATTTTCTCTCTTCCAAACTTCTTAAATATTGTAATCTCTCATGCAAGCTTCTTAACTGTTCGTCATCTAAGGAACCTGTAGCTTCCTTACGATATCTAGCGATAAATGGGATTGTGTTTCCTTCATCAATTAATTTAACAGCCGCTTCAACCTGTTCCAGCCGTATCCCCAATTCATCCTTTATCTGTTTAAAAATATCCATATTCCAACTCCTTAGTCTCAGTTTATAGGTAATCATACCATTTCAATTACCGAAAATCAACTTTTTCTATGTTCCGAACCCCTACCACTTGCTAGGATTGCTATTGTAGCATCAAAATTAATATGGGTATACAGGTTATCAAAACACTTTGTGTGTTTACACACCAGTATAAGAACACCTGCTGTAATTTGTGTGTCACCTATCGGATCTAAAATATCCGATTATGCCAAGACAAATTACAGCAGGTGTTCTTCTGTGATGATTACAGTGATACCTGTATACCCTTATATATTTTGAAAAGCTCCTTCTTATAAAGAAGCCAAATACTCCCTAGATAGGAAGCTGCTACATTTCTATTCCTTAAGCCTAGGTCTAATCTTTATTATGATACAAAAAACTTCTCATGTACTGCATTCATAGCTTTTTCCACATGGATATCATCAATTAATACAGTGACTCTGATTTCGGAGGTGGAGATCATCTTAATATTTACACCCACATCATAAAGTGCCTCAAACATTTTTGCTGCAACACCTGCATGCGACATCATTCCTGCCCCAACTATAGAAACTTTAGCCACATCTTTTTCAACATCAATTTTTTGGCATTTCAAGCTGCCCTGTCTGTGTCTTTCTAATATCGCAACCGCCTCATCCAAATCATCTTCCTTTACAGTAAAGCTGATGTCCTTCGTACCATCTCTACCAACGGACTGCAATATAATATCTACATTTACATCATGTCTTGCTAGATGATGAAATAATTTGAAAGCAACTCCAGGCTGATCTTCTAAACCAATAACCGCGATACGGGCTGTATTTGCATCTGCTGCCACACCACTTACTAGCATTTTCTCCATCTTTACTTCCTCCTTAACCAAAGTACCTTCCGAATTATTCAAGCTAGAACGAACGACTAGCTGTACGCCATATTTTTTTGCCATTTCTACAGAACGATTATGCAATACACCTGCGCCAAGTGAAGCAATCTCCAGCATTTCATCATAGGTAATCTCATTCAGTTTTTTTGCACTTTTTACAATTCTAGGATCCGCTGTATATACTCCATTTACATCGGTGTATATTTCACAAGCATCAGCATGTAATGCTGCAGCCAGCGCAACTGCTGTTGTATCAGAACCACCTCGGCCAAGCGTTGTATAATCATCCATTTTATTTACACCTTGGAAACCGGTAACCACAACTACTCTTTTATTTTCTAATTCACTTTGGATTCTTTCAGTATCTACTCGCTTCAAACGAGAATTTCCATACTCGGAAGTTGTATGCATTGCTACTTGAAATGCATTGAGGGAAACTGCTGGTACACCCAATGCATTGAGTGCCATTGCCATTAATGCTACAGAAGTTTGCTCACCGGTTGTTAAGAGCATATCGATTTCTCTTTTGGACGCTTTGGGGTTAATATCTCTGGCCATCTCTAATAATATATCCGTTTGTTTACCCATGGCTGATAAAACGACAACTACATCGTTGCCTTTTCTATAATCCTCTTCAATCCTTCTAGCAACATTAAAAATCCTCTCTTTGTCAGCAACGGATGTGCCTCCAAATTTCTTTACTATTAACATAGCTGCCTCCTAATTACTCAGATTTATGTGCATACCAACTTAATTACATGGTTCAAATTAAGCTGTTTATCGCTTATTACTTGGATTCATAGCGCTCTTATTGTATCGAAATCAAGCTACCTATGAAATAACTTACTAATAATAGTATATCCTTCCCGAATCACATTGCCACTTAATTTTACATCAGCCTCATCATATTTCCAAGAGTTTTTTTGTTCCTTTGTACTATCATATAATAGGTAAGGAACAGGATCACTGGTATGGGTTCTGCAATGGATTGGGGTCGGATGATCAGGCATAATAAGCATTCGATACTCCGCTCCGGCCTCCTCCATTTTTTCTACAAGAAGCTTAATCACTCTTTGATCCAGATTTTCTATGGCTTTAATTTTATTTTCTATATTACCTTGATGTCCCATTTCATCTGGAGCTTCAACATGAACATATACAAAATCATAATCCTCTTCCAAAAGTACCTTCACGGCAGCTATTGCTTTACCTTCATAATTGGTATGTAATGTTCCGTCAGCACCAGGGACTTCTATTACCTTCATACCTGCTCCAATTGCAATTCCTTTTAAGAGATCTACCGCTGATATCATAGCGCCCTTTTTTCCATTCTTCTCTTCAAAAGAGGTTAGGCTTGGTCTGGTGCCAGCACCCCAGAACCATAGGGAATTGGCCTTGTTTAGCCCGATCGCCTCCCGTTTTAGATTTATCGGATGCCGGTTTAAGATTTCATAGCTCTTTCTCATCATCTCTTTCAAGGCAATATCCTGAGGTAAATATTCCTCAATAACCCTTCCTAAGATATCATGAGGTTGAGCCAGGTCCACCACCTCCCCCTGATCCCAGATCGTCAGATGACGATAACTTGTTCCTATGAAAAAACGATAAATATCATTATCCATTTCTTTTTTAATTGCTTCCATAAGAATTGTCGCATCTTCCGTGGATATTTCGCTGGAGCTGTGGTCAATGATTGTCTTTTTCTCGTAGGGAACTTCATCCTCGGACAAGGATACAAGATTGCACCTAAGGGCAATATCTGTTTCTTTCATATCTACACCAATACTTAAGGCTTCCAAGGGAGAACGCCCGGTATAATATTTTCTCGGATTATATCCTAAAACTGCAAGATTTGCCGTATCACTTCCTGGTTTCATTCCCTCAGGAATGGTATGAACAAGCCCCACTTCAGATCTTAATGCAAGTAAGTCTATAGAAGGTGTGTCAGCAACCATCATAGGTGTTTTATTATCAAGCTCTTTCAGGGGTTCATCTGCCATACCATCTCCGAGTACCACAATATATTTCATATCACCAGAACCTTTCTTTTATCAAATAACCGTAAATTAAAATCTTACTCGTATCATGTTAAGGACATTCGGCAACTTGCTTATCTTCTCATTAATCTCTTCCTCGGTAAGCACAGAAGTCAAAAATGCCATCTCACCATCCACGCCATCGGCTTTTATTACTTCTACCTCTCCGAATAGTTCCCAAACTTTATCCTTCAATGATGCCACATCACCCTTCACACGAATAAAGAATTGATGAGCTACCTGTTTTATATCTGTCAATTCCAACTTCTTACTACTCCAAATTGTCCATATGTTTTTTTCTAAATGCTTTGCAGCGTCTACGATATCAGCAACAACAGCACTAGCCGTAGGTAGCTTTCCTGCTCCGCTTCCATAGAACATAACATCACCAATGACATTTCCTCGTACAAAGATACCATTAAATACATCATTGACGCTATATAGCGGGTGATCCGCTTTAATCATCATAGGTGCAACCATTGCATAAACCTTCTCATCATTTTCACGGATACTGCTGGCAAATAACTTAATCCTAGCATCCATTGCCTTAGCATATTTTATATCAATATCTGTTATATGGGTAATGCCTTCCGTATAAATGTCTTCATAATCAACCTGCATTCCATAGGCAAGAGAGGAAAGAATGGCAATCTTTCTACAAGAATCTTGACCCTCAACATCTGCAGCAGGGTTACGTTCTGCATAACCCATACTTTGGGCATTCTTTAGGGCGGTATCAAAATCCAAGCCATCCTCACTCATTTTTGTAAGGATATAATTTGTTGTTCCATTTAAAATACCAGTAATCTCAACAATTTCATCTGCAGTAAGTGATTGATTTAATGGTCGAATAATCGGAATTCCACCACCTACACTAGCTTCAAATAGGAAATTAAGATTTTTTTCTTTTGCTATTTTGAGTAATTCTGCACCATGCTTGGCTACCAATTCCTTATTGGAGGTGATAGCACTTTTACCGTTTAAAAGAGCAGATTTCACAAAGGTATAGGCCGGCTCAATACCACCCATAACCTCAACAACTAACTTGACTTCCGGATCCTCCAATATAATATTAAAGTCCTTCACCAATTTCTCCATAACCGGATCCCCGGGAAACTCCTTGCGATCAAGCACATATTTTATATTAATTTGATCTCCTGCTCGTTTTGCAATGCTTTCACCATTGGTATTCAGAACCTCTACCACACCAGAACCAATGGTACCATATCCTAAGACTGCAATATTTATCATTTTCGATCCTCCAATTCTTGCTTTAACAATCCATCTTTAGTTACCTAAATTATCTATTCCCTAGATACAATCTTTACAAAATGAATTCCATCCATGGTTTCTATTTCATTGATCAAGGAGGCACTACCATCCTTCTGTGGATGCAATTCCATGCTTAAGGTTACCAAAGCGATCCCATTCACTGGTATACTCTGATGTATGGTAAGTATATTAGCTTCATTTCGTGCTACCTGGTTAAGCACCCTTGAAAGCAAACCAGGGCGGTCATCCATTTGAAGCATAATAGTTATTGTCTTACCCCTTGAATTTTCATAGAAAGGAAAAATATCATCTCTATATTTATAAAATGAGCTTCTACTTATCTCAACTGCATCAGTCGCCTCTTGTACCGTCATAGCCCGTTCCGAATCTAAGAGCCTCTTTGCTTCTACGACTTTAAGCAAAACTTCTGGAACAGCCTTCTTTTTTACAATAAAATACTTATCATCATCCATACGATTTTACCTCCAGACGAACTTCCATCTTCATATGTATGCCTTGCAGACACAATTGTCTTTCATAGGAAGATATATTATCATATATTTATGCACTTTGCAACCACTTAATTGCATAAATAATTAGTCATTCATTTCAATTATATATACAGAATATCCATATCCCTGATTAAACTTTCAGTATAAAAAAATGACCGTTACGAAAGGTAAACAAAAAAGCCTGATTTCATCCCGCTTGTCTGAACCTTAATAGCAACAGCCATTCCTATTCTTATAAAATTTTTGATAAAAATTCCTGTAACCTTGGATTCTTAGGATTCTCAAAGAACTCCTCCGGTGTGTTCTGTTCCACTATTCTACCTTCGTCCATGAATAATACCCTAGTCGCTACCCGTTTTGCAAATCTCATCTCATGGGTTACAACAACCATTGTCATCCCCTCATCTGCAAGCTGAGCCATCAAATCTAATACCTCACCAACCATTTCTGGATCCAATGCTGAGGTAGGTTCATCGAAGAGCATGACATCCGGATTCATTGCCAAGGCCCGAATAATAGCAATTCGTTGCTTTTGTCCACCGGATAATTGGTTTGGATAAGCATCCGCCTTTTCCACCAACCCAATACGTTTTAGTAATTCCATTGCCTTATCATTGGCTTCCGCTTTGGTCATCAATCCTAATTTAACCGGTGCTAGTGTAATATTTTCTCGTACAGTTAGATGGGGAAATAGATTAAATTGCTGAAATACCATCCCCATCTTACGTCGAAGAATATTGATATCTGTTTTTTTATCCGTAATATTATGTTCTTCAAACCATATTTCACCCTCGGTAGGAACCTCCAATAGATTTAAGCAGCGCAAAAATGTGGACTTTCCAGAACCGGATGGTCCAATAACAACTACTTTCTCACCTTTGTGAATGGTTTCATTTATACCATTTAGTACTACATGGTCCCCGAAAGATTTTTTTAAATTCTTAGTGACGATCACCTTTTGACATCCTCCTCTCAAATACCGATAATAGCTTAGAAAGTCCCATTACCATAACTAAATAGCAAGCAGCCGCAATTAGTAAGGGTGGTAGGATATCCCATGTTCTTGAACCAATGTATTGCGCAGCTTTGGTCAAATCCGTTACAGCAATTACCCCAGCTACCGATGTTTCTTTGATTAATGTAATAAATTCATTACCAAGTGCGGGTAATATATTCTTAACTGCCTGGGGCAAAATTATCATTCGCATAGTTTGCATATAGTCCAGTCCTAAGGATCGTCCTGCTTCCATCTGCCCACGATCAATTGATTCTATACCAGCTCGAATAATTTCAGATACATAGGCACCAGAATTGATACCAAAACAAACAGCACCAACGACCAATTCATTGGTATCCCTCGAAGTAAAAATTAGATTATATATGATTAGAAGTTGTACCATTAAAGGCGTTCCACGAATCACATTAATATAGACATTGCATACGGTAGTAAGCCATTTCATTCGATAATTTACCGCAGTAACTTTTAAAACCGCAACAATTACACCGATGGCTATACCTAACAGAATCGCTAATAGCGAAATTAAGAGCGTTGCTTTTAAGCCGTCCAGATAGGCCATATAGCGCTGATCTGGAACAATGGCATTATAAAAGGATTGATATAAATTCTCTACCCAATTCAATTTTTTACCTCCTGCCCCTTGTTTATATTGATCTACAAGAGCGCAACTTAAAGACTTATTTTTAATATACAATATAGTTATAATTTAAAACTTATATTACAAATACCTAAATACTGAAATAACTTGCGAAAAATCCCCTTCGTCAAGAAAATAGGAGCTGTTTAAGGATACCAACAGCCCCTACTTATGTTCGCATTTATGTTCATGTGGCTTTACTTGTTTGTATGATTAGCTGTAAATTCCTCAATCTTACCTTCATCCTTTAATTGTTGGATTACCGTATTAATCTGATCTAATAATTCCTGATTTCCCTTCTTTACAGCAATTGCATACTTATCTTCAAATAATGTTTCATCGAGCATTGTTAGTTTCTCATTGGAAGCAATCAGCTCTTGCGCAGGGTATAAGTCCATTACAATGCAATCAATCTTATTATTTAAAAGATCCTGCGCTGCCTGAGCAAACTTTGTATATCTTTTGATTTCTTTCGCTTCAATATTTTCTTCTACATAGAAGTCAGCAATGTTTCCCTGTTGAACGCCGATAATCTTACCAGCTAAATCCTCGATATTTGCTACTGCTGGATTTTCTTTATTAACTACAACAACTTCTGTAGAATCTACATAATCAATAGAGAAATCCATTACCTGTTTTCTTTCTTCACTTACTGATACTCCTGCAGCAACAAAATCAACTGTCCCATTTTGAACCGCCATTAAAGCACCGTCAAAATCCATATTTTTAATTACCAGTTTCTTTCCTAATGAATCGGCGATTGCCTGAGCAATATCCATATCGATACCAACAACCTCATTACCTTCCATATATTCATAAGGCGCAAAACCTGCTTCTGTTCCTACGATTATTGTATCTGTCTCATCAGTGCTAGCTTTGTCCTCTTGCTTTTCTTGCGAATCAGTTTTTTTCTCCTGCTGGTTGTTTTCATTGGTGGTATTCTGCTGCTCATCTGTTTTATTCTCTTTTGTGCCACATCCTGCAATAATTCCTGTTACCATGATTGCTAAAATCATTAATGCAAATAATTTCTTTTTCATATTAACTCCTCCAGTTATTCAAAGTAGCTACTTTGGGCTAAAAGGAAAGATTTATTCTCCCTTTGCCTTTGCCTTTTTGATAATTTCCTTTATATTATTTTGTTCTTCTTCTGATAGTATTCCCTCAGGATCCATCAGAATTACTAGGCGGTCCTTATTTTTGGTTACCGCTTTCATATAAGAGGTGTTCTTACTTCTAACCAGAGGTGGTACTTCTAGGATTTGCTCCGCTTCAAATTCCGCAATTCCTTCCATCTTATCAACTTCTAGAGCAATAGGAGTTCCATTGGATGAAGTTATCATAAGTCTTGTATCTGGATCTTCCTCTTTCTCTTCCAGTCCAAACTTACTTCGAAGGCTGTATACTGGTATCTTATCACCGCGTAAGTCCATGATGCCTTTCATATTCTTGGGAGAATTGGCCACTTTTTTAATAGAAATGGTTTTTTCAATTGAAATAATGCTCATAATATCCAATCCATAATTTTCTTCTCCACATTTGAATATTGCCTGCTTTGTACTCTCCATCGTTATCCCTCCTATGAAATTTCTTCACTTTTCTTTTGTGCATTCCACTTTAGATAAGCATTAATAAACGGATCTATGTTACCATCTAGAACACTAGTAACATTACCAACTTCTTCGTTTGTTCTGTGATCTTTCACCATAGTATATGGTTGCATGACGTAGGATCGGATCTGATTACCCCATCCAATTTCCTTAATTTCACCACGAATACCGGAGATTTTCTCTTGATTCTCTTGCTGTTTGAGCAAATATAATTTTGCCTTCAGCATCTGCATTGCTTTCTCCTTATTCTGTAGCTGGGAACGTTCATTCTGACACTGTACCACGATATTGGTAGGAATATGGGTAATTCGTACTGCAGATGAAGTCTTATTAACATGCTGTCCACCTGCACCACTAGAATGATAGGTATCAATCCTTAAATCTTTTTCCTCAATCTCAATCCCCATATCCTCCTCGATATCAGGCATAACATCACAGGAAACAAAAGATGTTTGCCTTTTTCCTGCAGCATTAAAGGGTGAAATTCGAACCAAACGGTGGACCCCTCTTTCCGATTTCAGATAGCCATATGCATTATATCCGTTGATCTCCATGGTAATCGACTTTAACCCTGCTTCTTCACCATCCAGAAAATCCAGAATATCAATGGTAAATCCTTTCTTATCGGCCCAGCGCTGATACATCCTACTAAGCATGCCTGCCCAATCACAGCTCTCAGTTCCTCCAGCACCCGCATGTAGTGTAAGAATCGCATTGCAACTATCATATTCCTCAGAAAGAAGTGTTTTTAATCTTAATTCCTCGAGTTCCTGTATGAATAGTTCTAATGCTTCCTCAATTTCAGGTAGAAGAGTTTCATCATTTTCCTCATAACCGATTTGAATTAGAGTCTGAACATCCTCATATTGCGTTCTAAGTTGATTGTACTTCTCTACCGTATCCTTGAGGTTCTTTAGCTCTTTCATCAGATTCTGAGCTAGCTCTGTACGATCCCAAAAACCAGGTTCCTCCATGGTTTGCTCAATTTCTTTTATCCGTTCACTTTTCCCAGCCAGGTCAAAGTGAATCCCCCACTTCTGTTAATGGTTTTTCGTATGTGCTTAGTGTATATTTATACTGATCTAATTCTACCACTATACCACCTCTTTCAACTAATTATATATTATGTTTTATAAAAATGCAATACTCAATGTATAAAAATACATACCTTTTTTATCTTTTATCTTTTCTCTATTCGGAATCTTATATTGAAACTAGCTATTCTACTAGCTTTACCAATTTTCTACCTAGATAAACAAGTGAATTACATGACATTTCTGTCATGAATTCACTTGTTGTAAATAATCTATGCATTTCTTCCACAGCAATGTTTATATTTTCGTCCACTACCACAAGGACATGGATCATTTGGTTGGATTTTTTTCGTACTCCTTCTAACCGGGGTGTTAGCCAAACTATCGTCACGGTTTGTGCCAGTTACCTTAGCAACCTGCTCTCTTTCAACCTTTTGTTCCACTCTAACATGCATTAAGGCCTTGACGGTATCTTCCCGTATTGATGCAATCATAGACTCAAACATTTCATAACCCTGGAACTTATATTCGACAATCGGCTGACGTTGCCCATATGCCTGTAAGCCAATTCCCTGTCTTAATTGGTCCATATCATCAATATGATCCATCCATTTACGGTCAATAACCTTTAGCAAGATTACTCTCTCCAGCTCACGGATATGCTCTACCTCAGGGAATTCCGCTTCTTTTGCTTCATATAGCTTAACTGCTTCTTCCTTTAATTGCTGGATTAAAGTATTTTTCTTAATATGCTTTTTCTGCTCCTCTGTTAAAGAAATCGGTGGCAATGGAATAATCGGCAATAGTAGGTTATTGAGTTCTCCCAGATCCCATTCCGCAGGTGAATGATCATCACTGATACAGGAATTAACACATCCTTCCACGGTATCGGTAATCATCTTGTAAATGGTATCTCTCATGCTTTCGCCGTCTAATACCTTTCTTCTTTCTGCGTATATAACCTCTCTCTGCTCATTATTTACCTGATCGTATTCTAGCAAGTTTTTACGGATACCAAAGTTATTGCTCTCAATTCTCTTCTGGGCTTTTTCGATTGCATTGGAAAGCATCTTGTGTTCAATCTGTTCACCATCTGGAATTCCCAGAGAATTAAACATATTCATAAGGCGTTCTGAACCAAATAGACGCATCAAGTCATCTTCCAGCGAGATATAGAAACGAGATTCGCCAGGATCTCCCTGCCTACCGGCACGTCCTCGGAGCTGATTATCAATACGTCTTGCCTCATGTCTTTCCGTCCCTATAATCTTAAGACCTCCTGCTTCGACCACACCTTCTCCAAGCTTAATATCAGTACCACGGCCGGCCATATTCGTTGCAATGGTAACTGCCCCCAGCTGACCTGCATCTGCAACAATTTCCGCTTCCATCTCATGGAACTTTGCATTTAATACTTTATGAGGTATATTATGCTTTTTCAACAATGCGCTAATTTCTTCTGAAGATTCAATGGTAATCGTACCAACTAGTACGGGTTGGCCTTTTTTATGACATGCAATAATATCATTAATAATTGCATTTAGTTTTTCTTTCTTGGTTTTGTATACAGCATCCTGATGATCAATACGAATAACCGGTTTATTGGTTGGAACTTCAATAACATCCATCCCATATATTTCTCTAAATTCCTGCTCTTCTGTTAAAGCAGTACCGGTCATACCGCATTTTTTCTTGTACTTATTAAAAAAGTTCTGGAAGGTAATCGTTGCAAGCGTTTTACTCTCCCTTTTTACCTTGACATTTTCCTTGGCTTCGATTGCCTGGTGAAGACCGTCACTATATCGTCTTCCGGGCATAATACGGCCTGTAAATTCGTCAACAATCAGCACTTCATCATCCTTAACCACATAATCTTTATCACGAAACATAAGATTATGCGCTCTAAGAGCTAATATGATATTATGTTGAATTTCCAGGTTCTCGGGATCTGCTAAGTTGTCTATATGGAAGAATTGCTCTACCTTTTTAACACCTTCTGCGGTAAGATGCACATTCTTTTCTTTCTCATTTACAATGAAGTCGCCTTCCTCTTCAATCTCTTCCTTCATAAGAGCAGCCATTTTGGTAAGTTCAGCACTTTCCTTACCTCTTACCATTTGTCTGGCTAGGATATCGCATACACGATATAATTCCGTAGACTTCCCGCTTTGTCCTGATATAATCAGTGGTGTTCTTGCCTCATCAATTAAAACAGAGTCAACCTCATCAATGATGGCATAATGCAAATCTCTCTGAACCAGCTGTTCCTTATAGATCACCATATTATCTCTAAGGTAGTCGAAACCTAGTTCATTATTGGTTGCATAGGTAATGTCACAGGCATAAGCTTCCCTACGCTCATCCTTATCCATGCTATTAAGAATAACACCTACTGTTAATCCTAGGAATTCATGGATCTTACCCATCCATTCCGCATCACGCTTTGCCAGATAATCATTAACAGTTACAATATGGACTCCTTTGCCTTCCAAAGCATTTAAATAAGCCGGTAAAGTAGCAACTAAGGTCTTACCTTCACCGGTACGCATCTCTGTAATTCTACCTTGATGTAATATAACTCCGCCGATCAATTGAACACGATAATGTCTCATTCCCAGGACTCTTTTGCCTGCTTCCCTAACAACTGCATAAGCCTCAGGAAGTAAATCATCTAAGGTCTCTCCATTATTTAGTCTATTTTTAAATTCTATCGTCTTGGCTCTTAATTCATCATCCGTAAGTCTTTCTATTTCGGGCTCTAATGCTTCAATTCTATTAACGATTGGCATGACTCGTTTAACTTCACGTTCGCTATGAGTCCCAAAGATCTTTTCTATCAATCCCATTATTATTCACTCCTGTACTATTCCATATAATATCTACAATATAATATCCACAATCTATTGTCCATAATAATTCTCCTAATATTGTAACATTTAAGATGATACTATTCAACTTATTTTTACTCTGTCAGTAATGGAGAAAGGAGCCACAAAGAGTAGAACCGTCTCGAGGGATACCCTAGAGACGGTTCTAGCATGATTATATGGTAGTTACATTATTCTATTCCTATTAATATTCTGGTTCAATAAGACCATAGGTGTTACCTTTCCGCTTATAAACTACGTTCACTTCATCCGTTTGTGAATTGCGGAATACAAAGAAACTATGTCCTAATAATTCCATTTGTACACAGGCCTCTTCCGGATCCATAGGCTTGATGGCGAATTTCTTCACCTTTACAATTTTGATGGTATCATCTTCATCATATTCGTCATTCATGTATTTCTGATTAAAATTCGAAGCTGCCTGTTTATTATCAATAATTTTATTTTTATATTTTCTTAACTGACGTTCTATAATCTCTTCTACTAAGTCAATAGAAACGTATAGATCACTGCTAACTTGCTCTGCTCTTATTATATTTCCTTTCACTGGTATGGTTACTTCAATCTTCTGCCTATCTTTTTCAGTACTCATGGTTACATGTACTTCTGTATCAGGAGTAAAGTATCGTTCTAGTTTGCCGATTTTTTCATATACGGCTGTTTTTAAGCCTTCAGTTACGTCAATATTTTTTCCACTGATGATATAACGCATAATGCTCACTCCTCTTCGCATTCTTATTAGCATTAATACTACTATGCTGATTCAATTATATCATAGCCCAAAAGTTGTGACAAGCTACATTCTTCCATGGTATTTCAAAATCGCATGTTTTTTCAAAGTGTTACATATTATTCCAAATTTAGCTACATCAATGGTAGTAATTCGTCAAATTATACTGATTTCAAGCTAATTTATCATCAGTTTCAACTATTATCCGACAATTAAAAAGTCAAGTATTTTGCGGTAATATCCTAATCATTTTTGTCGTTTTATCAGAAGTTACAAAACGCATTTTCGATATTGACACCAAGTTATCCATCCGACTATTGTAGATAAATTTTGTGGATAATGTGGATAAACCCGTGTAT
>JAAYQP010000089.1 GCA_012519195.1 Clostridiales bacterium | reverse complement strand
TGACAAGGATTGGGGAACTATTGAAGGTGCATTATCGTTCCTCTGATATCATAGGAAGGATTGGGCTTAATCAGTTTGTGGTTTACTTGAAAGACATTCATTCCTATAAGAATGCTTATGATAAGGCTGAACGTATCTGTAAAGAAGTTGAGGAGCAATTTTCTTATGAGCATACAAAGAGTAGTTTAACACTAAGCATCGGTGTTGCCTTTCATAAGGGTGGACAGCCGGATTATCCAATCCTTTTATCTAATGCCAAGGAAGCTATGGAGGCTGCGACAAAAACGCCCGGTTGTTCATTTGAGGTTTATCAAGGGATGTCTTAGCTATAGAAGTACTCTTTCATTAAGCGTTTAGAGATACTCTTTCATTAAGAGTTTCAGGAATAAACACTTAGTAATAATTTTGATGGGAGTGGAGTAAGGTATGACGATTAAAGATATTAAAGAAATACTAGGGGGCAAGCTAATCGTAGGTGAGGAATGGAGCGATCGGGAAGTCCATACTGCCTGCGGGGCAGATATGATGAGTGATGTCCTCGCATTTATGAAGGATCAGTCGGTGCTTCTGACTGGGTTATGTAATCTGCAGGTTATTCGGACTGCAGAGATGATGGACGTTGTCTGTATCGTATTTGTCCGAGGAAAGATGCCGGATGAAACAATGATTCAGGTTGCGAAGGAACGAGAAATTGCCCTAATCACAACTGGGCATAGGATGTTCTCTGCCTGCGGTATGCTTTATGAGAAGGGACTCCGTGGAGGTGCCACATACAAATGAATGATAAAATTACAATGCATTATCAAGTCCCTGCAGATGATTTTACCAGAGCAGGGGAAGCTTCCAGTAGCGTGAAAAGTAAATTAAAGATGATGGGAGTCAAACCGGAGATTATTCGTAAAGTAGCAATTGCTATGTATGAAGGAGAAATCAATATGGTAATCCATGCATCAGGCGGTACAATTGATGTCACCGTATCACAGGAGGAGATTACCATAGTTTTAAAAGATCAGGGTCCCGGAATTGAAGATATTGATCAGGCTATGAGGGCGGGTTTTTCAACGGCGCCTGATAATATCCGTGCTCTGGGATTCGGGGCAGGGATGGGGCTTCCCAATATGAAAAAGTATACCGATGAGCTAATTATCGATAGTGAAATTGGTAAAGGAACAACCGTTACTATGAAGGTGAAGCTACCGACAGATTAGAATTGAATTCCTATATAACATTTTTGCTTGTAAGGGAACTGGCAGAATGTTGACTAAGGGGGGTTAGTGATGAGTGAATTTTTTACATCCGTACATCTAAAGGAAGAATTGTGTATGGGGTGCATCAATTGTATAAAACGATGCCCCACACAGGCAATCCGTGTACGAAATGGGAAAGCGGTAATTACTAAGAAATTTTGCATCGATTGCGGTGAATGTATTCGTATCTGTCCTCATCATGCGAAAGAGGCAACCTATGATTCCTTAGATATTAGAAACCGATTTGAGTATACAATAGCCTTGCCTGCACCCTCTCTTTATGGTCAATTTAACAATCTTGATGATGTGAATATTGTTTTAACCGCATTAAAAAAGATGGGATTTGACGATGTATATGAAGTCAGTGGAGCAGCGGAATTGGTATCTGAAATGTCACGGAAATATGTTGAGGAACATGAGGAGCAGTGGCCAATTATTAGTACAGCCTGTCCCACTGTTGTAAGACTTATTCAGGTAAGATTTCCGAACTTAATCGAACATTTACTTCCGATCTGTTCGCCGGCAGACCTGGCTGCATCCATGGCAAGAAAGAAGGCCATGGAAAAAACGGGGCTTTCAAGTGATAAGATAGGAATCTTATTTATTTCCCCTTGCCCTGCCAAGGTAACTGCGGTGAAATCTCCAATTGGTATCCACCATAGTGATATCGATGGTGTAATTGCTATAAAGGAGATCTATCCTGTTCTTCTTCCCTATATGAAAGATAGTATAGATGATGTGGAGGAATTGAGGATCTCCGGCCGAATTGGAATTAGCTGGGGAGGCACAGGAGGGGAAGCCAGTGGCTTGCTGTCTGAGAGCTATCTAGCAGCGGATGGAATTGAAAATGTTATTCGAGTACTGGAGGATCTGGAGGATAACAAATTTGATCGGTTAGAATTTATTGAGCTAAATGCATGTTCTGGGGGCTGTGTAGGTGGAGTATTGACCGTTGAGAACCCCTATGCTGCCAAGGTAAAACTAAAGAAACTGCGTAAATATCTTCCAGTAGCATGTTCACATCTGGCGGATGGTAATGCGGAAGATGCCTTCTGGAATAATGAAGTACAATATCAACCAGTATTTAACATTGGGAGCAATATGAAGGAAAGTATCGAGAATATGGCTAGGGTTCAGCAGCTTACTGAGAAGTTCCCAAAGCTGGACTGCGGTTCCTGTGGGGCTCCAACATGCAAAGCTTTGGCAGAGGATATTGTCCGTGGGGTTGCAAAGGAAGAAGACTGCATCCATATTCTTCGGGAGTATATCCATAAACTGTCTGGTGAGTTGTCTAGACTTGATATTAAGAAAGATGAGATGTGATATTAAACTACCATTTTTATATAAACTATGGTTAAAAATTTAACATATTCTATGATAGGTACTTTGAGAATCTTTTCTATGGTATCAAATTTCTATACAAGATATAACGTTTTTGATTTATAAATCAACGAATGAAAGAGGGTAAACCTTATGATAGTATTAGAATTATTACAGGATGGGATATTTAAGGTACTCAATGAAGGAGAAAATCTGGATAGGGAGATTACGGTACCTTATTGCTGTGATTTATTAAGTATCGCTATGGGTAAGATGCCGAGCGGTGCAGCTTGGGTAACTGTTATGGGGAATGTTAATACCTTAGCAGTAGCTGCCCTAGCCGATGCGGCCTGTGTTATCCTAGCGGATGGGATCAGCTTAGATGAGCAAGCATTAAATAAGGCCAAGGAACAGGGAATTACTGTTCTAAGTAGCGATCTTCCTATATTTGATGCAGCCTTAATCATTCACCAGAAACTTCATGCATAAACTGTTCTATGATCTTCATATTCATTCCTGCCTATCTCCCTGTGGGGATGAAGATATGACTCCTGCTAATATTGTTGCTATGGCAGCATTAAAGAATCTAGATGTGATTGCAGTAACGGATCATAACTCTTGTAAAAACTGTCCTGCCCTTATGTCAATGGCAGAGCAGTATGAGATTATAGCTATTCCTGGTATGGAATTATGTACCTTAGAGGAGGTTCATGTACTCTGCTTATTTGAGACGCTTTCGGATGCAATGGATTTTGATGATTATGTATCTTCGACATTAATAAAGGTTCCAAATAACGAGCGGATTTTCGGCAAACAACAAGTTTATAATGCTATGGATCAATGCATCGGAGAGGAGCCTTATCTCTTGATCAATGCTACTGAGATATCCTTTGACCAATTAGATGGGGTTATGGAGAAATTTCATGGGGTTTATATTCCTTCCCATATTGATAAGAGCTCTAACAGCCTTCTGTCTAATCTAGGATTTATTCCACCAGATGCAAGATTTCGATCTGCTGAAGTAAAAGATATAAACCATTTACCAGAGCTTTTAAAGAACAATCCTTATTTGAATGATTGTAATATTATCACCAATTCGGATGCTCATGCATTGGCATTCATTAATGAACCGGTTAATTTTCTACAAGTGAAAGAACGAAGTATAGAAGGCGTGCTAGAAGCACTACTATAAAAATAGTATCTAGAGAAAAATTGCTCCTAGAG
>JAAYQP010000088.1 GCA_012519195.1 Clostridiales bacterium | reverse complement strand
GAATTTCAAACTAACGCCTCCTACTATTTAAATAAGCAAAGATTTTAATATATCAAGCAAACAATTTGTGGTACTCTGCATTGGCTATTTCTAAATCACTAATTCTTCCTATATCCATCCAGTATTCCCGAATTTGATAAGCTACCGGATTATGTCCCTTAACAAGTAATTCGTCAAACAATTGATTCATATCAAAAAAGGTATGTTCTGGGATTAGGTCAAGCACTTCAGGATTTAGTACATATACACCGGCATTTATAAGATGCCTCTGAACAGGTTTTTCTTTAAGACCCACTATTATATCATCTTTCAATTTAACCACCCCATACGGTAGGGGATATTCATATTCGCGAATACACATAGTGGCAGTAGCTTTTCTCTGTACGTGAAAATCAAGTAATAGTTGCAAATCTATCTTTGTCAGCAAATCTCCATTCATTACAACTAAGGGTTCTTTTGTTTTATCCGGTAAAAGGCTCAATGCTCCTGCGGTACCCAATCTTTTCTCTTCATGTATGTATTGAATATCTACTCCCCATAAAGATCCGTCACCAAAATGCTCTTTTATCATTTCCGCTTTATAGTTAATACAAAAATAAAACCTGTGGAACCCATAATCTATAAAATTTTCGAGAATTATTTCTAAAATGGGTTTCCCGCCAACTTTTAATAAGGGCTTAGGACAACCGTTAGTTAATGGCATTAGCCTGCTACCGAGTCCACCAGCCATTAATACCACTATATTATCCCGTGGTTGAATTCTAGTTAATTCATCCAGTGTGTATAATCCAACAACTTGTCCAAATTCATTAACTAACGGTAGTTGATGAATTGCATGGTTCTTCATTTTATTCAGGATTTGTTTCCGGTTTTCTCCCATTCGAGCTGTGTGGGGATTCTTTGTCATAATACTTCGAATTTCACTATGTAGATTAACTTCAGTAAGTAATGCCCTGCGGATATCACCATCAGTTACCACCCCAAGCAGACGATGATTTTCATCTACAATTACGGCAATTTGCAGAGCTTCGTTATCAATTATACGTATAGCATCAATAATTTTCTTTCCTGGAAGTATTAAGGTCTTACGCCAATCCTTCATGCACTCACCACCCTTGCCGGAATACCCATTACGGTAACCCCTTCCCTAACATCCTTCGTTACCACCGCTCCGGCTCCTACTACACTACTAGCTCCAACATGAATTCCCTGGATTATAGTGGCTCCTGCTCCAATCAAAACATTATCCCCTATTTCTACCCCACCGGAAATGGTAGCACCCGGAGCAATATGTACATGGTCACCGATTATACATTCATGATCTATGCTGGCCCTGGTATTTATTATGGTGTTAACCCCTATAGTTGCTAATGTCTGTATTATAGCTCCGGCCATTATATGTACCCCTTCGGCTAGATAAACCCCAGTCGATATTACAGCGCTGGGATGAATTACCTTGGCAAAGATATATCCCCGTTCCTTAAAGGTTTGGTATATTTGCATTCTTTTGTTGGAGCAGTTGACCTTCCCCATTCCGTTGACTAACATTATATCGTTAACTCCATATTGCAAAATAGAGTTATCATCACCTATTATAGGAATTCCCATAACATCTTTACCATGCAGTTCTGGGTCAGGATCAGTAACACCTAAAATATTAGCTGATTGATACTGCAGAGCATCTATAAGTACCTTGGCATGTCCGCCTGCTCCAAGAATAATTATTGGCTTTTGCATCATAATTCCACCATCTCATCAATGCTATAATCATGTGGCGCAACTTTCCCCAGCACATCCCAATAATAAATAGGGGGTATCCCATTGCTAGAGCGTTTAGCAGCTATGTTGTTTTCTGTAAACAACTCTCCCTTTTTTATATCTCTAGTGGCTACCAGGCTTTTTCTAGCCACAGCTATATTTTTTATTTCGGAGGCGGTTGGCTGCTTGACACCATTTCCCAATGCAAGTTCAATCTGACGGATTGAACTAACCATTTGCTTTAACTCTTCTGGCTCAAGGGATGCCTTGTGATCAGGCCCAGGCAGATTGCGATCCAGGGTAAAATGCTTTTCTATTATCACTGCTCCCCTGGCAACTGCAGCTATGGGTACTGCGATCCCCATAGTATGATCGG
>JAAYQP010000087.1 GCA_012519195.1 Clostridiales bacterium | reverse complement strand
GTACAGGGATTTTATACCCTTTTTTAAGTGTAAATATTTTACTAATATCGAAAAATGAACTGCTAAGGAATTTAGGTGAGTGAAACTATACTTTCTATATCACCGTGAATAATTCAGGATAATATATTCTAAAGTAATCTCCCGGTTCACTAAATGTTTCTTCATAATATGGAATAAAAGTTATTCCTATTTTATCATAACCTTTTATATCAACTTCAAATGTTTCAATATCTAAACTTCTATTTATATATTGATCAAATAAAATATCGTTTCCTAATATATATGAATATCCCGTTATTTTTATTTTCGTACCATAGGCATAATTATAAGACTTGGCTAGATCATCTATTCCGATTGAGAATTTAAATTTAGAATAATCTAAATTTTTATTAGGAAAATAAATAGTCGGATAATTCTCACCATCATCATAGTATCCATAATCGGTTCTTCCTGGAAGATAAATACCATACATGTTTTTATCATAGATTTTTTCATTTATCTTAAAAGGTGTTACCTTATTCCAATATATATTGTAGATATGTTTGTTTTGATTGGTATACGTAACATCCTCAATTTGCTTATATGCAGAATCGTCTGGGATATCTCCTCTATACAACTCCAGTTTCTCGTTAAGGTCTTTAACTTCACTTTTTAATTTATTTATTTGGCTCTGAAGTTCAGATTTATTTACATTTTCTAAAATTGTCAGTTTGTTTGTTTTAGTATTCTTGCTTACTTCATATCCTAAATATTCTTTAAGAATATCAACTGGAACATAATATTCATTTTTATAACTTAGAACATTACCATTCAGCTTTTTCTCATTAAAATATATCTTTAATTTAGATATGGTTGCCTTCACTGTAGATGCAGTAGATGCACTTACAAAGGTTGTAGACATTAGTAAACATAATCCTAATACAATAATAGCAAACTTTCTTTTCAATATGTTACCTCCCTAGAATAACGTAAATTTTATATGATAATATCATTATATTAATATATGCCATATAACCCCATTTATATATAGATTAGCATATTTATTGTAAACAATATTTACAAAAAGTGTTTTATGGTATACAATTCAGAGAATTCCATATACAAAACTATAATTTATTAAGTAATATTTTCAGGGGAGGAATGCTTATGAAATACTTTAAGAAACTCGTTGGTAACCGGATCTATCTATCTCCCATGAGCGTAGACGATGCCGAAACCTATGTAAAGTGGCTAAACGACTTAGCAACTACGGATGGATTAGGGAATTCTTCTAGAATAATTTCCTTGGAAGATGAAAAGGAATGGATCAAAAAAAGTTCTAGCAGTTTTCAGTTTGCAATCGTTCGTTTAGAGGATGATACTTTACTTGGAAATTGTGGCTTCAACGAGATTAATCAGGTAATGCAAAATGCCATTGTGGGATTATTTATCGGAGATGAGGATAATCGTAATCAAGGCTATGGCCAGGAAGCACTAAATCTTTTACTGGATTATGGTTTTAATTATCTGAATCTAAATAATATTATGTTAAAAGTGTTCTCCTTCAATGAAAGAGCCATCCAATGCTATAAGAAAGTAGGATTTAAAGAGATTGGAAGGAGAAGGCAATCCTATTATTTAAAAGGACAGTTTTACGACGAAGTATATATGGATATTTTACGTGAGGAATGGCTAAAGTAATGGCTAGTGAAAACGAATGAATTATCCTAAAATAATGGATTAATGTTAAAAGAGTCTTTCCGCATCCTTTTCTAACATGAGGATATGGAAAGACTCTATTCATAGGACCGTATTTAGAGATTGTTGGCATAACCAGAGCCGATAATCATAAAGATTAATGCATTAATTCCGGTAATTTTCAAGTCTCTTCGTTCTAACTGCCTGCCTCTTCTAGATCTTTAATTATTATTTTCTTCATTTTCATCATCAATTGGATTTGGGCATCGGTTTTTAATAACTCTCCCATATTGTAGGGAACGATCTGCCAGGAGAGTCCGAACTTGTCCTTAACCCATCCACATTGCTCCGCTTCTTTAACATGGGATAATTTCTCCCAATAGTAATCAATTTCTTCTTGATTTTCACATTCGATGGTCATGGAGATTGCCTCATTGAAATGATAGATTGGACCACCATCCAGTGCAAGAAACTTTTGTCCATTTAATGTAAACTCAGCAGTAATAACCTTACCTGCCATGCCTTTAAAATGTTCATCTAAGCTTTCGTCTGGATACTTTTCAATTTTTAATATTTCCGAGTTCGGAAATACGCTGACATAATAATTAATTGCTTCTTCACAATTATTATCACCAAACCATAGGGAGGGTACAATCTTTTTCATTCTATACCTCATTTCTGCACTCTTTTATTATTTTTATGTGATGATGTGTATAATATTTTTACACACAGCACATACAATAATCTTTTCCTCTAAAGTATGTAAAAATTCAACTTTTATTATTCTACTCTTGTTATCTTACGAGCAATTCGAACGATTGGTTTAAAAAATGGACCTTCCATTTCTTTCTTAACATTTTTTAATTCTTCACGAATTGCTATGTTTTGAGGACAGTGCCGCTCACATTTACCACATTCCTTACACATGGAGGCATAGGAGGGTTGCTTTGATAGTACACCTAAGGTTTGCATGTATTTCCACCGGTTTTGCTTTAATCCTAGCAGGTATTTATCATTATAGCTTGCAAAACTGCCGGGAATATTGACACCATAAGGACATGGCATGCAATATCCGCAACTGGTACATGGAATCTTGGTCTTCTCCTGCATAATTGCCTTAACCTGATCGAATACTTCTAGTTCTTCCTCCGTTAGGATATTGGCATCTGCATCTGAAGCAATTTTGATATTCTCTGTAACCTGTGCTTCATCACTCATTCCAGATAGAATTACATTTACTTCCGGATGGTTCCAGATCCATCGTAGTGCCCATTCCGCAGGTGTTCTCTTCTTATCATAGGATTGAAATGCTTTGATTACTTCAGGTGGCAAATTATTCACCAACTTACCGCCGCGCAGTGGTTCCATCACAATAACTGGAATCCCTAAGGAATGTGCCAGTTGCAGTCCTGATTTGGTTGCCTGGTTATTCTCATCCAGATAGTTATATTGAATTTGGCAAAAGTCCCAAGGATAAGCCTGAACGATCTCTTCAAAATCGGTTTTACTGCCATGAAAGGAAAAGCCAAGATTGTGTATCTTACCTTCCCTCTTTAACTGTTCGAGCCAATCAATTACTCCAATATCCACCATACGATCAAAAGTTGCTTTGTCAGTAAGCATATGTAGGAGGTAATAATCAATATAATCTGTCTTTAACTTTGCAATCTGGGTTGCAAATATTTTCTTGGCTCCATCTAATTTACTTACCATAAAAGGAGGTAGTTTTGTTGCTATCTTTACCTGTTCTCGGTACCCTCCGGTAAGAGCATCCCCCAGTAGAGATTCACTTTTTCCATTATGATAAAAATAGGCGGTGTCAAAGTAATTAACTCCGTTCTCGATGGCATATCGTATCATTTTTATGGACCGTTCCTCATCAATTCCTCCTCCTTTGGTTGGAAACCGCATACAACCAAAACCAAGGATCGATAGTTGGTCGCCATTCTTCTGATTAATCCTTGTTAACATAAAGGTACTCCCCCCTTCACTCTTTGGCTATATCTTAACGAAAATCGCTAATCAAATAGGTTTCATACTCCTTATCAAAATGGTATCCTAGTTTTTCTGCTAAAGCTACAGATCCTTTGTTGGCTGCGTCCCAGCTGGGATATAACCCTCTATCTAGACATTCAAGTATTAACTTAGAGGCACAGACAAGAGCAAGTCCTCTTCTTTGATATTCCTCTTTCGTATCAATTTGAATTTCAATGCCTTTATTGTATACCGTATAGGAGGATGCTCCGCTAACAATCCTATTCTGATGAAGTATTACAAAACCAAGTCCAATCTAATGTTCCTATTTCGAAGATAACAGTATCAACTCCTTAATCAAGGCTTCAACACTCTCTTCCCTTGTTGCCCATGAGGTTACAAATCGCACTGCACTATGATCCGAATCCACTTTCGCCTGTATGGAGAAGATAAATTTCTCTGCCAATTGATCAATGGTTTTATTTGATAGGATAGGGAAGAGTTGATTCGTTCCAGGAGTTGCATAGAAGGAATATCCTCCCTGATGTAGAGCTTCTGCTATTTTCTCTGCCATTTGGTTTGCATGTTTTCCAAGCTCAAAATATAGATTATCTTCAAACAAAGCTTCAAACTGGATTCCCATTACGAATCCTTTTGCCAACATGGCTCCTCGATGCTTTATTAGATAGCGGAAGTCTTCTTTCATACTTTCATTACATAGTACAAGTGCCTCCCCTAGCAAGGCTCCGTTCTTTGTTCCACCGATGTAAAATACATCAACAAGACTAGCAATATCATTAAGGGTGAGGTCATTCGCTTTACAGGTAAGGGCCGATGCCAGTCTTGCGCCATCAAGGAATAATAGAAGCTTCTTCTCCTTACAGAAGTTGCTTATTGCAGTAAGTTCCGCCTTGGTATAAATGGTACCTAGCTCTGTTGTATTAGAGATATATACCATTTTGGGTTGAACCATATGCTCATCGGTATGCTCTTCCAAGACTTTGGCAATTCCTTCTGGAGTTAATTTTCCGTCTTCCCCAGGAACAGTAACCACCTTATGACCGGTAGCTTCCACAGCGCCAGTCTCATGGACATTAATATGGCCACTATCTACAGAGATAACACATTGGTGAGGACGCAGGAATGAAGAAATAACTAGAAGATTCGTCTGGGTTCCGCCGGGAATAAAATGAATATCCACATCCTCTCTACCAATTTTGTTCTTGATATATTCCTTCGCCTTCAAACTATGAACATCTAATCCATAGCCGGTATTCTGCTCCAAATTCGATTGCTTTAATAATTCTAAAACCCTTGCATGTGCTCCCTCACTGTAATCATTCATAAAACTGTACATTGTCTGACCTCCATTATGCGATCTATTTAATTGTTTATAATTTTTTGTTTATACTAAATAGTTTAATATCATATATAAAAGCAAGTTTTCTAGCTTAGTAATTATATTTTTTAACTTCACATATTTCAATATTTCTTCTTAACGATTATCCTTCCCTATGGAGGAAAGTCCAAATAAGCTGCCTAGGACTCCCAATATAACACTTACCGTTACAATTAAAGTAGCGGATTGTTGAATTAAAAGGGTCTGTGACGGCAGAGGTAGAAATGGAATCGTTCCACTAATCTTAGGATAACCTCCATCGATTAAAAGTATTAGCAGTGCGATTGCCAATCCACCGCCTAGCAAGGTAAGAAGAACCCCTACCAAGACATAAGGAAAACCGATGAAGCTGCCCGGAGCCCCTAGTAAGCGAAGAGTATTAATCTGCTCTCGATTATTATAAATTCCCTGACGAATCATATGGGATAATAGGATTAAGGTAGTGATACCCACTGCAAGGGTTATTAAATAACCAACCACCTCAACTCCTCTAATAATACTCTGCAATTGCTTTAAAACGGCACGATTATCACGGACATAGTCAATACCCTCAAGACTTGCCACTTGGGAAAGTACCGTTTCCATAGCATCCAGATCGATTCTAATCTCAATAAATGCTTTAAAGGGGTTATCCTCAAATAGCTCCAGAATCTTTGCTTCTTCTCCTAGCATATCTTCCATCATGGCACAAGCCTGCATCTCATCAATTAGTTTCGCATTCCATACCCCTTGGATGTTTTGGATCTCGCTGACCAATTCCTTAGCGGCATCCACACCCATATCTTCAACAAAATAAGCACTTATTTCTGCCTCTTGAGATAGCTTTGTGATAAATTGATTACCTATGATCGTTCCGACCGTAACCAACCCTAAGAGAAATAATATTAAACCGGTTCCTATTATGGAGAAAAAGTTCGATAAGAAGTTCATTCGTATGGTTCTCCAGGCCTCTTTCATAAAGTATCCTATATTATAAAAGAATGTTTTCATACCGCGAGTTCCTCCCGTTCTACGGTAATAGAACCGTTGTTTACATGGATATAGGTTACATCCTTCTGCCCCTCAATTAGATGAGTTGCATGGGTGGTAATGATAACCGTTGTATTGCTATCCTTAAAGGAATTCAATAGCTTCAGAATATTGATTGCATTATCATAATCCAGATTACCGGTAGGCTCATCGGCAAGAATTAATGCCGGCTTTCTTGCTACTGCACGGGCGATTGCTACTCTCTGCTGTTGCCCCCAGGAGAGGTTCTCCACTTTAGAATAAATTTTCTCTTCTAATCCCACCCTTTTTAAGGCATTGATTGCCTCCTCTTTTATTTTCCTAGGTGATTTTCCAAGAAACCGCATTCCAATCATAACATTTTCCAGTGCGGTTCTTCCCTCAATCAGCTTAAACTCCTGGAATACTGGTCCAATCCTTCTTCTTAACTTATTAATTCTGCCTTTTCTGCTTCTTACCATGGATTTATCCATAACCTTAAGAGAACCAAAGGTAGGAAATTCAATTCCAAGTAATAGTTTTAACAAACTCGTCTTTCCCGAGCCACTGGGCCCTGTAATATAGACCATTTCACCAGGTTTAATATGTAAATTAATATCCTTTAATGCTACGGTCCCATCCGGATACCGCAGAGAAACTCCTTTTGCTTCAATCATATTTTCCTCCATTCCAGCACATACAATCATGGCTTGCTAAATGAGTATTACTTTAAAAGATCGGCTTGATTTCAAAGGTTAGTGCACCTTCCTGACTCTCCACCTTGGTTACGGAAAAATCGATGATAACATTTCCTTCCGCCATTTTCTTAAAATTGATTACCAGAGGTCCCTCCCGGAACAGTTCCTCCAGTGAGGATTTCTCTAATGGCATATCATAAAAGGTGCCTTCCTCGGCGATAAAATTCACTGTACTATCTTCCACCATGGTAAAGTTTCCACTGAGCTCCAGATGCTTTTCTGGTACCTTAATTAATATCTTATCTGGCAGGAAGGTGAATACTGTTTCTGGCAGAGTGGATCGTTCTTGAAGCATCTGATTAAAGGTCTCCTCTTTGATATGACCTCTTATACCGGTAAAGGAAAAAGTTAGATTAAGATCCGATGTCTCAAAATATCCTTCCCCAACAATTTTACTTATTTCATAGACGATTTCTGAGAATATGACCTGATTATCCGCCCACAACTGTTCCAGATTTCTTAGCTGCTGTTCATAATAGATCTTATTCTCCTGTAGGGAGGCCAGATAATCTTCCTGTTCCTTCTTTAACTCTTTCTGTCTGCGGATCGGTTCCTGAAGTTCCTCTTTCTTTTGCTCCAGGACAAGCAGACTCTCCTCTAGATTCAATTTCTCTTCTTCCAGTACTTGTTTGGCAATTTCTATGCTTTCAAGAAGTTCATTCACATTTTTTGATATGTCTTTAATCATGTTGATACTTTTCAGAAAGGTGGTTAGATCATTGGCATTTAGTAGAATTTCAAGATAGGAAGCAGGACCACCCCGTTGATAAAGAACCAAGAACTGTTCCATGATATCTAACTGCTGGTCATAATCTGCCTGTTTCTCTTCGATCCTAAGTTCTATGTTATGTATATCTATCATTAATTGGTTGATTTCTTCGGTTATCCTTGCTTCTTCCAATTCCATTTCTTCAATCTTTTGCGTTATCGTAAAGAGCTTGCCCAGAACTTCTTTTTCTTCCTCGGAAATGTTTTTTAGCTTATCTTCCATCTCCGTAATAGGTGCTACCTCACCGGTTACATGGCTTGGCAGTAGAATGAAAGCGCCAAATATAGCTAAAGCAAATGGAATTATAAGATGTAATGGCTTATGATTTAACATAAAAATCCCCCCAATTGGTTGGTAGTGTGCGAACTAATCTGCAACCAGACTGTCTAAACCTCTCGCAGATTAGAGCTCGAAAGCTGAGCTTTCTCGCTCACGTTGCACTTACCCAAGCACGCAAGAGTATTTTTTCAAGCGAGCTTGAAAATACTCTTACCTCCTTGGGCTAATCTGCTTATACGTGAACATTATACCATAAAAAATGTCCGTCGCAATGAAAAGTCTGTGCGATGGACATTTATTTTTATCGATATTTTTTTACCTATCTTACTTTTTTTATACTCATTAATGAAACACATTCTTTAACCTTTTTCGCTCGATATAAGCTTGCAGAATTGAATAATCTTTCTTCCTTATGTACTTTTTAGCCTCTTATGCTTTGTCGATGCTAGGATACTTTGTAAGATGATGAAGAAGCATAGGAGTGCTGCTATTACAATCTTGGTCCACCAAGAGGATAGGGTTCCCTGGAAAGTTATAAAGGTCTCGATCGTTCCCTTAATTAAGACTCCAAAAAGGCTTCCTAAGACATTACCTATCCCACCGGTTAGTAAGGTCCCCCCGATTACTGCTGCCGCGATTGCTTCCATCTCAAATCCCTTCGCTTGTTCCACAAAGCCGCCGCTGGTATTTAAGCAGAATACGAAACCTGCCAGTGCAGCTAGAAATCCATTGAGAACATATACCTTTAATTTAGTCCGTTTCACATTCAAACCCATGAGTAGTGCGGACTGCTCATTTCCACCAACTGCGTAGATGGATCGACCGAATTTTGTGAACTTTAGGATATAGAATATAATGATTAAAACGATAATCCCAATAATTACGCTGGGATAGATGTATGGATAGATCATCACTCCTTTTTTGTTGACATAACCACCAAAGGGAAGATAGATCTTTGCATTTGCCACCTTTAAAAAGGTTTCATTCTTAATGGATATAATATCCGTGCTGATTACTGCGGTCATCCCCCTAGCAAAGAACATTCCAGCCAATGTAACAATAAATGGCTGAATTTTAAGATAGGCGATTAGTAAACCCTGTACCAAGCCAAATATTACTCCAATTAAAAGAACGATAATGATTGCCGGGATTGCGCCAATCTTTTTATTCTCCATCATCCAGGCCAGTAGCATGCAGGTCATGGCAACCATGGAGCCGACGGATATGTCAATTCCTCCTGTAATTAGTACCATGGTCATTCCTACGGCGGCCACGATTAATCCAGCATTACTAATAAAGAGATTTAAAAATACTTGGAAGCGTCCAAAATTATTCTCCCGGTATACAATGATCCCTGCTATGTACATAGCAATAAAGAGGACTATAGTGATCAATAACAGAAAGTTGTTTGCCCCCAGTTGATCCCTTAACTTTCTTATCATTATGCCACCTTCCTTCCTGCTTTGCGAATAGAGTGCTTATTAAGCATAGAATGTAGCATTCTCTTCAACTCCGCTGATTGTAGCATAACAATGAAGATAACTACTATCGCTTTGTATACCGGTAACTGATCTGCAGTAACCTTCATCGCATATAGGGATGTAGTAAGTGCCTGTATGGTAATGGCGCCAATAATACTTCCGGCCAGTGAGAATTTTCCTCCGCCTAAGCTATTGCCACCGATTGCTACGGCTAGTATCGCATCCAGCTCCATATTAAGGCCGGCATTATTCGCATCGATGGAATATACCCTTGAGGTGATGATCATTCCTGCAATTCCTGCACAAAGACCACTAAAGGTATAGACTAAAAAGATAATCAAGGTGGCGTTCAAACCAACCAACCTAGCTGATTTTGCATTAATGCCAACCGTTTGGATATAGAGCCCTAAGGCTGTTTTCTTTAGTACCAGCAGGGTAACTGCAACCACTAGAATAGCTACAAAGATTGGGGTTGGAACAGGAATACCTGGAATAAAATTTCCCAGATATTTAAATTGCTCCTTTCTGACATATAGGATAAATCCTTGGGTAATAACCTGAGCGATCCCTCTTCCAGCTGTAAAGAGAATCAAAGTTGCTACCATTGGCTGTATCCTCAGTTTTGCTACCAGAAAACCGTTAAAGGCTCCGCAGGCCATTCCTCCCAAAAGTCCTAACAATATCGCAAGCCCATAGGGTATCCGATAGATGTCACTGCTCATACTGCCAACCAAAGAAAATATGGTAACCGCTCCTGCCACCGCACTAACTGCACCCACGGAGATATCCGTTCCACCGGACCCAGCTACAACTAGGGTCATCCCTACCGCTAGGATAATTAGTTCACTGGATCGGTTTAGAATATCTATGATAAAACCATATAGCACCCCATTATTGATTGATATATGAAAGAAAGTGGGGGTTTTTATTAAGTTTATAATCAAAACGATTGCCAAGCAGGTTAAAGGGAAGAATAAGGAATACCCAGTGAGCTTCCTCCATAAGGTCTTTAACTTAGGCATGATATCCACCTCCTGCGATTGCTTTCATAATTTCCTCCTGCGTCAACCTATCCTCATCTAGTTCCCCTACCTTACTGCCATCTCGTAGGATGATCATTCTAGAACAGACACGGAGCATTTCTTCAATTTCTGAGGAAATAAAGATAATGGATTTTCCCTTCTCTGCTAAGGATAGTACCAGCTTCTGAATCTCAGCCTTGGTACCAACATCGATACCTCTGGTCGGCTCATCAAGAATCATAAATTCAGGATTGGTCAAAAGCCAACGGGCTAGTATAACCTTCTGCTGGTTTCCACCACTGAGCTGACTTATGGGCACATCCCGATCCGGTGTCTTGATTTGAAGTAGGTCGATGTATCGGTCAGTGAACTCCTCCTGCTCCTTTCGGCTCATAAGATGGAGGATCCCATGTTTAGCCTGAAGGGCGATGATGATATTCTCCCGAACAGATAGGTCCGCTATAATTCCTTCGGTCATCCGATTTTCTGGAAGATAGGTTATTCCTGCTTTCATCGCATCCATAGGTACATTTACAACCAGCTTCTTACCCTTCCACTTAAGTACACCAGTATCCGCTCTTTCAGCTCCATAGATTACCCGAGACATTTCGGAACGTCCGGAACCAAGTAGTCCGGATAATCCAACCACTTCTCCTTTCCGTATCTTTAAATCGAATGGTTTAATGGCTCCTGTTCTACCTAGCTGTTCCGCTTCCAGAATAACTCCCGCTTTCTCTTGATTCTTCGATAAGTCAACCTTGTTTTTTATCATCGATAGATCATCAAATTCTTTCCCTATCATCTTAGCAACTAGCTGCACCCGTGGTAATTTATTGGTTTCAAACTCTCCCACAAGTGTCCCATTTCTTAAAACCGTTATTCGGTCACTGACCTTATAGACCTGCTCTAAAAAATGGGTTACAAAAATAATCCCAATTCCTTGCTCCTTCAAATTGCGCATTACATTAAATAATTTTTCTACTTCCTGTTCATCCAGGCTGGAGGTAGGCTCATCTAGAATAAGAACTCTAGAGGAAATATCCACCGCCCGAGCAATCGCAACCATTTGCTGAATAGCCACAGAATAATTTTCCAAAGGCTTTGTGACATCGATATGAATTTGAAATCGATCTAGAATTTCTTTTGCTTTACGGTTGATCGTTTTCCAATCAACTCTTCCAAATTTCTTTGGCTCTCTTCCGATAAAGATATTCTCAGCAACAGAAAGGTTGGGGCAAAGATTGATTTCCTGATACACCGTGCTAATTCCATTTGCCTGGGCTTCCTGCGGAGATCGGTTCTGGATCGGATGCTCTATGCCCTGCATATGGATTTCTCCCCCATCCGCTTCCTCAACCCCGGTAAGCACCTTAATCAGAGTGGATTTTCCTGCTCCATTTTCCCCCATCAGAGCATGGATTTCTCCTGCTCGTAAGGTAAAATCAACCTTTGATAGAGCAGTAACTCCAGGAAATCTTTTGTCGATATTACGCATGGTAAGAAGTACTTCCTTCTCTTTATTCAATTAGAATCCATCCTTTCCTATTCATTAACTCCCTTTTGTAAAAAGGATGGGGCTGTGTTGTGCACCATCCCCACCCTCTTGTGTTATCCATATTAACTTACAAGTTTAAGCCTATATTTGGTCTAATGACTCTTAGCACGAAAGGATATCAAAATAATTTTAATACGTACGAGTAGCAATAAGCTCAGCTGCTGTTTCTGCCGGGAATACACCTTCATCCACATACTGAATTTTATCTACGGTCTCGCCTCTTTCCAGTTTCTGGATGATTTCAGCTACTCTCGGACCATGCAAAGGATTACATTCTACCGAGCAGTTCATATCTCCTGCAATCATTGCTTCAAAAGCTGCATGTACTGCATCAAAACCTATGATAATGATATCTTCACCCGGATCTAAACCGGCTGCTTTAATCGCATCGATTGCTCCAAAAGCCATATTATCGTTCTCTGCGATTACTACGTCGATATCGTCGTAGGATTTCAGGAAGGATTCCATAACCTCTTGACCTTTCGACTGGGTAAATTCACCAGTCTGACGATCTAGCATCGTCCAATTCGGATGCTCTGATAACTTCTCTTCCACACCTTTCGTACGTCCTACCTGTGCGGAAGATCCAATCGTTCCCTGTAGAGTTACAATGTTGATCTGCTCATTCTCTCTGCCCTGCTCTTTTAAATAACCAGCAAGCCAATCTACACAATCGTTACCCTCTTTTATAAAGTTACCACCAACCCAGGCAACATAGAGACTATCATCGGTAACATCGATCATACGGTCAGAAAGTATTACCGGAATACCAGCTTCCTTAGCTTCTCCTAGAACCGTTTCCCATCCAGTCTCAACCACTGGAGCTAATACGATATAATCAACTTCCTGTTGAATAAAGTTCCGGATCGCTTTAATCTGATTTTCCTGCTTTTGCTGTGCATCATCAAAGATTAATTTATAACCATTCTCTTCGACAAAGGTTGTTTGGAAGGATACGGTATTAGCTGTTCTCCAATCCGACTCCGCTCCAACCTGGGCATATCCAACAACGATCAAGTCATCCTTTGCATTCTCTTCTGTCTTAGCTTGACTCTCATCCTTTGCCGGCTCTTTTTGAGTTTCTTTTGTTGTTTCCTTCTTAGTCTCCTTGGTTGTTTCCTCTGCAGGTTTACTGCATCCCCAAAATGAAATACAGAGGATCGAAGCTAGTAACAATGCTAATGCTCTCTTCAATGCTTTCATCATAAAACCTCCCTCGATAATTTATGAGTGACCCCTTTCTACGATTTCTCGTTTTTTCCCTTGTAAAAGATTTTGATCTACCAGATATCAATCAATTGCTACAAGACATAGATTATGATCTACCTGATATCTATCAATTGTTACAATTACATTTTCACAAAAGATTAATTTTCGTACAAGAGAATATCTTTTGATTGCTTTTCGTTATTTTATTATCATTGAATTCAAGTCTTTTATCATTCTAAGAAAAGTTTGTTTTTTTATGATTTAGGTTCATTATTTTATGATTCTGTATGGGATCTAGTATAAGGAGATGGTAATCTAGACTAAGCCTGCAGATAATAGCTAATACATTTATCTACTACAAGGGATAGTGACGGTAACTTCGGATCCCTCCATATAAGTACTTTTGATGCTTAACCCATACTGTGGCCCAAAGTGCAGATTCAGTCGGGCATTGACATTATAGAGTCCATAAAAATCTTTCTTATGCTCTTCCCTACGATTGTTAATTCCCTCCATCACCTGCTGCAATCTTTCCTCCGTCATTCCAACCCCATTATCACGGACCGTAAGAATAATCTTGTCCTCTTCTATTCTTCCATGAATACTAATCTTCCCCATGCCCCTCTTATTTTTTATCCCATGGTACAAAGCGTTTTCAACCAGGGGTTGCAATGTGATCTTGGGAATTCGAAAGGATCCTAACTCCTCGTCGATAGCAATTTCATAAGTCAGAATATCTTCGTATCGAAGCCTCTGTATCTGTAGATAGCTTCTGACATGTAGTTCCTCTTCCCGAAGGGATACCATATCCTTTCCCTTACTCAGTGATGTTCTAAAATAGTGAGAAAGGGATCCTACTACATCAACGACTTCTTTGGACTTACCTGCCTCAGCCAGCCAAGTGATTGTATCTAAGGTATTATATAAAAAATGGGGATTAATCTGCTCCTGCAGCAATTTAAGTTCTGCTTCCCTTAAATTCGTTTGCTCGATCTTAACGGTCTCAATAAGGTTACTCAATTTCTCAATCATAATATTCAAAGAATCACTGAGCATTTTTACCTCGACGCCTTTTGTAATATTTGATCGCACCGATAAGTCTCCTTTAGCCACTTGATTCGTTATTCTACTAAGGGATTTAATTGGTTTTGAGATACTGTTTGAAATCATTACAGAGAAAAATAAGGCACCAACTACCACTACAACCAACATGAGGATACTAAATTCCATTGTTTTTACCATCTGGACTTCCATCTCAGCTCTTACCTTCTCCATTTCCAGAGTTTCGTAATAGATATATTCCAGCAAAGTATCCTGAATGAGGGAGGTTAACACCCGGATATCATTTTCCAGGGTTGTCATATTCTCATCATAATGGCCAGTCTCCTTTAGATTCTCCTCAATTTTACGAACATGCTTGGTTAAATTCCCAAGAAATTTATAGATTGCTTCCCCCCGATCTTTGTTTCCTTCCGTTCTAGCCGCATTCTGAAGTTTAGTGGCGATATCTAAAGCCGCCTCAATATCTTCATAGGGATTTTCTTCATAGAAGGGTTTACTTCCAATAATAATCCGGTACATTTTGTAATCAAATTCGCTCTTAAAATCGATGGAAAACCCACTGGCTATTGTTGCACTATGTACAATCTGGTTATATTCTCGGTTATACTTGAGCATGGTGGTAAATATCATTGTGAAAACAAGAATGAATACCAGAACAATTATGAAGAAATAGAGACGAATCTTTACATTTAATTTCAGATTAGAAAGCTTAGGTCGAACTATTTTCATCCCTCCCTAACCTCCCTCCACTGATTGCTGCTTCGATATTGGCTCGGTGTGCAATGCTGTGTCTTCTTAAATAGATAGGAAAAGTAGTGGGGATCCTTATAGCCTACCGTATAAGCGATCTCTGAGGTTTTCATATCGGTAATTTTAAGTAACTCCTTTGCCTTATTCATACGAAGATCGGTTAGGTATTTGATAAAGGTATGTCCCGTTTTTTGGCTGAATACAGCGCTAAAATGGCTAGGACTTAAATACACTTCAGATGCGACTTGATTGAGGGAGATATCTTCCTTGGTAAAATTCTCATTAATGTACTTTTTAGCTTTATGGATGATATCAGAATACTGCTTTGTAGCGATTTCATCCCGAAGACCCATTACTTGATAAAAGATTTTCACGATATATTTTTTTGTAAGTGCAAAGGTTGCAACCTGCATTCCAAGCTGTGAATCACTTTGAAAAGGAGTAGCTATCGCTTCTGCTCCAAATCCAAGTTCTTCCGAGAAACCAGCAGTAATATAGTACATATCCATAGCGATATACTGAAGAAATAGGATGGAATTTTGATTATCCTTACCGATGCAATTTAAATATTCCTCAACAAAATAATGGATATCTTCCTTGCTTCCGCTTTTTAAAAAGGTTTCCACTTTTCTTCGATCTAATTGGACCACATTAATAGCATTTAGACCGCTGGAGGGGATTGAAGAAATCTGCTCCAGCGCAATTTGATGGTATTCTATAATTTTATTGATATCCCAGATATATCGATAGGCGAATGCCCTACTTGCCTCCTGAAAGGATCGCTTTAACTCTCCAAGACGATTGACCGGATTGCCGATCCCGCCAAAATATCGGATATCTTCATAGGATTCCAGAAGTTCTTTTATTTTATGGATATAATGATCTCTTATCTTTTTTACTTCCTCTACGCTATTTCCTTTGATAAGAAGTGCCATCTCATCGAATAATAAATTAAAACGGATCACTTGCTCCTGCTCTTCAAATATGGTATCCAATTTCTGCATTACTTCGGATAGATGATTGGGGGCTCCATCCACCTTCCTATTTTCACTCACCTTGAATAAGACAATATTGTAGGTCATTGCACTTAATTCGAGATTTAATTCCTTACCTCTTTCTAAAATATTTACCAAGGATTCCTTATGGTTTATAATGTCGTGAAACAGACGCCTTTTTTCATCTTCCTCATATTCTTTCATTTCCTTTTTGTATCTTGCTAAATTAAGTTTTTCCTCTTGCTCTTTTAAAATGATGGACCGAACATTTCTCATGCATTTCATAAGCTCAAGGCCACTAATTGGCTTTAGCAGATACTGGGTAATCCCAATTTCAATAGCCTCCTGGGCATATTCAAATTCCTCATAACCGCTTAATATAATAATCTTAATCCAGGGCATCTCCTTCTTCAGAAGCCGGCTCAGTTGTAGGCCATCCATAAAAGGCATTCGTATATCGGTAATCACAATATCGGGCCTGATCTTTTGAATCATAGGATAGGCCAGTTCCCCGTCACTGGCCTCGCCACAGAAGACAAAATCATTCTCTGCCCAACTGACATTATTCTTAATGCCTTCCCGTACGACAATCTCATCCTCCACCAGAAATACCTTTAGCATCCTTCTCCTCCATTTAATATCAAACCATAATATTTACATTTTTTTCCTATTATAACATGAAACCTAGTAGAATAAAAAGAACCAAGCAAAAGAAGTTTTGTTCCTTCCTTTGATTGGTTCTTATGGTGTGCATTAAATTCGATTAGACAAATAGATTATTCATCACTGAAGTCCACCATGGTCTTGTTCTCCTGTGGATCTGACATAACATTTCCATCCACTTCCTTCATTACCTGAGTATCTGGGTCAATCACGATTCTAGAATTTCGGCCACCTACATCTGCTGCATGTAACTCAGTCTGTGGTAGTCGCTTCTGATATTGGGCTGACAAATAACCACCGGTTACATTCAAAGCCTGAAAACCATATTGGGATAGGATCCGATCCGCAAGATATCCCCTCAGACCAACTTGGCAATATACCACTATGATTTTATTCTTATCCAGCTCTCCAAGGCGCTCTCTTAAATCATCCAGAGGAATATTGATCGCTCCCTGGATATGTCCGTTCATGTATTCTATTTCACACCGTACATCAAGGAGCGTATAGCTTTCCGGCTCCATTTGCTCTACCTCATCCCAGGTGGTTACATGAGTTCTGCCCTCAAGCACATTCTGTGCCACAAAACCAGCCATGTTCACCGGATCCTTTGCAGAGGAAAATGGTGGAGCATAGGCAAGTTCCAGTTCCGCCAAGTCATAAACGGTGCCATTCATTCGTATTACAGTAGCGATTACATCAATTCTCTTATCGACACCTTCATAGCCAATTCCCTGTGCCCCTAGTACCTTCCCCTCTTCATCAAATAAGAGTTTCAGTGTCATGGGCATCGCCCCTGGATAGTAGGAAGCATGGGAAACAGGATGAATGATCACCTTTTGATAGGAAATTCCTCTCGCTTTTAGCGTCCTTTCATTGGCTCCGGTACTGGCTGCAGTTAGCCCCAAGATCTTCAATATAGAGCTCCCTTGGGAACCATTAAATTCTGAGTGCAACCCAGCTACATTATCCGCTGCTATCCTCCCCTGTTTATTGGCAGGACCAGCCAATGGGATCGCTGTTTGCTCTTTTGTTACATAGTCAAGAACTAATATCGCATCCCCAACGGCATAGATTCCAGGAATATTGGTTTCCATCCGTTCATTTACTAAGATGTGTCCCCTTTCTCCCAAGGCAATCCCGCTACCCTTTAAAAATCCAGTATCCGGTGTTACCCCGATGGCGAGGACCACAAGATCCGTACTTAACTTCCTACCACTATTTAAGGTAACATACACCTGGTTGCCGACTTCTTCAAAAGCTTTTACACCGTCTCCCAATATGAGGTCAACTCCATTGTCGGTTAGCTCCTCCTCCGCTATGACCACCATATCAGAATCAAAGGGAGCAAGGATGTGGGGTGCGGCCTCAACAAGAGTAACGTCCAAGCCACGTTCCTTAAGGTTTTCCGCCATCTCGACCCCGATAAAACCTCCGCCGATCACGACTGCATGATTTACTCCTCTTCGATCAACCATACATTTAATTCGATCGGTATCCGGAATATTTCTTAAGGTGTGAATCCTATTACTGTGAATCCCCGGTATCTTCGGCCGAATCGCCTTCGCTCCAGGAGAAAGAATGAGATAATCATATCTTTCCTCATATCTCCCCTTCTCCTTACTGTTTACTGTAACTGTCTTATTCTCGGTATGAATCTCGATAACTTCGCTATTAACCCGAACATCGATATTAAATCTGGCCCTCATTGCCTCTGGTGTCTGAACCAGCAGATGATCCCGCTCCTTTATGGTCTCGCCAATATAATATGGAAGGCCACAATTGGCAAAGGAAATGTATTCATCCCTTTCAAACAGGATGATCTGTGCCTTTTCATCTAGCCTTCGCAATCTGGTTGCTGCAGACGCCCCTCCTGCAACCCCTCCTACAATTAATACTTTTTTACTCATACTTATCTCACTCCAATTCGCTTACTTTTACTTTCCTATCTAAATTTGTTTTACACAGTAATATCTAGCTAGAATTACAAACTACATTTAACTACTTTCCTTTAATCCTTAAATAATACTTGTATTATATCGATTACCTTAGTGTCACATACCTTATAACGGATCTGCGTCCCCTGTCGATCCCCTTCAATAATTCCGGCGGATCGCAATTTTTGTAGATGCTGTGAAATCGTTGACTGAGGTGCACCAAGGCAGGATTGTATATTGCTTACATTGCATCCTCCACTTTCTAATAAGCCCTTCACAATGCACAGGCGTACCGGATGTGCTAAAACCTTTAGTCTCTCTGCAATTTCAATTAATTCTGTATCATCTTTATTCATGTGATAATGCATCCCTTCCATATATCAACTATTATATTACCATTATATTCATATATTACGATATTGCGATATATTAGTCAAGATTATATTGTTTTCAATCAAACTTTAGCTTAAAAATGTATATCTTGTATATGAAATTGAAACAATGGCAAGGCTTTACAATTGTATAGAGTATTTTACATTATTAGGATAATTTTAGATAACATTAGTTGATATAAAATAACAAAAATGGTATAATCTAATATAATTAAAGTAAGATATATTCTATTACACCATGTATCCTATCTTTTTACATTCTGATAAAACCGATATATCTCTACGGAATCATCAACATTTGCTTCTGGAAAGGCTTGGTGCAAGTCATGAAGATACTTGTAGTAGATGATAATCAAATGAATCTCAACATTGTACAACACTATTTAGAAGAAATCCCAGGCATCACCGATATTTTTATTTGCAAAAATCCGGATAAAGTGAAATCCATTGTTGATGAGCATAATATCGATATCTTAATCTTGGATATTATAATGCCAAGAATATCAGGTCTAGATTTGCTAAAAATGTTTCGAGAAGAGGACCAATATGATAATATGCCGATCATCATGTTAACAAGCTTAGACGATGAACAAAGTTACAAGCAATGCTTTGAACTAGGTGCATTTGATTATATTACCAAACCGATCAATGGAATGGAGTTTAAGGCCAGACTTAAGGTTGCTATAGAATCTAAAATCAATTCCAATAAGTTACAGAGACTCGTCGCAGTGACCCAGAAGCAAAATGAAGAGTTAAAAGAAATCAATGCGAAACTAACCGAAGCAGAATTCCAATTATTACAGTCTGAGAAGATGGCTGCAGTTGGTCAACTAGCTGCAGGTCTAGCCCATGAAATTAATAATCCTATGAGCTATGTTAGCAGTAATTATGAATTCCTTCGCAATTACTTCCTTCGATTATCCAACTTTCTCCGTTATCTTGAAGACACATTGAGCAAACACCTAGATACCCAAATAAATGACCCCTTCTTTCCGATTGCATCTGAGATCATGGTAAGGTTTCGTGAATTTAAGATTCATGGGATCTTGGACGAGCTTCAGAATATTTTATCCGACTCAGAGGATGGGATACAAAGAGTTACCAAAATCGTGAAATCCCTTCGGGTTTTCACCAGATCGGTTAAGGATGATGAAAAAAGCTCCTATGATTTATTGGATTTAATCCATCAGGTATACCTTATTAGCCAAAATGAGATAAAATATGTTGCTAACGTTGAGATCGATATACCTGATGATATCATACTATATTGTAATGGTGTTCAGATTGCTCAGGTCTTTGTCAATCTTATGGTAAATGCAGCGCAAGCAATCAAATCACAAAATCGAAAGGATATGGGTAGAATTCAGATTATAGGAAGAAAAACTGGACAGGATATTATTATTCGTTTTACGGATGACGGACCAGGAATTACGAAAGAGAATATTAAGAAAATCTTTGAACCTTTTTTTACTACGAAAGAAATCGGCAAAGGTACTGGATTAGGCCTTAGCATTTCCTACGACATCATAGTCAACAAACACAAGGGCTCAATTGATGTAAAAAGTGAATATGGACATGGAAGTGTATTTACAGTAGTATTACCAGTCGTATCCACCTAGTCTTATTACCAAATTATATACCGCAAAGAAAGGGTGAAAGCATGAGTAAGATTTTAATTGTTGATGATGAAACACAGATTTTAAAGGTTATGACTCGATTATTTCTGGAAACTGACTATGAGATTCTAATTGCTGAGAATGGCTTAGATGCTTTAAAGCTGATGGCAGAGAATGATGTTGACTTAATTATCAGTGATATGAAAATGCCGCTTATGGATGGCTATGAACTTCTGAGTAGAGTAAAGGAACAATATCCGGATACAATTCGTATCAGCCTTAGCGGATACGCAGAGGAAGCATCCATGTTTCGCGCTTCCCTTCATAATATCGCAGATTTTAATATCCTCAAACCCTGGAACAACCAGAACCTCTTGCAGAGTATTAAGAAAATCATTGCAACCCATGCCTCACTGAATTCAGAAGGCTTGGAACGCATTAAGAATATCAGTAGCCTCCAATATAAGACCCCTGAAAATTGCCAGAAGTTTCTTAGACTTATTAACGAAGAAGATGAAGAACTCCTAGTATCCGAAATCGAACAGGATCCAAAAATATCTCATTTGCTCATGAAGATTGCAAATTCAGCAATCTACGGCGCCATGCCTGGTTCTGTAAAACAGGCTGCTCTCTATATTGGTATGCATAATCTAAAGTGCTTCCTTCATTGGGCTGCCATGACTATGAATGCCGATGATCCGGAACAGGATGAGGGTGATTTAGGATTGCTATGGAAGCAGGCTTACAGTACCAATAAAATAATGCTATTCCTTTATGAAGCCCTCCTTCACAAGCAACCACCGGAAGCCTCTCTCTTTGCCGGATTATTGCATAATACAGGATTAATGGCTCTATATAGGGCAAATCCACAAATCTACCAAAACCAATTCAGCTCTAACAGCCTTATGTCACAGGATATACTAGCACTTGAAAATGCCAAGCTTGGGATAACCCATCAGGAGGTTGGAGGATATCTTCTAAATAAATGGGACTTACCGTTCTCACTAATCGAAGCCGCACTCTATCATCACCGTCCTCTGGATCCCAATATCATTAATACAGAATTAGTAGCCAGTGTTCATATAGCACAGTATTATTCCTGGAAATTCTTATTAGGTAAAGAGCACGTGGAACTGGAGGAGGAGGCCTTTGATCGGCTTGGATTTTCTCAAAAAGATTTCGAGATCAGGCTGGAACGTTATATGAAGAAGGTACTACTTGTGTAACCGATTTAGATATAATTCATTTAAGTAATCAATGGCTTCAAATAAATGGGCTTTGACAAGAGGTGATTTTTCACTAATTTGTCAAAGCCCTTCATATTTTAAGTTATTCAATTTGTAATTATGAATTTAAGCTAATCTATTACCTGCTTCTTAGCTAATCCATAAGTTGCTTATTTCTTTTCTAGCTAATCTACAAGTTGTTTATTTCGATCTAATCTATTCTATAAGTTGTCGATTTCGATTTTAGCTAATCCACATATTGTCTGTTTCAACAGTCCATTCGGAACCATCAAATTCAGCGACAGCATCTGCTCCTATAGCACCAATTCCACTCCGCCATTTTTTAAGGGCACAGGTAATGGTTTGCTTTTCCTTATCATAGTTCATTTCTGTAATTTCAATTAAGATACCTTCTATAAATGTAAGTTCTTCCTCGTCAATCAAACCAGCTTCAACCAGTCCATCATAGGTCTCATCGAATACTTCCTTACCATACATTTCACTAATTGTAGTTAAAACGATCTTCTTGTCATCCTCCGTTATATCAACCCATTTTGTGGTATCGATCACAATCAAGGAGATATCATTATTCAAACCGCTATCCATAGAGTATATGGTGTCTATTAAGGAGATATATCCTGAAATTAGATGGTTTTCTTGGATTAGCTCAATACTGAAAGCAGTAATCTGTGCGGGATAGGATTCTGCAATGGTACCGTTATAGGTGATTTTAATTCGATCACCTACTTTCAGCTGCTCTTGGCTGATTTCATTCCCCTCCATATCATTGATAACAGCAGTTTCAGCGATTGCGACCGAGATCTTATCGGAGGATTTTGCCTCTGCACTATCCTGATCCGGAGTTATTAATAAACCATGATCTGTGCCGATTACGGTTGCCTCAAAGGTGAAATGAAAGATTGAGTCTAAGTAGGATAGATTGAAAACAGGATTCTTCGCCTTGTAAATGTATCCATCATAGATCATTGTATCGTCCGCATTCACATGTAATTCTTGACTAACCTCTTCATCCTTTAAAAATACGATGGAATAACTCCATCCTATCAGCTCCTTTGCTGCTTCACCCTGAACAAACTTGGTATCCTTGATCCCCATATAGAACTCTTGTGATTGCTCCTGGTCCAATGCCACATGATTGCCAGTGGTACCATCGGTAATCTGAATATTTGTAAAGTCAATATTCATCTCACCGATCGATATGGTTTTCTTAGAACATCCAGTTAATAAGAAACTTGCGATTAATAAGCTCCATAGTAAAATCAAATTCTTCATTTTGTTTTTCATCTTGTTCTCACTCCTAGTAGTTTTTTGAGAGACATATATCTTACGATAGTGTTTGGTTTTCCATGTAAGATAAAAGATATTCATAGGATAGACGATACTAGTTTTCTATAGGTTCCAAATTCATTTCCCTAGACCAAACATATTCTAGCATATAATTATATTATTTGAAAATTAAAAATTTATAAACCCCAAAATGTATAAGGGCGGTCCGCAGAAAAAAAACGGATCGCCCAATCAAAGTAAGAAAGGATAACATACCTATAAAATTATTCTTTTACTCTTGTACCACAGCTACTACAAAATTGATCGTCGGGTGCAAGCGGTTGCTTACAGTTTTGACAGATTTCCGGTATCTGCGGTTGCGTAAAGGAGTAACCACAAGTACTGCAGAATTTTGCACCCTCTGGTAATGCCTTGCCGCAATTTTTACAAACAATGATATTGTCTGTTAGGGCTCCCTGAATTGGCGTAGGAGCCACATAGGAGTTACTTGCTTTCTTCGACTTCCCTTTTTTAAGAATAATTACCAAGATAATTGCACCGAGTAAAATAACTACAACAGCTACAATGATTAGAATCCAGAGATTCGGCAAACCAATTCTTACTCCCTTTCCAAAGAGTGATTTGGTATCCTTATCTTGATCTGCTTTCGTTATCGTATTCTTCCCATTCGCATCCACCTGCTCCGTATTTTCAGAGGTTTCACTCTTCCCTTCCTTTTCTTCAATCTCCGTTATCTTCGGTTGTTGATCGGCTAGGGTACGGGTTTCAGCCAACAATTCCGTTACCACCGGATGCCCCGGATTCGTCTCATTAATACCTCTTAAAATTTCTAGAGCTTCATGATAATTTTCCTTTTGAAAGAGTGCTATTGCTTTCTTAAACTGTGTTGTAAACTGGCTCTCCGTAGGGGTAACATTAATTTCATTTAAAAACTGACGCACTATACTAATGGGAACCGCAAAATTCATTCCCGATGCATCTGTACCAGTTTCCCAGTTCAGCATACCGAAGGTATTGATACCAATTACTTCTCCATCCTCATTAAATAATGGCCCTCCGGAATTCCCACCATGGATGTCTGCATCGGTTTGAAGGATATTCCATCCGCCGGACATTTCCTTGCGGGCACTTATAATACCACTGGTTAAAGTCGGTTCCTGGATAGCCTGACTGACATTAAAAACCCCATCCAGAGTAGCTACTGCCGGGTATCCCATAGCATAGACATTATCTCCGGTTCTAAGCTTACTATCATCTCCTAAAGTAACCGTAGGAACATTCGTCTTATCTAATTTTAAAATTGCCACATCTTTTCCAGGAATCGGCTCTCCCATTTTACGTAGGTCTAGCCCATAGCCCTTTGCACTAACATCGCTTCCTGGAGTAACATTTCCCATATAACAATAAAAACTAGTATTGAGATTATTTATCTCTATGTTCCAGGATAAGAGATCATAAAAGGCATATAGAATACCCTGATATTCTTCGTCGGTCATAATATAGCCAAGGGTGCGCATCTCTGCGTCAAAACTGTTGGCTCCTTCAATTGCATAGTCCTTTAGGGCGGTCATTACAAAATTATAAGCTAATTCTTCCTCGTTGGTACTCACCACATGGGCATTGGTTACAAGGTATCCATCCGGTGTTACAAAAAAACCAGTTCCGTAGCCGGATATACTTGAAGTTTCCGTATAGATATTTCCTGTATTAAATGCATAGTATGCCATATTTTCAATCATCAACTGTACCATAGCAGAATACATGGAGGTTTCATCACTTGCAATCGTACCATCCTGAATCATGGCATAGATGGCATTCGTTATATCCTCTTCAAATTCACTGGTGAAAGAAAACTCGTACAAAACAAGATCCGCCGTATACACGGTTTCAAGTAGCACAACGGCAGGTTTATTTATCATCGCAAGGTAACGAGTATTCATAACAAGTTGATCCGTTTTATCTGCTGAAATTGTAGAAGGAAATAATGTTGCAATAAAAAATGTTACTACAAAGATTAGACAGGGAAATTGTTTTATTATTTTTTTCATAGCATCCTCCGACCCTAATATCATTATAATATTCATAATATATTACAATTTCCTGTTTTTGTAATCACCCTGAGGGTGATTTTAATGAAATAATGATAGATAAAATTCTTCATAGAAACACAAAATGGAAGAATACTGAGGGTGAAAAGTCAGTATTCTTCCATACTTCTTAAATATAATAGCAATATATGTTTCGAATTATTTCTTCTTGTCACTCATATTTCCTGCAATTGTCAAGGTAATAATTGAGAATAATTATCAATTATAAGAAGATCTTATCAGCTTATAATCTCCACTTAGATTAGTAAAATAGAGGGTTTTTATAAATGCTCGATTTGTATCCACAAGAAAGAGTTTCGCTTGAAAACACCCGAATTGCATAAAAAAGCCGCAGGATCGCTCTTTCCTAAGAGTTTCCTACGGCTTTATGCTTCTCTATAATATTCAATGATTTACCTATGCAATTTCAGACTCAACTTCCTCAGTTTCCTCTACCTGAACTTTTGCTTCATTTATAGATAGAATCATTTGATTTGCTTCTAATTCAGTTGTAATACCTTCTGGAAGATTAACATCCCCAACGGTCAAGGTACTTCCGCCTCCAAGCTTTGATACATCGATCTCAATCTCATCTGGTATATTCTGAGGTAACCCTTTAACCAGGAAGGTATCCATGATTCGATTAATGATCAAGCGTTTTGCTTCTAAGAATTCTGTTCCGATAAACTTAATCGCAACCTCAGCTTTAACCTCTTCTGTTAAGGACACCTGTTGAAAAACCACGTGGGAATAATCATATGCAGGTGGTGATACAAAAACCTCTTTTACCATTGCACTATAGGTTGTATTATCATCACTCACCAAACTTAACACTGCATTCCTACCATATGTTTTTATTGCTTTTCTAAACTCATCCTTTTTAACTGCAATCGCTACAGAATCCATACCTTTCCTTGAAATATTTCCTATTAAATAACCATCTTTTCTTAACTTTTTGTTTTCCGCTTTACTTACGTTTTTGCGAACATTAATCTTTAAAGTTGCTGCTTCAGCCATGCAATTTCAGCCTCCTTATATTAATTTATATTATTAATTCTGTATTCAAAAAATCAACCACACTGCCTTTTGAAAACGATATATTCAAAAAACTTGTCCTAAAAATTTGATCATCATGTATTCATAAGTTTGCCTAAACTTATTCCTTAATCATGTTGATATTTTTGAATATGAATTAAGAGAATCTAGATTCGCATGTTGTCCTAATTATGATATAAAAATAGACTTTAAATTGATGAAAAATTTGTCGTATCTTATCGCATTTAATACACAAATTAAATTTCATCATGACTTTTTTAGCAAATCTTATTTACTATTATAAATTAAATATAAATAAAGTCAAGTTTTAAGTCCTGTTTTCACTCTATTTGAACTCTTTAAGATTTAAATTCTATCATGTGTCCCTTATTTCAGCATAATAATTTAGTTATATAGATTTGTAAGTTATTTAATTATCTATTCTACTATTGTCTTATAATTTTAAGAATAAAAAAAGAAATGGGTATACAGATAACCCAACACTTTGTGTGTTTATACGCGGTTATATCTGCATACCCTTATCTATTTTGCATTCATAGCTACCTTGTAATTCTAGTAAAATATTTACTTAATCTAGCTTATTCATAAAGAATTAAAATTTCTTATATAACTCTTTCTTAGCACCGCAAACCGGGCATTTATCTGGAGCTTCATCCAATACCGTATGTCCACAAATTGGGCAGATATATACGGATTTCAGTTCCATATCCTTGCCTTCCTTAGCCGCATTCTGTGCCTGCTGGAATAAATCTGCATGGATTTTTTCCGCTTCCAGCGCATAGTGGAAGGATCTTTCAGCTCCCTTCTCACCCTGGAGCTGCGCAGCGTTGAGATATACCGGATACATTTGATCCACTTCATGCAATTCTCCATTAATAGCACCCTGTAAATTGTCTACTGTTGTAGAAGTACCAAACACAGCACCAGCAGTAACCGTATAGTCATCTGCATTACCTGCAATTTCTTTATAATGGTTATTTGCATGAACCTGTTCTGCATAAGCAATCGCTTCAAAGAGTTTTGCAATATTTTTAAAGCCCTCTTTTTCAGCCATGGTTGCCCAAGTTAGATAACGCATATGCGCCATACTTTCTCCACCATATGCGGAATGTAGAAAATCATTTGTCATTACATTTTCTTTCTTTAATGCCATGTTATAACCTCCTTGATTAATCTTGTACCATACATTATACCATATTTCGGTAATTCTAAAAATGAAATTAAAATAAAGTTTCTGAACTTGATCATCCAGGCTCAATCAATTTAATTGTTGACTTTTTCTATACTGGATATTCATCATTCATAAAATTTTGCACTTGTATTAAGCGAGGTTTTATTCTTTTTCATGAAATAGATAAAATAAAGAATAAATAAGATCGAAGTTGTTGTCCATGAAATTGGATAACTTAATATTACAGTACGAATATTTGGCCAAATAGGTAGTGTAGTAAATATCCATACAATTCTTAGCAAGCAGACTCCCAAGCTTGTGATTAGCATAGGGATAAAGGCACTTCCCATTCCTCTTAAGGAACCGGATAGAATTTCGATCGGTACATAGGTAATCAGCGCCGGTACGATATAATGAATCATTACCAATCCAATTTTAATAACGGAAGGGTCCTTGGTAAACACCCGATAAAAAATATTGCCGCCAGTATACAATGTAATACTCATAATCACCGTAACGGATACAGCCATAAGGAAACAGATTCGGATTCCTTTTTTAACTCGATCAAATTTACCTGCCCCAATATTCTGTCCAACAAAGGTAGTTACCGCTATACCAAAGGAACTTAAGGTCATCCAAAAAATACCGTCGATTTTACCAAAGGCAGTCCAAGCTGCAATCGCATCTGTACCAAATCGGTTTACACTAGACTGTATAATGATATTTGAAAAGGAATACATGGTGGATTGTAATCCAATCGGTAGACCAATCCTAATAATTCTATATAGGATCCATTTATTTAGGTGAATTTTCTTAAGCTCCAGCTTATAGCAATCCTGAGTCCTAATTAAGGTGAGACACACGAGGATAGCACTGCAAATTTGAGATATGACGGTTGCTAATGCAACGCCCATAACACCCCAATGAAATTGGGTAACAAACAAGACATCCAGTATAATATTTACCAGACAACTTACTATTAAATAATACAAGGGCCTTTTTGAATCACCAATCGCCCTTAAAATACCCGCTCCCAAATTGTAGATAAGATTGGCGATCATACCAGCAAAATAGATTCGTATATAGGTTAATGCATCCGGAATAATTTCCTCCGGTGTTCCCATCCTCCGTAATGCTGCAGGAGCTCCGAAGAAACCGATCATCATCATAATCACCCCAGCGAGGATGGCTAGGGCAATAGAGGTATGTACTGCTTTACTGACCTCTTCTTTGTTCTTGGCACCATAATATTGTGAGATAGTTACCGTTGCACCGGTAGAAACTCCTACAAAGAAACCAACCAAAAGGTTAATCAGAGTACCAGTGGCTCCACCCACCGCAGATAAGGCTTCCTTGCCTACAAAACGTCCTACGACTACAGCATCCGCTGTGTTATAAAGCTGCTGAAAAAAATTACCCAGCAGTAAGGGGAAGAAGAAGATTAATATTTGTTTCCAGATTACTCCTTCCGTTATGCTACTGGTACCTGCCTGCTTGATTTTCATATAGTTCTCCTATTATTCATGTTAAATAATGACAATGCATGCATTGTATATCCTTCTTTTCTTATTAAAATTCCGTACTAAGAAATAGGTGCATCAGATGTCAATTCTACTATTTTTAATGAAAAATACAATGTTATTTTTTAATAAATAAATTGTCATTTTTATGATATTTTTTAACAAATTCATCAGAAGGAAATGAATCATGGCAATAAGGGCAAGGATTTCTTACTTGATATTTCATAGTTTGTATTTTTTTGAGGATAATAATTGATACAAGAATCATCTTAGATACTGTAGTAATAATAATGTAGAAAGGGAAGTTATATGGATAATAATAAAAACAGAATGAAAGACAGGGAAAAAAGCAATCCTGAATTAAGAAGAATGCAGCCCAAAGATAATGCCGATGTGGGAATTATTAATGGACAAATTATCGGTGTTCACGAAAGTAAGCACGAAAAAAGAAGAACCAATAAAAGAGGAAGTAATAATTAGATAATAAGAAGCAGTTCTCCTAGTAAGATTTCTGTGCTAGGCAGTCTTTTATCCTCATCATTCGTTCAGCATAATAACTATGACTCACATAGCTTCAGAAATCTTACTAAGAAAACCAGAAAAATATGATTTCATTTAAAATATAATTTCACTGATTATGTAATCTTTTTAAGTCTTATCTAGACTTTTTATCGATTAAAATACATCGTTCTGCTCTTATTCATCAAATTCTACAATTACATAATAACCACGGTCCGTATGCTGTAGCTCCTTAACGATACCCTTTCTAGATTTAATGGGATCATTTAAAGGGATGCAACCAGACATAGCAACTGCAGGTTCAATTATGTAGGAATAGCTCGTCGGCCCTGGTCTCTCCATTATCTCAACCAGGTCACCAGCTTTAACCAAACCTTGCCGCTCCATTTTGAACTTTACTTCTCTCATAGGAATTATCACCTCTTTCAAGCTATGATAATAGAATGTAATAAGTATTTTGCAAATATTGATTATTATAATAAAAATAGACAGTAGAATCAAGGAACCATAAGAAAATTACCACTCCTGCATCAACTGCATTCGTGGTAATTATGGTCATCTTTGTCCATGTAATCGATTAATACATTCGATAATGTCTTCCTTGGATCTGAACTGGTCCGTATGCTTAATTACATAATCTCTAGTATCAGAGTCAAGGGATGCCAGAAAATCATCACCATCCTTATCCGTTGGAAAAACTCCCGGTGCAAATGCATAGTTACCAAACATCGATACTGGTGGAATTGATGGAATCGGTCCGATTGGATCCAAACAAATCACCTCCATTCAATAATATTGTCTGTTTAAACATTTTATTGTATTCCTCTATCTGCACTTTTCCAAAAATTATTTTAAGAATCACGGGTCAGAAGCTTTCTTTACAACTTTACTTGTATTAATCTTTGCGTTATACTTATGAAGAATTAAAAAGTACCAACAATATTAATAATAGTTAATTGCAAAACTAGTAAGACATCATAATTATATATACAAGATATACAAATCAAAAAATAAAGCCGGTATGATCGGATTGAAAAGGAAATGTAAGAACAACTTGAAAGCGAGGAAGAAGTATGAAAATCGTTGTGTTAGCAGGAGGATTAAGTGCCGAAAGAGATGTATCCTTAATTACTGGTACTATGATTTACAAGGCCCTAAAAAAGAAATCTCATCAGGTAATTTTATTGGATGTTTACCTGGGATATGAAGGCCCTTTGGCCGATATTTTTGAAACAGAGAAGGATTGGGCTGCCAATATCGGTGGCATTAAAGAAGAGAATCCAGATATTGAGCAGATAAAAGCCTTAAGAAAAGAAAACCCGGAACGTTTCTTTGGACCAAATGTAATTGAGATCTGCTCCAAAGCAGATATTGTTTTCATGGCATTGCATGGAGAGAACGGAGAAGATGGTAAGGTTCAAGCTGCCTTTGATCTAATGGGAATCAAGTATACTGGCACTGATTTTGCTAGTAGTGCAATCGCTATGGACAAAGCGATTTCTAAGGAGATTTTTGCATTTTATAAGATACCTACCCCTGCTGGAATCTATGTTAAAAAAGGGGAGGATTTTACCTGGAATACCTATCCCTGTGTTGTTAAAGTCTGCAATGGAGGTTCTAGTGTAGGCGTTTCGATCGCCAGAACAAGTCAAGATATGGAGGTTGCCCTTGCCAACGGATTTGCATACGGTAATGAAGTAATTATTGAGGAATATATTAAAGGAAGAGAATTTTCCGTAGGTGTCATAGAAGGTAAGGCCTTACCGGTAATAGAAATCGCTCCCCTTGAAGGTTTCTATGATTATAAGAACAAATACCAAGCGGGTAGTGCAATTGAGACTTGCCCAGCTAATATACCGGATGATATTGCAACCAAGATGAAGAAAATTGCAGAGGATGTATTTGTAGCTTTGCGTCTGAAAACCTATGCTAGAATGGATTTTATGCTTAGCGAAAACAATGAAATCTACTGCCTAGAAGCCAATACCCTCCCTGGAATGACCCCGACCTCTCTTCTTCCTCAGGAGGCACAGGCAATCGGTATGGATTTTGAGGCCTTGTGTGAAAAGATTATAGAGATCTCATTAAATAAATATCGATAATTGAAATCAGATTAAATAAATGAAACAAAATCAGTAGACAAATAACCTTGTCATACTCGATTATTGGGAGGATAAGAATGAGAAATATGACATTATCAGCAATTGCCAATGCTTGTAATGGGCGGCTGATTGGGGGCGAAGAATTTAGTACCAAGGAAGCAGCCGGAGTCTATTTAGATTCTCGGCAGGTAGGTCAGGATGATATCTTTATCGCAACGGTCGGAGAACGAGTAGACGGCCATGATTATATCGATGAAGTATATGCCAAAGGTGCCTTGGCTGTTATCTGTGAAAAAGCACCTTCCGCTCCTAAAGGACCTTATATTTTAGTGGAAAATAGTTTGCTTGCTCTAAAACTTATTGCAAAATGGTACCGCATGCAATTAGATATCAAGGTGGTTGGTATTACCGGTAGTGTTGGTAAGACCAGTACCAAGGAATTTGTAAGTAGCGTACTAAAGCAAGGATATTCTGTATTAAAAACGGAAGGCAATTTTAATAACGAAATAGGCTTACCGCTAACGGTATTAAAAATCAGAGATCATCATGAAATAGCAGTACTCGAGATGGGGATCAATCAGTTTGGTGAGATGGACCGGCTCAGTGAAATTGCAAAACCAGACATCTGTGTGATTACAAATATCGGGCAATGCCATTTGGAGAACTTAGGTTCCAGACAGGGAATCCTAAAGGCTAAGTCTGAAATTTTTAATCATATGAAGGTAGATGGTATTGCATGTATCAATGGGGATGATGATATGCTTTCGACCCTTGAAGTAGTTAAGGGCAGAAAGCCTCTTAGATTTGGAATGAATACGACCAATGATTTCTTTGCTACAGATGTGATTAGCAAAGGTTTATTTGGTAGTAGCTGCAAGATTCATATCGGTCAAAATGAATTTGATGTCAATATCCCCTTACCCGGTGAACATATGATATATAATGCATTGGCTGCTACTGCAGTAGC
>JAAYQP010000086.1 GCA_012519195.1 Clostridiales bacterium | reverse complement strand
TACAATATTCTGCTCAAGTGTTGTTATTCCAATAAGTAAAGTTACGATAAAGATAAGAAGGATTGCACTTCCTTCTTTAATTGATAATTGGTATGGTGTCTTTTTCTGAATGGTCAAAAGGAAAATGGTTGCTAAGAAATAACACAATTTAGATAGCAAAATAGCATAGAGCCATATTGCATTCTGTTGCTCTATAAGCTCCATAATATCAGTGTCAAGAAATGCACTTAGTATTGTCATAATTGTTACATTAATGATGAGGATAAGAATATTACTAATTACAGAAATTAATATCTTTTTATATATAGAGCCATTTAAAAATATTAGGCTAAATATAAAACATATGATTATTTGGAGAATACCTGTTATACTAGCACCTCTTATAACTATATTAAGTAATTCTATATCTATAAAAAGTAAAATCGTAAGAATTAGATATAGGAGCCATACTCTATGTTTAAAAATCTTAGGTTCTAATGATTTTATAATAAAATTTGCAATTATAAGGCATTCAATTATTGCAATGACAATCCCGATCATTTTAATTTAGTCTCCTTGTAAACATAATAAATTTTTCTTTTACATACTCACTCCGATTTCTGCTCAATGGAAGTTTCTTATTATTCATTAGAACAACTTCGTTCGTATTGATCGAATAAATATGTCGATATGAGACTAGATAGCTTTTATGTATTCTAATAAATCCAAACTTTTCAAACTCTTTTTCATATTTATTCAAGGAGTTTCTTACTTTTATTACTCTGTCCTTTTTGTGGATATATATATAATGTTGGAAGACTTCCATATACTGAATATCATCTACTCTCCATGAAACCATACCTTCCGTAGTTGTAAAGGAATAGTAACGTTCTGCATGCTTCATTTTTAACTGGAAGGCTTCCAAGGCTTCAACTAGTTCTATATCAATTTTTGATTTCCTTATATAACGGAAAACATTATATTTAAAAGATTCAAAAACATAATTTTCATAATTCGTTAAAAAGATGATCTCCATATCATAACAGAAATCCCTTAGTTTTTTAATTACTTCAATACCAGTCATTTGCGGCATTTCAATATCTAAAAAGGCCAAATCAAATTCTGTTTCTTTACATGCTTTTACCAAATCTTTGCCATTCGTAAAATCTGTGATTTGTGGTGTAAGATTTTGGGATTGGTAATATTCATTGATTTTGCTTTTGATAAGTTCTAAAAAGGTTTTATCATCATCGCAGATTGCAATATGTATATTCGACATAGTTTCTCCCTTGTACAGTACATAGCTTTACTTAACATTGCGAGCCTATTTTCCTATAAATACTTTATCAGAATGTATCTAAAGCTTCAACCGATTAGGTATAGTATACAATAAGGACTTGTATCATTGTCGTAGATACAAGTCCTTACTGACGCGGCGTTATTATAATTTCATTTTAAAAGTACGGTAATACAGAGAGAGTATCCATAATGATTGCATAATAATTCCTAGTTTCAAGGTAATTGATAAATCACACAATACTTTCATTAGTACACGAATCATTTCATCAATGAGTATAAGGTTCGAATATACTCATTTTTATTATAATTTATTATTATCATCAATTAATTACCCCCAAATGTTATTATCAATTACCATAAAACACAGGGTTAACTATGAGTTTCAAATGGCATTCTTTCTGTACATATGTACACCGCAAAGCATATTATTTGATGTTCGTATTAGATTGGTCACGTAGCATTTCTGGTTCTTTCGGTTGATACATCAAATAAAGTGAGGCTTTACCACTAGCCTTGATTGCCACTTTCTGTCCCATATCAGCAACTTTCTTTAATAATTTATCTTTATTCATACTTGTCCTCCTTTCGTAATTTTTCTATTAACATTAACATTGAGATTATCCCCAAGGTCAATGTGATGACTATAGAAAGTTTTTTCTCCCAAGGAAATATAACAACTGCTAATATTGCCCAAAAAGCACTGATTACAATAGACTTCTTACGATTAGTTACAATGACAGATTGTGATAGCTTCTTATTGCAGTTCTTAATTGGTGCAAACTTTAATATTGTTAATATGCTAATTAATAAAATAGAAATTATCTGATAGAATTCAAAGTTTTTATGCGAAATTTCTGTAAATAAAAGTAATAGCAAATACAAAGTAATAAATATAAAACTACAAGACAGAAAAGTTTTAGCATGATAGCCACCGGCGTATTCTCTTGTCGATATAAATACTACTAAAAATATTACACTTTCTAGAAATCGATTTAGGGTTAGTCCAAGACCACCCACCAAAAGAACACCAATTATACTAGAAATAATAATTTCAAAACCATATACATAGATCTCTTTTTCTTTCTCATTTATTATTTTGTTGTCTTGTAAATAATCAGCTAAGCAATTACTTAAGCTGCTAAGCATGGAACTTCACCCCTTTCATTCATCATAGTAAAACATCCTCTATGTTTCAATGGGGTTGGCACGAAATGCAGATTTTTGGCGCAAACGGTAATATTATTTAGTAATAAGAAATATTATCATTAATAAACGAGCGATTTACTTCCTACTGTATCATTTAGCATTAATCATTGTCACTCCTACCGTTATTAATACCACTGCCATAAAGTAAATGATATTAGCATTGTTTAGCCTGTCATCTGCAAGTGTATGATAAAGCTGAAACGAGTTATTAATGCTCAAAGTTTCCCCTATAGTGTTAATCATACACATTGTTTCCTATCATTCAATAGTACTGGCATGAACGGTTCGATTCTGGCACGAACAGCACTTTAGAAAAAACCTGGCATTTAGGAAATGTATGGATTAAGGACGATGTTGATTCAATCATAATTTGGGGAGTTGCTCCTTCTGGTAATCCAGAACAAAGAGTTAGAATTAATCACCATCCCCTACTATACGATTACGCAGAACTTGTGTTATAATATTGCTAGTTGTGTTTAAAAGCTAATTCAGGGTCACAAGAATTGATAACAAGTGGCTTATGTTAACCAAACCAATATAATAGCAATTTACCACAAGAAAGGATTGATCATAAATGAAGCAAATAGCAAGCTTTACCATTGACCATATGAAACTTCTTCCTGGAGTTTATATATCAAGAAAAGATTCCATTGGTAGTGAAACCATTACCACTTTTGATATTCGCATTACCAGACCGAACTTTGAGCCGGTAATGAATACCGGAGAAATCCATACCATTGAGCACCTTGCTGCAACCTACCTTCGTAATCATCAGGAACATGGACCAAAGACCATCTACTTTGGACCTATGGGATGCCGAACCGGTTTCTACTTGCTACTAGGTGGTGACTATATTTCCAAGGATATCGTTCCGGTACTAACAGAAATGTTCGAATTCATCCGTGATTTTGAAGGGGATATTCCTGGTGCTACTGCAATTAATTGCGGTAATTATTCCGATATGGATCTTCCTAAAGCAAAGCAGTATGCAAAGCACTTCTTGGATACGGTTCTTTATGTGATTGATGAGGAACATTTAAATTATCCTGAAAATTAAGAGCAACTAATCCAGTGACGTAATCGACGCAATTACTTTAAAATATGACTAGAGTAATATAAGCAATTCGCTTGTCAATTCACTTGCCATGAATAGAAATATCGCTATCATAGAATGGCAGTAATTAAAACTTCAATAATGAAAATAAAAGCGTATGATTATTATTTATAAAGAGAACATTTCTCTGTTAAATAATCTCATACGCTATTTTGTATACTTTTTTGTGAAGATCAGCATAATATAAAACTTTATATCTCTTTATCTTTTATTACATCCTCCATATTGCATCTTTATATTCTCTTCCAAATTATCATCTTTATATAATATCTTCCAAGCTCTAAAAATATCTATTACATATAAGGTTCTAAGCCTTGTTGCGATACAATATCTTTAAGTACCTAGATACCGAAAGATTACTTTGTCACATAATGGCAGTGCATCATTATAATAACACTGAATATAATGTAATAAGCACATTGATAGGAGGAGCTATGGCAGACATTGATTATATGCAAACCGTTAACATTATGAAAGCCGCATCTCCATATTTTGATACTAGGACAAGAAGACTAGTGGACTTCATTGCCAAAGCACTAGATGCCTTGTATAGTTTTCAGAAATTGCGCCTTCCTATCGATGTAGCTACACAGGATTCAGCAAACCATAAATTTGATTTGGAAGGTTTATTAAACGGGATTCGCCCCCATTGTAATGATCGACTCCGTTCGATGGTTGACCAGATATTAGGTATCTTTAGAGCAAAGAAAATGTATGAGACTTTCCAGTCTTATTCGAACATAATGAATATGATGCAAGGTTCCAATCATTCAGAATCTGATTCTGAGAGTTCATCAAATAACAACAATTCTGGTTTCGATTTATCAGCTCTATTTGGTAGTGGTCTTGGAGGCAATCTTGGTAATTTCTCAGTATCAGACATACAGAATATGGCTAAAGCTTTTCAATTTAACAACATGAATGGTAATGAGAACAATAATGTTGCAAGTAATGATGATAGCACAGATGTTGCAACAGATGAAAATGAAGAAAATAGTGATTCATCCAATAGCTTAAGCCGAATCATCGCTGACTTAACCCAACTCGTTAATTCTTCTTCAGAAAACACAAAGGAGACCTTGGTTTCTGATCATGAAAAATCCGAGGATACCGATATCGAGCATAATAAGTTGAACGGATTTAACGAATTTAAAAAACTTAATGAACATAAGGATTCGGTTATTGAAGTGGACTTCTCTACAGGTACTAAGTCCACAAAATCATCTAATTCAAAACATCCTTATTTTTATGAAACATTAGAAGCATCGGGCGCATTGAATAGCGAGAATTTTCCAGGCTATATGGAGGATATTGACACTTCTGATTATCAAGAGCAAACTGATCAAATGGAATACGAAGATTATGACTCTATGGGAGAGTTCGATGAAGGATATACAACAAATCAGAATATAGAAGGTAATTCCTTTGCCCCACATGAAGATAACACTAGCGATATAACTCCAGTAATAAATCAAGATTACATTAATAATAAGATCAATAACAATGACACTGACCGTAAAAACAATAGTAACAACAATAGCAATCATGGTTTCATCAACACTAACATAGATAATAACAGCAACAATGACAGTAATGGCAGCAGTAATGGTACTAGTAATAACAGAAGTAATAATAGCACTGATATTAACACTAACAACAGTGGCAATAACGACAACGTGATTGATTTATTAAAAACCATGGTACCCCCGGAACAGATGAGTACCTTTGAAAACTTAAGTATGCTTTTTAAAGCCATGTCATATGATTATAATAATAAAAATCAAAAGTAAGGAGAGATATAGTGGCTGACAACTCTTGGATGAACAATCCAAAAATAAAAAATATTGACCCTCGTAAGCTGTCAATATTATTAGAAATAATGAAAGAAGCCGAAGGAAAATCCATGGATCAATTACTACCACTTTTGATCAATGCGAATAAAAAGTTGCAGAGTCAAAATCTGAATTTCTCTAAAGATGAAAGTGAAGTTATGATAGACTTACTTACAAGAAATTTATCACAAAGAGAAAAGATGCAATTTGAAATGTTAAAGCAGATGATAATGGGTCGGAAATAGATAATCAAGAAGTAAATGTTTATAAAAGTATTTAAAAATAGCGTATAATTTTTATCCAAGGCAGACGCGATCGGTTGCCCACATAGCTGCTCTAAGCTGCAGCATTGAACGATCTGCTTATAGATAAAAATTATACGCTATTCTTTTAGCTTTTGATTTTATGCCTATTTTACCTTTATTTAAGTATCACAATCGAATACTTTGGCATATGCAATTTTCCATCCTGTAAAGTTACTTCACTTCCGTCTACAGAAAGATATCCTCGAATATGGCAGTCTTTTAGATCGGTATCCTCAAGGAAAAGATCTGAAGCTTCCGTATGAATGTTGTAGATTATAACAATTTCACTATCTCCATAAACCTTACGTATCGCCAGGATATCTTCATTTGAAAATTCTTCGATGATACTGACTTCTCCCCGAGCAATCTCTGGGTTTTCGTTGCGGATACGAATTGCACGTTTGTAGTAATTCAGTAACGATAAGGGATTCTCCAGCTGTTCATCTACTGGTGGAAATTTTTGCTCTACTTCATCGGCATTAGCTGGTTTCTTAGTCATCCCCTTTTGATCAGTTATGGACCACTGCATGGGCAGACGCTTATTCTCATCCTTATCGCCGGAGCTATTCATTCCGATCTCTTCTCCATAATAGACGAATGGACTTCCACCCTGTGTTAAAAGCAGTCCTGCAGCCATTTTCATCTGTTCTTCGTTATTGACGCACTGTGCAGATATCCTAGTAGTATCATGATTACTGATAAATGGTGCATCGATAAAGTTAGGATTATTCTCCTGATATTTTGCTAGCATAAGCATAAGGTTTTTCCCGAAAGTAGATGCAGTAGCTGGTCCTAATCTTCTAGCTGTTTTTGTAATTTCCCCATTGTACATTGCCAGTGGGAAATTAAACAAACTAGTGATACCACTTTCATAATAGGAGGCAATGGCATCTTTACTTTCCCATGCTTCCCCTACGATATAAGCATCTTCATCTATACTAGCCACATATTCGGTAAACCATTGTAGTACTTCAACATTTTTATCTTTTTGTCCGGAGTAAAATTCCTTTACAGCGTCTAAGCGGAAACCACCGACACCTAGATCAAGCCAGTACTTTGCTATCTTTTCTATTTCTTCACGAACCTTAGGATTTCCCAGATTAAGATCCGGCATCTGATCCCAGAATACACCTTCATAATACCATTTCGTATTCTTTACCTGGTGATAACCACTACCTCCCTCATAATCCTTTGTAAAATGATAATATCCTACATAAGGACACTCTTCAAGATCTGGTTGCTCCCCTTCTTTCAGACCTTGTAGATAGGTTACGGCTTCTTTGAACCAAGGATGCTGTGCAGAGGTATGGTTAAAGACGAGATCGATTATTAGCTTAATTCCTCTCTTCTCACATTCCTGCAGCAAGTTTTTAAAGTCTTCCATGGTACCGTATTGTGGATCAATATTATAGTAATCCGTTACATCATATTTATGATAAGTCGTTGACGGCATAATAGGCATCAGCCAGATACCATTAAATCCAAGATCTGTATCCGTATTTGGATCCCCATCATTAATATAGTCCAGCTTCTCTATGACACCCTTGATATCACCAATGCCATCCCCGTCACTATCATAGAAAGAATATACAAAGATCTCATAGTAGTTCCGGTAATTATCATCAATGATATTTATCTTTTGTTTATATAAATACTCTATCCCCTCATATTGATCAACTTTATTATCATCGACAATATCATCGGATACTCCATTGCTATCCTGGTTTTGTTCTTCTACTGCTCTCGTTTTTTCTATCTCCCCTAAACGATTATTCACTTCAGCAGTATTGGGAACATTCTCGTTTGCAGGATTTATCTTCTTGCCCTTGCTACATCCCATCAATAAAAAAATAACTATTAAAGATATTAGTAACCTACAAATTGCTTTCATTTTCTACCCCCACGAAAGGTAATGCCTATCAAACTAGCTCATCAACTTTGATATTCCTTTATTCCTTAGCCTTTCACCGCTCCAGACACACCTTCCACGTAGAATTTCTGCGTCTTTAAGAACAAAATAGCAATCGGAATAGAGATAACAACACAACCCGCAAAGAACTGCGTGTAATAGTATTCGATAAACTCTTTCTCCAGCATGGTCCATAACCCAATCGCAACTGTATAATAAGTACGATCTTGCCCAAGGATAACCTTAGCAAAGATATAATCGATCCAAGGCCCCATAAAAGAAGTCAATAAGGTATATACAATAATTGGTTTAGATAAGGGGATGGTAATTTTCCAGAACACATCCCATTTGGTAGCACCATCAATATAGGCAGCTTCATCAATGGTTTTTGGTATTGTATCAAAGAAGCCTTTGGCGATATAAAAGCCCAATCCCGCACCCCCGGAATATACCATAACCAAAGCCAACAATTTTAACGGACCTGCATCTAATAGACCAAATCCCTTTAAGATATAATAGACTGCGATCATGGACATAAAGCCTGGAAACATTCCAAGAATTAAGGCAATGTTCATTAATCTCTTACGCATTTTAAAACGTAGCCTAGACATTACAAAGGATACGCATAGTACAAAGAATGCGGAAAGGATACAGGTACAGATGGATACTATCAAAGTATTGACAAACCATCTAGGGAAATTAAGGCTTCCTTTTTGGATAAATAAGTTCTTATAGTTATCAAGGGTATATCCTCTTGGAAAAATATAGCTCTTGTAACCACCGCTTTCCTCACGGAAGGAGGTCAAAATAACAAAGAAAATCGGAAGAACCCAAATCGTACCAAGGATGGCCAACACAACATGAACAATTGAATTTGTAATTATACGCTTTATTGATCTGTTTTTCTTCATTATTGGAACGCCTCCTCGTCTTTATAGGATTTTGATCT
>JAAYQP010000085.1 GCA_012519195.1 Clostridiales bacterium | reverse complement strand
GGTTCCTTCTTATAATGCACGATTATATTATGCACGATTATATAAAAATTGCAAGAGGCAGTTAAGTACAGAATCTAAAGCATGCCAAATACATATCCTAAAATGGAGGTAATCTATGGATTTATTTGATTATATGAGAAATAATACAATGAAAAAGGAGGCTCCCCTTGCTTCCAGAATGCGTCCCACATCACTGGAAGAGGTGGTAGGCCAGAGCCATATTATCGGCAAAGATAAGCTGCTTTATCGTGCAATTAAAGCAGACAAGCTCAGTTCTATTATCTTTTATGGACCTCCGGGAACAGGAAAAACAACGCTGGCTAAGGTCATTGCCAATACAACCAGTGCCCTCTTTACTCAGATCAATGCAACTTCGGCCGGAAAAAAAGATATGGAAGCTGTTGTAGAAGAAGCGAAGAACAATCTGGGCATGTATGGTAAGAAAACGATTCTATTTATTGATGAGATACATCGATTTAATAAAGGTCAGCAGGATTATCTGCTTCCCTTTGTGGAAGACGGGACAGTGATTCTCATTGGAGCTACCACGGAGAATCCCTATTTTGAAGTGAATTCAGCTTTGATCTCTAGATCCATTGTTTTTGAGCTAAAACCTTTGGAGAAGGAGGACATTAAGACCTTAATTATCCGTGCACTTAAGGATGAGGAGAAGGGACTGGGTATTTATCGCGCAGTCATCGAAGAGGATGCATTGGACTTTCTAGCTGACATGGCCAATGGAGATGCAAGATCAGCATTAAATGCGATTGAACTGGGAGTTCTGACTACGGAGCGTTCAGAGGATGATCTGATTCATATAACTTTAGAGGTTGCTTCCGAATGTATTCAAAAAAGAGTGTTAAAATATGATAAATCCGGTGATAACCATTATGATACCATCTCTGCTTTTATAAAAAGTATGCGTGGATCTGATCCAGATGCAGCAATATACTACCTTGCTAGGATGCTATATGCTGGAGAAGAGGTAGCTTTTATTGCAAGAAGAATCATGATCTGTGCGGCAGAGGATGTATCCAATGCCGATCCCAATGCACTCCTTGTAGCAACCAGTGCCGCCTTGGCTGTGGAACGTCTGGGTATGCCGGAAGCTAGAATTGTTCTGGCACAGGCAGCAGCTTATGTTGCCTGCGCCCCAAAGAGTAATTCTGCCATCTGTGCCATCGATGATGCAATGAATGTGGTAGCTAAGGAAAAGACAGCGACCATTCCACCCTATTTGATGGATGCCCATTATAAAGGAGCTGCAAAATTAGGTCATGGGATTGGCTATAAATATGCCCATTCCTATAAAAACCATTATGTGAAACAGCAATACCTTCCAGACGAAATCAAGGATAGGGTATTCTATATCCCTTCTGATCAAGGTTATGAGAAGAAGATACAGGAGCATTTTAAAAAGATTAAGGAAGAGGCTGAAGAATAAGCTTATTTCTTAGTTCCATTGGAAGCCTTATCCTCAGGCTTGGGGTCATCATTTCTGTGTACCCACCGATAGACTGCCACAAAAGCATAGATCATCAATGGGATAACAACGGTGCAAAAAGCACTGGCTAAGAAAAGTCCGGGCGCTTTTTCCGTTGCAAAAAAAGCAGAAATTAGCGTAATAAGATACATGGATCCGATCAAAATAACGCCTATAATGGCTGCGATTCGTTTTATTTTATCCATCGTATTGTCCTTTCTGAATGAGATTTTTTCATGAATAAAATATTTAATT
>JAAYQP010000084.1 GCA_012519195.1 Clostridiales bacterium | reverse complement strand
ACAGTTCCTTTATACTGCTCCATATGCCTTAATTCCATTATTATCTTGGCAATTAAGTCATGATTCAGTGGTTTTTGTACTATCTGCAATAGGTGCAGGTATATTGTTTCTTATTATAAAAGCTTATCAAACAAAGATAGCGCATGTATTTTAATATGAGCTTAGGTCTCAAATCAAAAGATATAATTAAAAGTACTTGATTATGCTTAAGAAGTAATTATTATAAAATTATTTAACAAAGTGATAACTTATGTTAACGGGTGGAGGGATATAATTGTCTATAATAAAAAAAGTTCCAGAACTAACTTATAAGTATGTTGGTGATAGCATAACGGTTAATGGATTAACACATATAGATATACAATATCAATTTGCCAACTATGATTTAATTAATAAACTATTCAAAAAAGACCCCAAAAAGGCAACTTTCCTAAAATTCCTTGATAAACGTTATATAGGTGTTATTCTTTTCAAAGACGACAAGTGGATAACCCATTCATGGATGACGACACCTAATACAAGTCTACCGCCGCACTTACCATTTACTTTAAAAAAGCTACAATCCTATTGGTTGTTTTATAGTCATACGATTAATGAATATAGGGGAAACGGGCTTTACAAGGTTTCTCTGCAAATTTTAATTAATAAAGCCTATGAAATTGAGGGTAATAGAACGGTGATAATATTTGCTGATACTGAAGCAAATAATATAGGTCCTCGACATACTCTTTTATCACTTGGTTTTAAACCGTGTGGTGTGATTGACAGATACTATTTTAACTTACCTAAAATGCGTAAAGTTAATTGGGGCACGTGGAATAAGAATACATTTCACCCTGATTTTTAATCTTGAGTTTGGTAAATTACAACCAGGATAATGTTGGTTCAAAGGTCTTTTGAAAGCCGGTTTTATTCCTGTAAATGCAGTAGAAGTATATGCATTTATGGGCATTACGATTTATAAAACTAAGAAAGTAGAAAAGGTAATTTATGAGTTCAATAGAGCCAATACCATTTGAAAAAAATGAAATAGGAGAGACTAACTCCATTTTTCAGCAGCCCTGGTGGCTTGAAGTTGTAGCACCAGGGCAGTGGGGAGAAGTGGTTGTAAAGCGAGGAGAAGAAGTAGCAGCACGAATGCCTTATGTTATTAAGAAAAAGTATGGCTTAACTGCGCTTACCATGCCTCCCCTCACTCAAACATTAGGTCCATGGTTACGGCCTTCTAAAGCAAAATATGCCCGGCGAATATCGGAGCAAAAACAGCTTATGAATGAGCTAATTGAGCAATTGCCAGAAGTAGATTACTTTTGCCAAAATTTTTCGCCTTTTATCACGAATTGGCTGCCTTTTTATTGGGCGGGTTTCGAACAAACCACGAGATATACATATAGGATTGAGGATTTAAGTGATCTCGAAAAGGTGTGGCAAGGATTTTTAGATAATATTAGAACAGATATTCGAAAAGCCGAAAAGAAAATTGTTGTTAGATCTGATTTAGGACTTGATCAGTTTCTTCGGGTCAATGCTTTGACTTTTAACAGGCAGGGTATGCAGGTGCCTTATACTCCTGAACTTATTAGGAATATTGATAATGCTTGTGAAATTCATAATGCCCGAAGGATGTTCTTTGCAGAAGATGCAAAGGGACAGATTCATGCTGTGCTCTATTTAATATGGGATTCAAACACTGCTTTTTATTTGATGGGGGGGGGATCCCGACTTGAGAAACAGTGGTGCAACACTCTTGGTGGAGGCATTAAAAGAAATTGTAGCGGGGAATGTTCATCGCCGTCAACAACCAGCTGAAAGCCCAACTGAACGAGCACGGAACATAAAACCAGATGAACTCTTGGTTAACTGGGAAGCTTGGGGTATAGAGCGTACCTGGCATGTGTTACGGGGAACTCGCGGTCAACTAAATGCAATTACAGTACCCAAGGGGATGTTCCATCGAGGATACTTTTGGGAAATTGGGGAATATGAGCTTGTATGTGATAACGAAAAACCTGGATTAGTGTATAAAAGGGATGGCAAGGATTTTGCAGCTCATAAAGATGGCAGAATTCTGTTGAATAGGTGTTTCTCCATGAAAAAAATTGTTTTAGAATTCATACGGAAAGCTTTATAGAGGTTATAAACAGATGAATGAGCGAAAGCTGGCATACCGCCTTCATTGTCAAAAAGAGAAAACCATCCCCCTCTTCTCTCGTGATTGGTGGATGGACGCAGTATGTGGTGAAGATAACTGGGATGTCCTATTAGTGGAAAGGGATAACGAAATAGTAGCTAGTATGCCTTATTATAAGAAGAAAAAATTCGGGCTAACTGTCATTACACAACCTCCTCTAACCCAGACTAATGGGATATGGATTAAGTATCCCCCAGGGCAGAAATATTCCAGTAGATTGTCATATGAAAAAGAAGTAATGACAGAAATTATCGACCAACTTCAAGCCTTGAATCCGGACTACTATAGTCAGAATTTTCATTACTCGGTCACTAACTGGCAACCGTTTTATTGGAAAGGGTTTACACAAACAACACGTTATACATATGTGATACCTGATATAAATACCATAAACCTGGAGGAATTGTTTTCCGAGTTTTCACGTGCAAAAAGGAGAAATATAAAACGAGCTGAATCAATACTAGATGTTAGAATGGGATTAGGATCTCAGGAATTTTATAATCACCATAAGAACTCATTGGCAGAACAAGGAGAGATAATATCTTACTCCTTCGACACTTTCCAGCGAATATACAATGCTTCTGTACAGCGAGGTTATGGACAGACTATTTATGCTGTTGATGAAAATCAGGAAATTCATTCAGCGTTGTTTGTAGTATGGGATGAAAACAGTGCATATGACCTTATCAGCACTATTGATCCGGGTTTTAGAGAAAGCGGCTCGGCAAGTTTGCTGATTCAAGAAATTATTAAATATGTATCAACTAAAACTAATCACTTTGATTTTGAAGGAAGTATGATAGAAGGTGTGGCAAATTCATTTAGGCAGTTCGCAACTATACAAAAGCCATATTATAACATCTCGTATATGAGTCGTCGAATGAAAGTGGCTTATCATAGCAAGGAACTGATAAAAGCTATTTTTAATCGGTAATTCAGTTATATTTGGCAGGTGTTCATATTGTTTCTAATACGCGTCCCAAATAACTACGTTCCTGAACGGAGCTACATAATAAATACATTAATGCAGGAATTTTGGGGCATTAACTGTGAAATGATCATTGAGGAACGTAAGGATGTTCTTATAAAAGAGAATAGTAACTCAGATAGTCTAACATTACGCGTTGCCGATGAACTATTCCAAACGCCTGAAAATAAATGGTTAACCCAAACTTCATTGCCAAAACAGCCTTTACCCATATGGGATGCAAAACAAAGATGCCCTGACGCTTCATTAGTGTATTCCAAACTACCAATAATCTATGGTACCGAAACCAGTTCAAACGGTTTAGATGATGAATATTTAGTAGAAACCCCGGAGGGGCTATACCTAGGCTTGGACATCTTTGGCTCCGCCTTCTTCATGCTTACCCGCTACGAAGAACTTGTCAAGCCAGACCGAGATGAGCATGACCGTTTCCCAGCCACTGCATCTCTTGCTTACCAGGAGGGGTTTCTGGACAGGCCCATAATTAATGAATATATCGAAATCCTGTGGCATTGCTTAAAACGGCTCTGGCCTGGATTAGAGAGAAAGCAGCGCAAATTCAAAACTATTTTAAGCCATGATGTTGATGTACCGTTTGCCCAAGCATTTTCGAACTTTTCTCGACTCATCCGCAACTGCGGCGGCGATATCATTAGACGAAAATCATTTTCTATGGCAATAAATCGCCTTAATTCCTGGCAGAAAATAAAAAAGGGCAACTATAAGCAGGATTTCAATTATACCTTTGACCGCATTATGGATATTAGCGAACAAAATAACCTAACTAGTGCCTTTTACTTAAAAACTGCCTTT
>JAAYQP010000083.1 GCA_012519195.1 Clostridiales bacterium | reverse complement strand
TGTTCCATGATCCATGGCGTTCCCCCCGCATACCAAAAATACTCTGCAGGGTATTTACCACTTGGGCGAATATTTGTGATGTATGGAATTTTTCTATGGATTTCATCAAATAATTCCGCTTCGATCGTAAGGCCTAGTTCATGGGCTATTGCTGGTAGGTGAAGTAAAGTATTGGTAGACCCGGCTATTGCTGCGTGTACCATAATCGCATTTTCAAAGGCCTTCTGTGTCATGATTTTATCAGGAGTTAGGTTAAGCTCTATCAATTCTATCAGCTGATTTCCTGCATCTTTGGCCATCTCACTTAAAATAGTATCAGATGCAGGTATTAATGCTGATCCTGGAAGTGCCATACCTAAAGCTTCTGCCATGATCTGCATAGTTGATGCAGTACCCATAAACTGGCATGCACCGCAGCCAGGACAGGCGCTTTGCTTGTAATTATTATATTTCTCTAGACTAATTTCATTTCTTAAATATTGCGCATGATAGGTGCCGATCTGTTCCAAGGTTAGATTATTTGGCCCTGCTTTCATAACCCCTCCAGGTACAAATATAGAAGGAAGGTTATTTCTTGCAATTGCCAAAAGGTGAGCAGGAACAGCCTTATCACAGGAAGATATTAATACTGCTCCATCAAAAGGTGTGGCTTTCATCTGGATTTCTATGGCACCTGCTATCACTTCTCTTGAGACAAGGGAATAATTCATACCATCATGCCCCTGTGCTATTCCGTCACAAATATCGGTCACAGTATATTGAGCAGCTTTTCCTCCTGCCTCTTCAACTCCTTTTTTTACCTGATCAACTAGTTTACCAAGGTGCACACTCCCCGGATGGCTTTCACCCCAAGTGCTTTGTACCATGACCTGGGGTTTCGACAAATCATCGATACTCCACCCAGTACCTATCTTTAACGAATCCATCTCTGCTGCTATGGTTCGCATTTTTTGGCTTCTTAACATATGTTACCTACCTCTTTTGCAAAATCGTTATCTGAATTGAATATCAATAACAAAGTACATTAGTTTTTACTTTCATTTTTTGAACATGGCATCTTAACTAGAACATTATACTGCATACCAGGTTTTATATCCCTAATGATCCCGTCATCAATTCGAACATGATCAAGATATACTTCCGTATGATATAGATCGGATGATGTCTTAATATTTATATTGAACACTGCCCCTCGAAAATAACGCCTGACTTTAGCTTCCTGCCAGCTAGAAGGAAGTTTCGGACAAATTGCAAGTCCTTCTCTATTTCCTTTAAGACCAAAGAGACCATCTATAATGCAACGATAAAACCAGGAAACTGTCCCTGTATTAAACAGATGACTCGATCGTCCCGCAGTTCTAGGAATCTGCTTGTAAGCCCCACGATAATAGTTGGGAATAAAAACAGGTAATTGACCTCTTTGAAGAAGATCTTCCATGTCTGGCCCCGGTATCATTTTCCGTAACAGGCGGTAGGCATGATCCAACTCTCCTTTCGTATAGAGGGCATAGATATAAAATGTAGCCGCATGATTATAGACAGCACCATTTTCAGCAGATCCGGGATATTTCTGTGTTAATCTACCCACATCCTCACGCATGCCTGTATATGCAGGAGCCAGCATTTCAACTCCATAGGGTGTTTCAAGTTGCTCATGCACCGCTTCTAATAATAAATCTTTCTTTTCTTCGTCAGCCGCACCGCTCAGTAAAGCCCATCCCTGGGGATTGATATAAATACGACCTTCCTTATCTTTACTGATACCAAACAATACATTCTCGTCAGTAATTCCCCGTGCATACCATCTTCCGTCCCAGAAGTATGTATTTACATTTTCGTTTGTCTTTCTTGCTTCTTCTCTAAATTCGTGAGCTTTCTTAAGCCAACCGGCTTTTTCACATATCTTAGACCAGACAAGGAAAGCATATGCCGTAGCTATCGTTAACCATCCAGAAACACCCCTACCTTTGTAACCCACCATATTCATTGGGTCGCACCAATCACCTTGATTAATATAATTTAAGCCTCGCTCATCCCTATTCTGAATAAGCCAATTCATCCCACGATCGATGTGTTCGATAATGGTAGCACTTTCTCTACCTTCAGAAAATGGAACGATTTCATTAAGTATTTCATAATCATCTGTTTCATCCAGATAAGCTTCTAAACAGATCGGTAACCAAATACAGTGATCGGTATGTGGAACTTTGTTGATATATTTCAATTCTGCACCCTCATATAATTTAATTCCATCTGGCATTGCTCCATTTTCATGCTGTTGTCCTAAAGCAAGTAAAAATGCTTTTCTGGTGATCTCCGGTTTTATATAGCTCATTCCCATATTATCCTGCAAATAATTACGGGTTTGAGGATCTGTCGCAAGACGGTTTGTTATGCCATGATAATAAAGCTGTCTGGGCAACCAATGATTGACAAAATTGTCAAAATCCACATCCGGTGTTTCAATCTCGATGCACCCTTTGCCTTCGGCGATATATTGGGCATATTCTTCTAGGGCTAATTCAAACCCATCTTTACCAGATTGGTTTTTGTCAACAAAATATTTTTTACGGATATAATCGATCTCTTCTTCATTTTTCGCTGGCCCAAATAGAAACCTATATTCTACTTCTTCCCTTGGATTTAGTTCCAATCGATATTGGAATACACAAAGAGGCATCTCATAACGGGCATCACCTTTCGCCAATTCCTCCATCATAATAGCACTCGGTCCTGTTATACCGCCCTCTCCTTCGAAGCCTTCTAGATTGGCTTCCCAGGCAAGTGGCTTTTTCTCAGCCAATAGAAAAGTCTTATCTTTAAAATTCGTGATTGAAAAATAATCCTTATATTTTTGATAAGGTGTTACTGATGAGCAAACAATGGCTTGTAATTCCTCTTTGTATTCACCTTCTTGATACATCCAAGACATATATCCTACTGTAAAACATGGATAAATACTGATCTTTCTCTTGTTCTGGGAAAGATTTTTTACTTTTATTCTCCACAACTCTAGGGGATCCTCTTTGGGAAGACTTAAGCACATTTCAATCTTAATCCCCTTGTTTTCTGTTCTCCATTTTATATCTTTCTTTCCCACAGAAAAAGTAAACTGATCGGGAGAAACACGAACTGGTTCATATGGTGCCGAAAAAATACTACCATTCTCTTCATCCTTAACATATACAAAACGACCAGGATGATGGGCATAATATGGTTGTTCCGGTTGCATAAAGGTTTTCGCCTCTAGGTTTGGTGCATGGGAGTACTTAGCAGGCTCCGGTTGCATAAACTGAGCCACAGCATACCCCCGGCAGTTTGCTTGAATCATCATTGTTTCATTCCATAAAAACCCGGAAGCTTTCGGCATGGCAGTTGGACTATCCAACTGATAATATTCATGATCTGAGCTTGCTCTTATCATAAGTTTATCCCTCCGCTTAAACTCTCTTTAACCCTTTACTGCTCCTGCTGTCATACCGTTGATGATTTGTTCTTGTAAAATCAAGTAAAGTATAATGATTGGTACGGAAGCAATCATCATCGCAGCCATAAGTTCTGCATAATTACTAGAATGGGCACCAATAAAATTATACAAGCCCAATGGCAAGGTTTTCTTACTATCCGAAGACATAAAAATCAGGGCAAAGGAGAATTCTTTCCAGTTATTCAAAAAATTAAGTATGATAACAGTAGCAATAGCTGGTCTTGACATAGGCAAAATCATTTCCAAAAAGATATGTTTGATCTTCCCTCCATCCATAACACAAGCTTCTATTATGGAATCTGGAAAAGATTTAATAAAACTCTCCAATACAAAGATTGTAATGGGTAAACCAAAGGCTGTATAAGTAAGGATTAAGGACAGAGGATTATCTAGTAGTCTAAGGGTTCGCATTTGGATAAACAATGGAACCAAGACAGATTGCATAGGGATCAACATACCAATTATAAATAAGGAATAGATAAACTTCTTCATCCTAAACTGGAACTTTGCTAAGATAAAAGCCGCCAATGCACCAACTATAATGGTAAGAGCAACTGAGGCTATGCAAACAAAGATGCTGTTAAAAAAATACACATCCATATTAGCGGTGTTCCATGCATTCACGTAGTTCTCAAAATGAAGAGATTTCGGTAATGCGAAAGTACTCATTATAATCTCAGGATTGGTTTTTAAAGAGGTATATGCCATCCATATTAATGGGTATAAGGTGGTAAAGCCGGCGATACATAAAATGAGGAAAAGGATAAACTTCAATATGGTCTTCTTATTTAAATACATCATGTTACACTCCTTAATTAAATGTCTTCCCGCTTACTCATAACTTTTCTGCTAATTAATATCAAGCTTAAGCTGAGTATAAAAATAATCAATGAAACGGCACTACCGTATCCATACTTGTATACTTCAAAGGTTTTGTTATACATATAGGTTGCCATGAGCTCTGTAGCGTGGGCAGGGCCACCTTTCGTCATGACAAATACCAAGTCAAAGGTTCGCATACTACCTGCAATGCAAAGTACCACAGCCGCCATAATGGTATCCCAGATCATCGGAATTGTAATTTTGAATAATTTATGTAATTCCCCTGCGCCATCAATCTCTGCTGCTTCAATAATATCTATTGGTATATTCTGTAAGGCCGCTAGAAATATAATCATATAAAATCCCACAAACTGCCAAATGATAACGATACTAATCGTATACATAGCGATCTTTGGATTTCCCAACCAATCTTGCTCCAATTTCTCTAAACCAAGCTTGGTCAGTAACTGATTTAAAATTCCAACTTGAGCATTAAAAATCGTTGACCAAAGTAATCCTACAACAACGGTTGATAAGATCATCGGTAAAAAGAAAATAGTGCGGAAAAAACTCGTACTTTTTAGTTTTTTATTCAGTACAATTGCTATTAATAAACCAATTGGAATCTGCCCTAACACAGAGGCCGCTACAATAAATAAATTATTTTTAAAGGCTGACCAAAAGATTTTATCAGTTAAGATATCTATAAAATTCTTCCAACCAACATAAATTGGCTCACCTAAACCATTCCATTTATAAAAGCCATAGACAAAGGATCTCATAATGGGCATGAAAACAATAACAAAAAAGATGAGTAGGGCAGGTAATAAAGCAAGTGTGATCGTCTTTTTATTCTTAAAAATCAAGTCCAAATTGATTAACTCCTCTCAAAAATGGTAATATAAAAGGGCTCTTAAACAACCCTTTTATATTACAGCTATTTAGTTAACAATCTCTAGTAGATTATTCAACAGCCTTTTGTAATTCCTCTGCCAACTCCTCTGGTGTTAAAGAACCGATCATAATGCCTTGTAAGCCATTATTCGTGATATCTGTCATTTCAGAATTCATGGCTGAGTCATAAACTGCTACCATTGGATATTTCTTTATCAAGTCTAACATTTTCTTATACAAGGGATCCATTTCGCTTTCATTAATTTGAACCGTCTTAGAGGACACCGGAATATTGTAAACTGCATACAATTTTTGAGATTCCTCATTGGTTAAGAATTGAATTAATTCCTCTATAGCTGCCTGTTGCTCAGGACTTGCTTTTGCACTTATTGCGATTCCTGTACTACTAACACCGGACATGGTGTTTGGATCGCCCTTACCACCTTCAAATCCTGGTAATACCGTCATTTCTATGTTCGCTTTGATATCTTCTGGAGCATTTTTAATCATGTCTGGTAAAATCCAAGAACCACCAATCATCATCGCTGCTTCGCCTTTATAGAAATAGCTTCTTACTTCTACCTCATCAATGGTATTGTAATCCTTATTAAATGCCCCCATATCGGTTAATTCTTTTAATTTATTTAAAGCTGTAATAAACTCAGGATCCGTAAACTTGCTTCCTGTACCACTTAATGCACTATCTAACCATTCGCTACCAGTTTCACGATTTGCTAGGCAACTAAAAATCGTAGATTGGGCAGGCCATTTTGCTTTGTTACCTAATGCAATTGGAATAACGCCATTCTCTTTAAATACAGTAATCACATTTAATAATTCTGCATAACTGTTTGGATATTCCAAATTATATTTTTCAAATAAGGCTTTGTTGTAGTAAACAATGGATGTAATTGAAACTCCCAGTCCTGCGGAGTAAGTTTTACCATCCACCGTAAATTCATCAAGTGCTCTACTTACAAAGGAATCACGCCACTCAGGATTTTCTTCTAAATGTCCATTAATATCTTTAAGAAGTGATGCTGAGGCAAATTCCTTGGTCATTGCGTTCGGCCAAATCACGAAAGCATCTGGCAATTCTCCCGCAGCAGCTTCCGTTTTTAGCTTCGTTTGATATTGATCTCTAGGTATTTTTTGTTCGTCAATTTCATATTCCGGATGTGCTTCTCTAAAATCATTTAACCTTTTTTCCATAAATTCTGCCCGTTGATCAGCGCCAACAAAGGAATGCCATAGAGTAAACTTTACCTTTTCAACAGGCTCTTCCTGCTTATTACTCTCAGTCTTAGCCGTATTTGTATCCTCTTTTGTATTTGTAACTACTTCTTGTTCTTTTTTTTTCTCCGGTGATTTGGAACTACACCCTACCATTGCTATTAACATACATCCCATAAGAACTAAACTTATTATTCGTTTGGACATTTTACCCTCCTAATATACCTTCATTTATTGGGTGAGCGCTCTACCTGTGCCTATTATATCAAGATGCTATAGGAATTAAAATCCAAATAACTTTGATATTATCTAATATTCTTTGAAGTTACTTTTGAATGCCAATATACTTTATCGGAGACACACCTACCAACTTTTTAAAAACAATACTAAAATATTTGTAATCCTTATACCCTACCATATCCGCTACTTCATAGATTTTATATGTATTTTGATGAAGTAATTCTTTGGCCTTTTCAATTCTTTTTCTGTTTAAATAATCGGTAAAACTTTCCCCCATACATTTTTTAAACAGATGGCTAAAATAATTACTACTCAAAGCCACGGCCTCCGCAACTACTTCCGTATTTATAAATTCACTATAATGCTTATCAATATAGTCAATTGCTAAGCGGATGGTTGCATGATTATCCTCTTTATTGTTCATAATCCAATGAATCATTTCGTTATTAAAATCATTCAACCACTCTATCAACTCTTTGGGTTTCGTATAGTTCATAATGATTCGATGAACATTTTTATAGGGTTGAAAAAATTCTGTATTCGTATTATATCCGGCGTCCTTTAGCATAGCTAAAAAAGTCGTGACAATCTGCGTACATAATCTTTGGAAATGATCGATCGGAATTTTCTTTCTGACGAATTCATTGACCATTTTTAATAGATGGGTTTTGCTCCCTTCATAATCACCTGTTTTGACGGCATTAAAATATTGCTCAAATGCCATATTCATCTCTCGATATCTTTCAACAATTAAGCTATCATGATAAAGATCATCACACATTTTATCAATAAGTTTTCCTAGTACAACCTCTAATTCTTCCGCCACAACAGGTTTTATCAAATAATCTACAGCACCATATTTCAAGGCTTCCTTAGCATAAGCAAACTCATCATGGCCACTTAAAATTATAACCTTGATATTTGGCATCTTCTCTTTAATATGCTTCATTAGTTCTAAGCCATTCATCTTTGGCATTCTAACATCGGTCAGAACAATATGCGGATGCCATAATTCACACAGTTCCAAGGCTTCTTTGCCATCTTTTGCAGTGCCAACCACAGTGATATCCATCTTCTCCCAATCCATTGTAGTGGTTAAACCATCTCTTATAACTTTTTCGTCATCAACAATCAATAGTCTAATCATTCTTATTCACCCCATTTTGCAACTTTGGTATTCTGATTATAACAGTTGTCCCCTTATTTAATTCACTTTGTATCGTGAGTCCATAATTATCTCCATAATAGATTTTGATCCGATCCTGAACATTTTTCACACCATAACCTTCATGTTTTGAATCCTCATCAAAAATGGTCTGCAAACGACTGCTCTCGATTCCCTTACCATTGTCCTTTACCTCAAAAACAATGTCTTCCCCCTCTTCCCTTCCTAATACCTCAATACGTCCTCCTTCATCCATATCAGATATGCCGTGTAAGAGCGCATTTTCAACCAATGGCTGAAGAATTAATTTAATAATTTTAAAATTAAATAGTTTTTCGTCTACATCCACTATAATCTCAGGCTTTTCGTCATATCGAAGGAGTTGAATATATAGATAGCTATTTAAATGTTCCACTTCCTTACCAACTGTTGTAACCTCTTTGCCCTTATTAAGACCTAGCTTAAAAAAATTAGACAAATTATATATAATCTCCCCGGTAATTGGGGCATCTTCCATTCTTGAAGACCAATATGCGATGTCAATGGTATTGTACAAGAAATGAGGATTAATCTGTGATTGCAGGGCGTCTAACTCTGCTTCCTTTTTCTTGATTTTAGTCAAGTACACTTCCTCAATCAGCTCTTTAATTCGATTCACCATCTGATTAAAACTTCTACTAAGCTGTCCAATTTCATCTTCCCGTTCACTATCGACAATTACGTTAAAGTCCCCATTTTCTACTTGTTTCATAAATCCAGTTAGGGTACTAATTGGGTTTGAAATACGTGTTGATAATAGATAAAAAAAGAATAGTGATATTAAAATAGCCATCAAAGTAAGAAATATAGTCAAGTTTCTAGCAGAATCTACTTTATAAGTAAGTTCTTCATAAGGAACTTGGCCGAAATAAATCATATCGTGTTGATCGGATTGAAAAAATGTAATCAAAACATTCCTACCATCAATCCGTTCCTTGTAATATCCTTCTTTCTTGTCAAAGACAGTGCTATAATAGCTCTTACTATGCAGATCACTCCCCAGTTGTTTTTTGTCCGAATGAGAAATCACAATACCATTTTTATTGGCAATAAAAAAAATCCAGTCTGCCCTAGTACAATATCTTTGTAAATACTATTGACAACATTTTCGCTAATATCAATTCTGAGGATACCCAATTGATTCTGAAAATCATAGATGTCCTTTATTTGCCTATAAAAAGACATGATATATTGTTCTCCCAAAGTATAATAATATCTTCTATAGGTCGGCGTAAGGATATAGGTACCATCATCCGGTACTTCCTCCATTGATATCGGATCCTCATCCATCACAAAAGAGGATCCTGCGGATTCAAATTTCAAATTGTTATTCCCAAAGAAATTTATTGCAGCAATAAAGGATTTTGAATTCGTTAAGTTAGCATATTCTTCATTAATGCGAATGAGCAATTCTGTCGATTGGTCAAATTCCGATTCCTTAAGTTTTAAAAAACTGCGAACTTCTCGATTCGCTATGGTATATTTTGAAATATCTTCTGAATTTCCATAAATAGAATTCATATTCTTATCTATTTGCTTTAAGGTTTCAACCGTAGTTTCGCTCACCTTGGTTTCGATCATATCTTTAATCCACCAAAAGGATATTAATTCAACACAAGTAATAATAACGGTTGCCACGATAATAAATGAAAGTGTCATTTCGAACTTTAAATGCTTCATCTTTAACATATTATCACCCCACGATTAGTTTCTTGGTATCTTTTGTATACTTTTAATACTATCATAGGGGGTTTTGATAGTCAATTTAGGAGTTAACTACAAATCCAAGAGATGGTTTAAAAATCTACATGCGCATTTTACCTAATCCTTGATTAAAATAGATAAGTCTCCTATCAAAAATGGACATAAGATAAACGAATTGGCTTCGTTTACATCATGTCCGTTATTACACTTTACTTTTTCATTTACATAAATAAAATCTTGCTGGTCAGTAACTTTTTAGAAAACCTAGCGGCTTAATAAGCCACAGAATTATATTAAAAAAGAAGCCCTAGAATCCCGTAAACAGCATATATTCCACTGTTACAGGCTTTTAGAGCCTCCTTTAAAGCCATTATTAAATTATGCTATACAACAAATTTCACGCTACGCGAGAAATTGTGTTGTCATGAATTAACCTTACTGACCCATCTGCTTTGCGAAGTTTTGAAGTTTCAACTTCTATGATAGGCATAAACAATGACTTTTTGAATGTTTTATGACATATATTCTATTAACCTTACGCAATTTTTTTGCGTAAGATTTTCTTTTTAAATGATAATTATTAAGTTTTCATACGCAACTTTTTATCAGTTTGCGTAGTAATAGTATCTACGTTAAAGGCTTTGATTGGAACAGGTAGTAGGAAAAACTCG
>JAAYQP010000082.1 GCA_012519195.1 Clostridiales bacterium | reverse complement strand
TTTACAAAGTGACATTTAGAGCGACAGGGCAATTAAATGGGCCTGTACCAATTACAAGAACTGTTGAATATGATGAAACAGCTGGAAGAGCCTTTACTGGACCCAAACGAGATGAAGCTGCATTAGCCGCATTATCTGTACTTTACCCTGGTGTTTCTTTTCCCAGAGCAATTGGAATAAATGTTGAAGTGATTAAAAAAAAAGTGAAATAGTAGGCAAAAAGAAAACTAAGTCAAAAGCATCAAAAGAATATAGTTCATTGTTTGCAAAACCTTGGTGGCTATTTCCTTTTAGATTGCTTTGGCGAATTATTAAATGGTTCTTCACTGCTATCTACAAAGAAATATTCAAGAATAATAACTAACCAACTATGGACTATAGAATAGAATATATCGCTAAGCTTTTTGAAAAAATAAGTAAGAAAAGATATGAAAACTATGTAATCTCAAGAATCTGGCATAAATTATCCGATAACGAAGTTGAATTTGTTCCTCAGCAGTATGTCAAACGTAATGAAACAAAGTATTCATTAACTGATTTGTATTTGCCTCAGATAGGTTTACATATTGAAGTTAATGAGCCGGCTCATAATGCTAACGAAGAAAAGATATTGGCAGATAGAATTCGAAATCAGGAAATCATTAAGCAAACAAATCATAATCTTAAAATAATCGATTTCTCAACCGTTGACCCTTATGACAAAACAAAGTTAATTATAAAATCAATCGACGAAATAAATAAAGATATTGATGAACTTGTTTTATATATAAAATCAGAAATTGAAAAAAAGAGACAAGAAAAATCATTTAAGCCATGGGCAAATGCAAAAGATTTTAATCCAGACTATCATATTACAAAAGGCTATTTAAACGCTGATGAAAATCCTAGTTTTAGAACCATTGAGGATATATGTAAATTATTTGGAGCGAAAGAGCCAAAACGCGGATTTCTAAGAAAAGGTGGTGTCAAAAACCCATTGAATAAAGAACATTTTATTTGGTGGCCTAACGAAGATAATAAACTTTGGCATAATCATATCACAGATGACAATTCCAAAATATTCGAAAGGCACAATGACCCTGCAACTTGCTTGAAGCATATCAAAGGAGTATTAAAAGAAGACGGAACTAGAATAGTCTTTTATAGGAATATAGATGTTTTAGGCTTTAAATTTTATCGTTTTAAAGGGGTTTACGTAATTGACCATGAACAGACGAATGTGGAAAATGGAATTGTTTGGAAGCGAATGGATAAATACATAAAACTCTAAAGGAAAATTGAAAAGACTCTAACACGCAATATAGCAAAAGGCTGGTTTCGTGGTTTTTTGAACCATTCTGCCCCGCATAAAGTTTTGTGACGGTGGACAATTAAGACTCCCGCATCCCGCCTCATGCCATATTGCCACACGTTAGGTGCAATTATAAAAAGAAACGAGAACCATCAAAATTTAAAAATATACAGATATGGCTTATAGAAATGGAAATTATTCAGCGTTTTATGTTAGTGAACCTTTTAGTGAAAGTAATTTAGGAGCATCTGCAACTAAAGACTTTGTTTACTACAACTTGTTGAGAGCATGGAAAGGTGCTGATTCAACTTTTCCATTCAATGATTCACACGACAAAAATTACAACGTGAGAGATACTAGCGATTGGGAAAAGACTTTGAAACCACGAATTCATGATAGGTTAAATAAATCAAAAAATATGATTTTGTTTCTTAGTTCTCTTACAAAAAGTTCACGAGCTTTAAGAGAAGAAATAGATTTTGGTATTAACACAAATGGTTTGCCTGTTATTGTTGTTTATCCAGAATATAGCGAGAAAAGCGATATTATTAATTGCAGTTCGGGGAATTTTAAACAGCAAATTATAGACCTA
>JAAYQP010000081.1 GCA_012519195.1 Clostridiales bacterium | reverse complement strand
TAAGTGTTTCAGGATTTGTATTGGCAATTAGTTTACTTTTGAACCCATATAATTATCAATCATAGTTTATATATAAATTAAATTCGACTGTCCAAGTTATAAAGACTAGTGACGGTCGATTTTTTTGTTAATTGCAGATAATTATTGACAATGTAAATTTTACCATTATAATAGTAAGTAAGTGTTTACTACGGTAGAGGAGATGATTGAGTGAAAGATATATTACATAGAAAAGATCGACTTATTATTACAACCATTGAATTAATTGATGAGCTTGGATTGCAGAGATTATCTACAAGAGAGATTGCGAATCGAGAAGGAGTTTCAGAGGCAACTCTTTTTCGACATTATAAAAATAAAAATGATTTATTAATAGCAGTAGTAGATTTCTACTCAAAATTTGACGAAGATATTTTCCTTACAACTAGGCTTAAAAAACTAGGCCCCAAGGAATCAATTTATTTTCTTGTGAAATCTACAGTTGAATATTACGAGAATTATCCTGCTATCACAGCAATAACTCAGCTGATGGATGTTTTGAAATATGAACCTGATTTAACAGAGAAGATTAATGAAATTATTAATTACAGATTTCGTGTTATTAAAGAATTAATCGATGAAGCAATTGATATGGGTGAAATAAAACCAGAAATAAATAGTGAGTATCTCTCAGACATGATTATAGGAACGATAAGAGAACTGTGTTTAAGATGGAGAATTCATCGGGATTTTTCTCTAAAGGAAAGGGCTGAAGCATCGATTCAGATGTTGTTAGAATCCTTTCGTATATAAGCAAAATCCTTTATTGTAAAAACATTTATAGGGTCATATGGAAGAAAGCTTTGGTGCAGTTTTAAAATACATAGGGGAAAATGGAGGGGAATACTCTTGTCAGACCAATATACCAATGAGCCGATGCTGGATTTATTCATTTTTGAGACATCACAGCAAATAGAACTGCTGGAACAATATATAATAACATGTGAAAAAGAAAATGGCTTTAAGCCGGATATAATAAACGATATTTTCAGAATTATGCATACATTAAAAGGTTCTGCAGCTATGATGATGTTTCAAAACATCTCGGCTTTGGCGCACACAATTGAGGATGTTTTCTATTTTTTGCGTGAGGACAAACCTGAACTTATTGATTGTTCAGCCTTATCTGATCTTGTGCTTGAGGGAATCGATTTTATAAAAGTTGAAATAGAAAAAATAAAAAGTAGCGATCAATCCGATGGAGATGCCTCTTCCTTAATAGAAACTCTGAAAGAATTCTTAATTAAAATAAAAAATGAAAATAGTTCCGTTTCATTCCTTGATAACAAAAAACAAAGGATTGATAAAAAGAGTCAATCAGTACATGATGGTCAGCAGTATTATATACGTAAAAAAAATGTGATTAAAAAGATATACAAATATATGTATAAAGCCCTTGTCTTTTTTGAAGATGGTTGCGAGATGGAGAATATTCGTGCTTTTACCATTATACATAATCTTAGGGAAATTACGGATGAAGTTTACTATCTTCCAGAGGATATTATGGATCATGATGACAGCGCTGAATATATCAAACAGAACGGATTTCAGATTTTTTTAAAAACGGATTATACCTATGAGAAAATGTATGAATTCTTCAAAGAGACAATTTTTCTAAAAGATTTAGAGTTGGTACAAATAGAAAACGAAGATGAGTTTGAACGATTTATTATTAATCATAAAGAAGAGATAGACAGCAAACTGATCCAAGTGCCTGACCTCAGAGAAAATGCAAAGATCGACAATCAAAACACAGAACATCAACATATATCAAATGTTCAGAGTATGATCAGCGTTAGTGTTGCAAAATTAGATAAACTTATGGACTTAGTTGGAGAAATGGTGATTGCAGAAGCGATGGTGATACAAAATCCGGATCTGGCTGGCTTGGAACTTGATAATTTTCAAAAGGCAGCGAGACAGCTAAATAAAATAACCAGCGAGATACAGGATATGGTCATGTCGATACGAATGGTACCCCTCACTACAACCTTCCATAAAATGAATCGGATTGTTCGTGATATGAGCAAAAAGTTGAATAAAGAAGTGGATCTTAAAATCATTGGCGAAGAGACGGAAGTGGATAAAAATATAATTGAACATATCTCAGATCCTTTGATCCATCTTGTGCGTAATTCCATAGATCATGGAATAGAATCCCCAGCAGAAAGACTTTCGAAAGGGAAACCAAGCTGTGGCACAGTAACACTGGAAGCAAAAAGTGCAGGAAGTGATGTTTTAATTATAATCAAGGATGACGGTAAAGGCCTTGATCGGAATAGAATTATAAAAAAAGCGCAAGAAAATAATTTGCTTTATCGCGATGTGAGCGAAATGAGCGATAAGGAAATCTTCAATATGATTTTGCTACCGGGCTTCTCTACAAAAGAGGATATTTCTGAGTTTTCAGGCCGTGGTGTTGGCATGGATGTTGTAGCTAAGAACATCGAAGAAATTGGTGGCTCCGTTTCGGTAGATAGTTATTTCGATAAGGGTACGGTAATAACATTAAAAATTCCATTAACATTAGCTATTATAGATGGAATGAATATAAAGGTTGGTGATTCATGTTTTACAATTCCCACGACCTCAATAAAAGCTTCTTATCGACCGCAAGAGAAAGATTTGATCACTGATCCAAGCGGAAATGAAATGATCATGGTAAGAGAAAAGTGTTGTCCCATTCTAAGATTACATAAAAAATATAAGGTATCTACGAATATAACTAAATTTAATGAAGGTATATTGATAATGGTAGAGCAAGATGGAAAGTCATTGTGTGTTTTTGCAGATGAACTTATAGGTCAGCAGCAGGTAGTTGTAAAAGCACTACCAGAATATATAAAGAGGCTTAAAAAGATAGACGGTCTTGCTGGTTGTACCCTGCTGGGAGATGGAAGTATTAGTCTGATTTTAGATGTGGCGGGGTTATGATTACATAAACGCTATTCAAAACGAACGAAAGAAAGGAATGAAAAAATGGCAGAAATCATGGATGATAATTTGGGAATGGAGCAGGACACACAAAGAGGGAGATATTTGACTTTTTCATTAGGGAAGGAAAGTTATGGTATAGAAATTCAATATGTAACAGAAATCATAGGTATACAGACAATAACAGAAGTCCCTGAACTGCCTGCTTATGTGAAGGGGATCATTAACTTGCGTGGTAAAATTATACCAGTAATTGACGTTAGACTTCGCTTTAAGAAGGAACCTAGGGAATACAATGATAGAACATGCGTAATTGTGATTGACATCATGGAGCTTTCCATTGGTTTGATCGTAGATAGTGTATCGGAGGTACTTAATATCCCAGACCAGGATATTGAGGCACCTCCACAAATGAAGAAAGGAAATAATAGATTTATAAAAAATATCGGCAAGGTTGGAAATGAGGTTAAACTGCTTTTGGATTGTGAGAAGCTTCTAACAGACGACGAAACTGAAACTATGAGTGATATATTTTAATAATACGAAAGAGGAGATCAATAATATGAAATGGTTTTATAATATGAAAATTCGTGCAAAGCTTATACTATGTTTTTCTATTCTTGCAATTTTTACCGGTATTGTTGGTATCGTTGGTATCAGCAATATGAACACAATTAACCATAGAAGTGAAAGAATGTACTATGATAACTTTATTCCAGTTGAAAATCTTATGAGTATTCAGAATGCGCTTCAGGAAGTAAGGGCGAATCAGCTTCTATCGATTTATGAAAAAAATCCTGCTACTCTTCAAGACAAACTTGACATTATCAATCGTGCTACTGAGACTACGAATCAATTATTAGAGGATTATAAGAAAACCATAAACGATGATGAAACTATGGCGCTCTATAATAATGTCATAGATAGTCTTACAGAATATCGTACGATACGTGGTAAGAATTTAGAATTGGTTAATAGCGGTGATTATAATGCAGCATTAGAGACACTGGCAGAAGTTACGAAGGCTAGAATTAAATCTTTTGATAGTCTACAAGTTTTAATTGATCACAATACTCGATTGGCTTCTGATGCAGTTCAGAATAATGCTAAAAATTTTGCAAGTCTTTCATTTGTTATGATGGTTGTTATCATAGTTGCAGTTGTTGTAGCCGCTACTCTAGGCTTGTTCATATCTAGCGTGACAAGTAAACAGTTGAAACACCTTGTTAACGTTGCTGATCTGATCGCAGATGGTAATTTAGATGTAAATATTGAACTAGATACAAAAGATGAGATTGGTATTTTGGGTCAGGCATTTAAACGAATGGCAGAAAATATTAATGAAGTTATGTATAATATAAATGCTGCTTCAGAGCAGGTAGCAGCAGGAGCAAGACAGGTTTCTGATTCCAGTATGGCACTTTCCCAGGGAGCGACGGAACAGGCTAGCTCAGTTGAACAATTGACTGCTTCGGTTGAGGAGATTTCCGTACAGACACAACACAATGCCGATAATGCAAATCAAGCGAATAAACTTGCGAAAGCGGCAAAAGCAAGTGCTCTTCAGGGAAATGCTCAGATGGAGGAAATGTTACAAGCCATGGAAGATATTAATGAGTCTTCTAATAATATCTCCAAGATCATTAAAGTAATTGATGATATTGCATTCCAAACGAATATACTAGCATTAAATGCAGCAGTAGAAGCAGCGAGAGCAGGACAGCATGGAAAAGGCTTTGCAGTTGTGGCAGAGGAAGTAAGAACCTTAGCTGCACGTTCTGCAAATGCTGCAAAAGAGACGACTGACATGATTGAAGGCTCGATAAAAAAAGCAGTGGATGGCACTAAGATAGCGAAAGAAACAGCAGAATCATTAAATGAAATTGTAAATGAAATTGAAAAAGTAGCGGTTCTAGTCAATGACATTGCCAATTCTTCCAATGAACAGGCAACTGGTGTTGGACAGATTAATCAAGGAATTATGCAGGTATCCAATGTTGTACAGATGAATTCTGCTACATCAGAAGAAAGTGCTGCAGCCAGCGAAGAGCTGTCAAACCAGGCAGAGTTATTGAAGGAAATGGTAGAAAAGTTTAAACTAAAGAGGATAAGTAAGTTCTTTAATCGATATGAGGAATTAAATCCTGAAGTGATCAAGACAATTGAAAACATGTCAGATAAGAAAAAGTTTAGAGACTATCATACGGATGGTGAAGAGGTTGATTTAGCTCGTTCACAACCGAAAATTGTTTTGAATGATAGTGAGTTTGGAAAGTATTAAGTAACATTTACAAAGATAAAGTGGGTGTGAAACATGATTGATAATATACTATATGGTGAGAATTTAGAATTAGCAGCAGCCACCTTATCCAGTATAGGAGACGGTATTATTTCTACGGATAGTAATGGTATCATAATATTTATGAATCAAGTGGCAGAAGAGATTACTGGTATAAAATCAAAAGAACTGATCGGCAAGGCATTTGATGATACTATACTTTTTTATCATGCAGATACCCATGAACCAGTTGCAAGCCCATTAATGAATACAATTTCAGATGGACTTATCTCTGGTCTTAATCACGATACGGTGTTGTTTATTAAGAATAAGGAGCAAAAATACATATCTGCAACCTGTTCGCCAGTAAAAAAGTTGGATCATACCATTATCGGTGCAGTAGTTGTACTTCGTGACATTACAAAACTAAAGTTAACAGAAAAGGAAAATGATATCATAAGAAAAAATCTAACTTCGGTTTTTATGTATGCACCGGTTGGTATGATTAATCTGAATGTCAAGGGAGAGATCACCCAAATTAATGATGCAGCCTTACAATATTTTAATCAAAATAGAGAATCTGTCATTGGAAAGCAATTTGGAGAAGCCGCTAACTGTACCGGTTGTTATGATGAACCATACCGATGCGGACAGGGAGCCAATTGCTCTGATTGTGAAATTAAAAAGGCTATAGAATTGGCAATGAAACATGGGGAATCAACGGGGAATAAAGAAGTTCTAAAGAGTTTTATCATAAACCGTTTAGAAAAAGAGATGTGGTTTAAGGTTAGTGTTACACCCATTTATGTAAATGAACAGGTTAATGCGGTTATAACATTAATGGATATCACAGAGAATAAAAAGAAAGAAATAGCCTTGGTTAAGGCTAGGGATTATAGCAACAATATTCTCGACCAGGTTCCTTCCTTGGTATGGAAAACCAATAAAACGATTCAGTGTAATTATGTCAATAAAAGATGGAATGACTATCTAGGTAGTACCTTTGAAGAAAGTTCGGGCTATGGATGGGCCAATGTAATGCATCCAAAAGATCTAGATAAGTACGTCCAAGCAAGAACGAATGCTATGCATACAATGGAATCTTTTCAAGTGGAAGGGCGGGTATTACGAAAAGATGGTGTATATCGTTGGTGCTTAATATCTGGTTCCCCTTATTTTGATTTGGATGGTCAGTTTGCTGGATATATCGGAACGATTATTGACATAAATGAACAAAAAGAAGCGGAAGAAAATTTGAAGCGGTATCGTAAAATTATGGATGGTGCTCGTGATATTATATTGTTTATTGCCTTGAATGGAGATATTCTTGAAGTTAATCAAAAGGCAGTAGAGACCTATGGTTATACCAGTGAAGAATTATGTTCCATGAATATTAGAAATATTCGAGAAGACTGGGGATATACAGACAAGCAAATGGAACAAGCGAATTGTAGCGGAATATTGTTCGAAACTAGGCATCGCCGTAAAGATGGAAGTTATTTTCCGGTTGAGGTAAGTTCACAGGGGACGACATTTGGCTCCGAACAAATTTTAGTTAGTATAGTCAGAGATATTTCAGAACGTAAAATTGCAGAGAAAAATATAAAAGATAATCAATTAAAATACCGTTCCCTTTTTATGAATATGCAGAATGGCTATGCTTACTACGACGTAATCTATGACGATAAAAACAGACCAATAAACTTGCGATTTAAGGAAGTAAATACTGCATTTGCAAAATTATTCTGTTTAAATAAAAAGGAGATACTAGGGAAAAAGTTTACTGATATTTTCTTTAACAATAATAACACAATTATTGATTTGATCAATCTTCATTATAGTAAACTAGGTAGGGGTGAAAGCTTACATATCGATGAGTACTACTCTGTCAACTATGATAAATGGATATCTATAGCTATCTATAGTCCTAAGTCACATGAAATTGTAATGATTATCATGGATATTACATCGATGAAGAATACAGAGATTAATCTGATAACTGCGAAAGAAGTTGCTGAGGCAGCCAATAAAGCAAAAAGTGAGTTCCTTGCCAATATGAGTCATGAAATACGTACCCCTATTAATGGTATCGTAGGAATGATAGATTTAACACTACTAACGGAACTGAAGGAAGATCAGAGGGAAAATCTTATAACAGCTAAGAGTTGTGCCAATTCTCTGTTAAAAATAATTAATGATATCTTAGATTTTTCGAAGATGGAGGCAGGAAAACTTACCATTGAATGTATTGATTTTGATATTAAGTTATTGATCGAAGATATTATTAAAACCCATGCTTCAAGGGTTGAAGATTTAGGCCTTGAATTAAATTATAGTTTTTCGTCATCGATACCACAATATTTAAAAGGTGATCCTAACAGAATTCGTCAGGTAATCAATAATTTAATTAGTAATGCTATGAAGTTTACCAAGGAAGGTAAGATTACCTTATCGGTTGAAAAAGTGGCTATCCTAGATGGGGAAGTTGAATTAAGAATTTCGGTTTCTGATACAGGAATTGGGATTGATAAAGATGATTTTAGTCTCCTATTTCAAAGCTTTAGTCAGATCGAGTCATCCTACACAAAGAAAACTGGTGGAACAGGATTAGGGCTGGCAATATCTAAGAATCTAGTTGAATTAATGGGAGGCAAGATCGGTGTTGAAAGCCAAAAAGGAAAAGGAAGCACCTTTTACTTTAATATCAAATTTCAATTTGGTAGTAGCAAATCAAAGAACACTTATGCTATACCCCAAATTGCAAAAACAATTAAACCTCTCAGGATACTCCTTGCGGAAGATGACGTAATAAATCAGAAGGTAATTCAAAAAATGCTTAAGAAAAAAGGGCATATTGTTGAAACAGCGAACAATGGAATGGAGGCAGTGGAAATATTTAGAAAAGGTAACTTTGATGTTATCCTTATGGATATTCAGATGCCTTATATGAACGGTATCGAAGCTGCCCAAGAGATAAAAGAAATAGAAGTTGCGGATAAGCATACACCTATTATTGCTGTTACAGCCTATGCACTACAAGGAGACAGAGAAAGATTCCTGTCTTTGGGTATGGATGAATATATAACAAAACCGATCCAGATGGAAAGATTGTTTCAATTATTAGAAGGGATCACTCTATTAAAAGAACAATCGGAAACACCAATTTGTAATGAATATTTTACATTGGATGATGAGTTTAGATTAAATATACCATCCAAGGATATACCGGATGATAAAATTAAACAAATATTAGATATGCTATCAACGAATATTGTAAAAATAGAAAAAGCAGTAGAGTTTAACGATCTTTTAGTCATTGAAACTCATGCACATGAAATCAAATTGTTAGCAACTGATATTAATGCAATTGATCTTAAGGATGATGCATTTCGTATAGAATTAGCGGCACGAAGAGGTAATTTAGAAGAAGTCATGAAAGGTATAAAGAAATTAATATCAGAATTTGAAATATTTAAAAAGACCTATAATTAAATTGTGATAGTTGCCAATCTAGTTAGATTACTTAATTATATATACTAGATATACAATATTTACTTTTTATATGATAAATTTTAGAATAAAGGAGAAATACATGAAAATACTGATTGCGGAAGATGATTTGACCAGCCGTAAATTTTTGTTTAAGTTTCTATCTCAGTATGGAGAGTGTGATTTGGTGGTTGATGGACTTGAAGCTCTTGAGGCTTATATGATTTCAGTAAAAGATGATAAGCCTTATGACCTCATATGCCTTGATATTATGATGCCCAAAGTAGATGGAGTTAAAGTGCTTCAAAACATCAGGAATTTAGAAATTAAAAAAGGAATTCTACCAGAGAATAGAGCAAAAGTGATTATGACAACTGCCTTAGCCGAAACTCAATTTGTCCAAAAGGCCTTTGATATCGGTTGTAATGCTTATGCAGCGAAACCAATTGATATAGAAAAATTCAAGGAAGTACTGCAAAAACTTAGTTTAATCTAAGGAAAAGTAAGGAGTAATTTTTACTAACTATGATAATCACTTTCCAATATGTTTTCCCTTGTAATTGCCTCATGTAGGCGATTGCAAGGGCTTTTTGTCTTTTCCTGTATTTTTTGAAAATAGGTGTTTTTTATACTCGCATTATGTTAGAATGGGATTAGACTATAATTACAGGGGTGAGGACTTGAAGGATGAATTCAAAGACCATGCTGCCAGTGATGGTAAGCAAAGCAGCAAGACAGAGAATGAAAAACGCAAACGCATCAATCGAATTAAGACAGCAATCATAATAATTATAATTATTTTATTGATAATACCAACCCTTCTATGTATAAAATTAGGCATTCAAGTGAAACGATTGCAACAGAATGTAGACGACTTATTGGAGATCCATGGAAAATTCGAACAGTCCTTACAATCGGCCAAAGAAAAGGAACGCTATGCCTATGCTGCGGAAAGGCCAAACACTGATGTGGAGCCTCTTCATACAGATGTTAATAAGAACGAAAACTTAGATTCTACCAAGGAAGAGAATACGGATAATAAATATGATGGGGATGGAAAGAAGGATTTTGATACGGATAAAATAAATGAACAGAATACAGGTACAAGCGTTGACCCGGGTCTTGATATAACAGAGGACCAAGACCCTGATACTATCAAACAAAGCAAAGGCATCTACAAAGGAAAAAAGGTTTATTTAACTTTTGATGATGGCCCAAGTATATACACAAATGATATTCTAGATATCCTTGCAAACTATAATGTTAAGGCTACATTTTTTGTAATCGGAAAAACGGATGAGGAGTCGAAAAAAATATATCAAAGAATAGTTGAGGAAGGGCATACTTTGGGAATGCATTCCTACTCACACGATTACAACAAAATATATAATTCTCTAGAAGATTTTGATAAGGACTTTACAAAACTGTGGAATTTGTTATATGATATTATTGGATATCGACCTAAAATATATCGTTTTCCAGGGGGTAGTGCTAATCAGGTCAATGATAATGGTATGGAAGATTTCATACGATATCTTAACCAAAAATCCGTTATCTATTATGACTGGAATGTGGTAAATAAGGATGCAACTGGCGTCGATTATACAAAGGAACAATTGGTAGATAATGTTTTGGAAACGATGACAGGGAAGACGAATTGTGTTGTTCTGTTACACGATGCTTCAACGAAAAAGTCAACTGTGGATTCGCTGCCTGTATTAATTGAGACTCTGATCTCAGGAGATGCACAGCTTCTGCCCTTAGATGAGACAGTTTCACCAATACAGCAGATAAGAGCCGATTCTATAGAATAAAATTACATAGGGAGGTATTTTGTGAATGAGTTTTTTTAAGGGGTTTAAAGAAGATCTATCACAAGCTGTAAATGAATTACTACCAAATGATGAAAACAAGAGGACAGAAGCAGACGAACAGATGGTAAACACTTTAGAAATGCAAGAACCAACAAGCAATGAAGCAGCTGAGACAGAAAAAATGATGGAATTGTTGGACGGGTTTACAAATGACAATCTAGAACTAGATTATGAAAATGCTGATAAAGAGACCGAGACTACAGACGATATTGAGAACGACATTGAAGTGAATAATTTAGTTGATCAAATCGAAAGTGAAGAGGATAAGAGCATGGATGATAATGTGGATTTAGAACTATTGAATGCTTTAGACGATGATGAAGATGTTTTACTCAGTGAGGATGAAGAGATGAGCGAAGCATCTCCAATCAAGGCAGCTTCTTTAACAAATGATGATGAGGTATCCGTTATTTCTAGGGGAACAACCATCAATGGTAGTATAACCTCGGATGCATCCCTAGATGTTTTTGGTAATGTAACCGGTGATATCGAGTGCTTAGGCAAGTTATCAATTTCAGGCAAGGTAGTTGGTAATGTATCTGCTTCCGAGATATTTATCAACACCGATCGCTTAGAAGGTAATGTTGTTAATGATGGAAGTGTAAAAATCGGCTTAGGTACCGTATTGATCGGTGATGTAACAGGAACCTCTGGTGTGATCGCAGGTGCGGTTAAGGGAGAAATCGATATTAACGGTCCCATTGTTATTGATTCAACGGCGATTATTAAAGGCAATATCAAGGCAAAGTCTGTTCAGATTAATAACGGTGCAATCATTGACGGTTTCTGCTCTTTATGCTACTCCGATGTAAATATTGACAATATTTTTGAATAGTACTATTTTTATGCTGGTAATATTCTTTGTTTTATGGTAGATTATATAAGATATGAAAATGATAATAATCTATTTTCCATGGAGGCAAAAGAAGCATGAAAGCATTTGACAGAGTACTATTGAAATTAAGTGGTGAGGCTTTAGCTGGTGAGAAAAAAACTGGTTTTGATGAAGCTACCTGTATCGCTGTAGCGAATCAAGTGAAGCAAATGATTGATGAAGGAATTCAGGTTAGCATTGTGATCGGCGGTGGAAACTTCTGGAGAGGCCGAACCAGTGAGACAATAGATAGAACAAAAGCGGATCAGATTGGTATGCTGGCAACTGTCATGAACTGTATCTATGTATCCGAGATCTTTCGCCATGTAGGAATGATGACTGAGGTTTATACCCCATTTTCCTGTGGAAGTATGACTCGGCTGTTTTCTAAAGATGATGTGACAGGTTTCATGAAACAGGGTGGCGTAGCCTTTTTAGCTGGTGGAACCGGACATCCATATTTTTCAACCGACACAGCAACTGTTTTACGAGCAGTAGAACTAGACTGTGATATCATATTAATGGCTAGAGCTGTGGATGGAGTTTATGATAGTGATCCGAAACAGAATCCGAATGCAAAGAAATTTGATACTATTTTGATGCAGGATGTCTTGGATCGGAAGTTAGGAATCGTTGATCTAACGGCTACAGTTCTTGCACTAGAGAACAAAATGCCAATTTTACTCTTTGGATTGGCAGAAGAAAATAGCATAGTTAAAGCCGCTCATGGTAAGTCCAATGGAACTACGATGACGGTTTAAATAAAATTTTTATTGAATGCAGGCTTCGTCTGCGATTAATATTAAAAAATGAAATGGAGGGAATACCATGGATGCAAGATTAGAACAATATGAAGTTAAGATGGGGAAAACATTGGAAACTTTAAAAGAAGACTATTCTACAATTCGTGCAGGAAGAGCGAATCCTCGCCTATTAGATAAGCTTAGAGTTGATTATTATGGACAACCTTCTCCTATTCAGTCGGTTGCCAATATTTCTGTTCCTGAGGCAAGAATTATTCAAATCCAACCTTGGGAGAGTAAGTTAATTAAAGAGATTGAGAAAGCAATTATTAATTCAGACTTAGGCTTAACACCAAGTAATGATGGTAAAGTAATTCGTCTTGTTTTCCCTGAACTAACAGAGGAAAGAAGAAAAGAATTAGTTAAGGATGTTAAGAAGAGGGCTGAGAATGCAAGAGTAGCCGTTCGTAATGTTAGACGAGATGCGAACGATGCACTTAAAAAAATGTGTAAAGCTAGTGAAATATCCGAAGATGAACAGAAAAATCTTGAGGATCAGGTTCAGCAGTTGACCGATAAATATATTGCTGAGATTGATAAGACAATGGAAAGTAAATCGAAAGAAATACTTACTATATAATAAAGCTTCTGGGGGTGGCTCAAAGGGTGAATTGTACTTAAAATTACCTTTTGAGTCACACTCTCTTTATATGTAAGAATATAGATGTTAGGAAAGAAAATTAAGGAAAGAATAATAAGAATAGCAAGAGCACAAGGACATTTTGGAGGCTGGGTATGCAGGATACAGAATACAAGATACCGAATCATGTAGCCATCATATTGGATGGTAATGGTAGATGGGCTAAGAAAAGAAATATGCCAAGAAACTATGGTCATTCTCAGGGAAGTAAAGCGGTAGAGAAAATATGTGAGGATGCTTATAAAATCGGAGTGAAATATCTGACGGTATATGCATTTTCCACGGAGAACTGGAAACGTCCGAAGGAAGAAGTAGATGCCTTAATGATGCTCCTTCGTAACTATCTAAAAACCAGTATAAAGACTAGTAAGAAAAATAATATGCGGGTACGAATCATTGGAGATACATCAGTATTATCAGAGGATATCCAGAAAAGCATTAAGGAACTAGAGGAGGCTTCTAAGGATAATACAGGGTTGAATTTTCAGGTAGCAATTAACTATGGAAGCCGAGATGAGATTGTTCGGGCTATGAAAGCCATTTCCCAAGATATTCGTCTGAATCAGATTAAAGTTGACGATATCAATGAGCAGCTAATTGATAAATATTTAGACACAAGAGGGATACCGGATCCGGATCTATTGATACGTACCAGCGGAGAAATTCGCTTATCCAACTTCCTTCTATGGCAGTTAGCATACACAGAATTTTATTTTACTGATGTTCTGTGGCCAGATTTTAACAAAGAGGAGCTTTTAAAAGCTATCGAATATTATAATAGCAGAACAAGAAAATTTGGTGCAATATCCTAATCATATTCTCATTTTGGAGGTAAACTATGTTTAAGACAAGACTATTCAGCGGAGTCATTCTTTTGGCAATTACAATACTCGTCGTTGTACTGGGAGGTAATATCCTATATGCAACACTTTTTGTAATATCTCTGATTGGTATGATGGAATTGTATCGTATTCTTAAGATCCATAAAGAGCTTCTTGGATTCGCTGGCTACCTTGCAGGAATTAGTTATTTTGGATTATTATATTTTGGTTTAGATCAGTATCAGCCTATGCTTTTTGTGTTCTTTCTAATGCTTCTATTGTTGATCTCGGTATTTAGTTTTCCGAAGTATAAAACGGAACAGGTTGCGATTGCTTTTTTGGGACTGTTTTATGTTAGTGTAATGTTATCATACATATATCGAGTACGGATGTTGGAAGATGGTGCTCTGATCGTATGGTTAATTTTTATCGGCGCTTGGGGATCGGATACCTGCGCCTATTGTGTAGGAATGCTGCTTGGTAAACATAAGATTGCTCCAAAACTAAGCCCCAAAAAATCGGTTGAAGGGTGTATTGGTGGAGTGATAGGAGCTGCCTTAATTGGTCTTCTCTATGCTACAATTTTTAAAGATAGCATTACCGGAGTTAGTAACCCACAAATTGCCTTTATGGTCATTGGTGCTGCCTCCAGTGTTATTTCACAGATCGGTGATATGGCTGCTTCATCAATTAAGCGAAACTACAACATTAAGGATTATGGAACATTAATTCCAGGACACGGCGGAATACTGGATCGCTTTGACAGTATTATATTTACCGCACCAATCGTATACTATTTAGCAGTAATACTTTAGCTTGGAGGAAACCTATGAAAAATATTGCTGTACTGGGTTCCACTGGTTCCATAGGAACTCAAACGCTAGATATTGTAAGAGAAAATCAGGAGTTGAAAATAACTGCTCTGGCTGCAGGCAGTAATATAGATTTATTAGAAAAACAGGTGAGGGAGTTTCTCCC
>JAAYQP010000080.1 GCA_012519195.1 Clostridiales bacterium | reverse complement strand
TATAGTACAGGGATTTTATACCCTTTTTTAAGTGTAAATATTTTACTAATATCGAAAAATGAACTGCTAAGGAATTTAGGTGAGTGAAACTATACTTTCTATATCACCGTGAATAATTCAGGTTTAATAAGTATTCTAACTAAAATAGATTGGATTCGAGAACAGAATCTTCATCTGTGGCAAATCCGGAACGAGTCTTCTTATGACTTCTATACGACAAAATCTTGCCTGCTCATATCTGCGTGTTAACTCTATTTCATATACCCCATCCTCACAAATAATCTCCTCAGTTCCTTGATCTGTAATCAGGCAGATGATATCCTTTCCCTTAAGATTCCACAGTCTTAGTTTAACTTCACTTCCCTTTGGAGCTGTTTCTCCTAAGATTTTGCCCTCTGCTTCCGCATAGAGATCCGGACCATTGGTAAACATGGTAATATATGCATTTCCATTCTTTATTGCAGTTATAATATCATCCAAGGTATTGGACATGGCATATACACAGGTAGTAGGCATACCAATAATTCTCGTTACATCAAAACGATGAAAATCGCTTCCTCCAGTGATCGGAATTTTTTTACCAAGAAGTAGTTGATTATGCCACCACTCCATACATTTTAAGTTAGTGGATGTAGGCAATCCTCCATTCCATACCTCAATTGCATCATATTCAACCTCTTCGATGCCCCATTTCCATCCACAATTGGGGCAGAAGGGATGATTTAGTACAATTAGAGCACCATTTCCTTTGGCCTCCGCCATTTTTTCCTGAACCTCTTGTAAGGAGTTAACGCAAAACGCGCTTTCGAAAGGTTTTTTTACACCTAAAAAGCCCGAATGTCCTTTATAATGGGTCCATTCCGTTCCTGGAAGTACCGAAATTCCATCCACTTCGACATTCTGAAAGTTATGGGCGTAGTTATTATGGTCGGTGACAAATACAAAGTCAAGCCCAAGCTTTTTACCAAACTGTCCAATCTGCTCTACGGATAATGTACCATCCGAACCTAAGGTGTGCATATGGGTGTCCCCTTTTAGCAGCCTTCGCTCCTTCTTGTGGAAGGTGATATGGTACTTTACCATAACTCCGCCTTCCTGTACCTTATAAGCACCAATGATGATACCCCATTGACCAGCATCGGTATTGGCCCTTGCAAAGCCCTGGGAACTATGTCCCGCACTGATCGTAATATGGCTTCGATCCGAACCGGAGGAACCAATATATTTTCCGCCTGCTCCATTTAAGCCCAGATCAATAATATTGATCTCTTTGCGACTAGTACTATTATCCTCACGATCTTCCGTTATATATCTAGGGTATTCATAGGAAATCTCTATCTTCTCTACCCCCTCCGGAACTTCAAAGGGCTGGATAAAATATAGACCCTCTTCCTCTTTCTTGACGAAACGTTCGATATGTATGCTTGTTTGCTCCATTCTCTTATCCTTCCTTCTATTCATTCTCCAATAGCAAGCAAATTATACTTTGTACTATCCTCTTCTTCCATATGGTTCCTACTCTATTCTTTTATTGCTCCTAGGCTCATACCAGCCAGCAGATATTGCTGAGCAAATATGTAGATTAGTAGTAAAGGAGCCATGGAGATGATTATCGCTGCCATGATTGCATTTTGAGGGGCATAAGCCGTTCCTGATGTAGAAGTATCCTGCATTATCATAGCCTTCAGCATTAGCGGTAGGGTATATTTATCCTGATCCGTTATTAAGGTGGCAGGTAGCATGATACTATTCCATTTACTCACATATTCCATAAAGAAAACCGTAGCCAGACCCGGCTTTGAAATTGGCAAATAAATGTTAGCAAAAATACGAAGCTCAGAAGCACCGTCAATTCTTGCAGATTCCGCCAGCGAATAGGAAACAGAGGTAAAATAATTACGCATGAGCAGAATACTAAAACCGGAAATCAGTCCGTTTATGATTAATCCCATGTAACTATTTAGCAGATGTAATTGCTTGTTCATTTGATAAACTGAGATTAAGGTTAGATCTCCTGGTATCATCATAGTCAGCATTACAAATGAGGTTATTGCCCCCTTAAAAGGCAGATCTTTCTGTATTAAGACATAGCCTGCAAAAGCAGAGAGTATAACCTGTATGATAACTCCAACTGTAGTAACAAAGAAGGAGTTTAAGAATGGCCGAAATAGCTTGGTTACCTTAAATACATACCCGTATCCCTCTAAACTAAAATCGTCCCACCATATTTTTATACCACTCTGCGTCGAACTTAGCAAGGAAGATGTTGAAACGACAAAGGCATTCCACATGGGAACCGCCATAATAATAAATATAATCAAAAGAACCAATCCCGCAAAGAATTTCTGCGGACCTGTTAGTTCATTTGCTAAAGCCTTCTTCTTCATCCACATATGCTTACCCCCTAATCTCTGTATGAATCATCGTAGCGAAGGAGCCTGCGTACGGTAAAAGAAATAATCATGGTAGCAAGAAGTACCAAGGTAGCCGCTGCAGTTGCAGGTCCGATCTTAAACTGTATAATACCATCATTATAGATAAGATATAACAAGTTCTGAACCTTATCAAGGATCGAAGAATTTGCCATCATAAAAATTTGATCAAAGTTACGGAGCACTCCCATTGCAGCCAGTAAAGCTACCACCTTCATGGTTGATGCAATATTGGGAATGGTAATATGTATAATCTGCTTCCAACGGGAAGCCCCATCGATCGATGCTGCCTCGTATATATTTTGGTCAATCGTAACGATAGCAGCTAGGAAAAGGGCCGCATAATATCCTGCACCTTTCCATGCTCCAGTAAAAATCATGATTTCTCTGGCAAAGGCAGGTTCAGACATAAATACAATCGGACGGAAACTGTCACCCTGGATAATCTTTAGGAAACCATTAATCATTCCAGTGGGGGAAAGAATGGTGATCCATAGACCTCCAACTACTGCCCATGATAGTAGATAGGGAATAAAAGTTGCTGTTTGTATCGCTGATTTAACTATTTTACTTTTGATCTCATTAAGCAAGATTGCTATGGTAAGACCCCAGAGAAACTGCAGAGCAAAAGTACCAGCTCCCACTATGATACTATTACTCAATGCCCTCAAATAGAGTGGATTTTTAATGATATTGTGATAATTTTCTAGTCCGATAAATTTTGACCCACCTAATATTTTTACCTGTCGGAAGCTGTTAAATATTCCAAGGGCAAGGGGATAATAGGAAAAGACCAGAAAATATGCTACAACTGGTAGTAGCATCAAATAAATAAACCGGTATCTTTTTATCCTTTTATAAACCTTAGTAGCTTTCACCAAGCGAATTCCTCCTTTTTCATAGCAACATCAGGAAAAGAGACCGCCTCTTTTCATACTTGTATGGTTCTAGACTAGATTAATAATCTCTAATCCAAATCCCTACATTACATATTTTGAGACAGTCTCTTTTCAAAATCATGACATCAAATCTTATTTTATTTGTCGGTTACACCCATACTTACAAGTTCTTCTCTCATTTTAGCAAGACCATCTAATGCCGAAATTTCACCTTTGATTATCTGAATTCCCCATTTACCACAGATTGCTTTATAATCTCCCTCATTTGGAATAGGCAATTCTATGCTAGCATATTCGCCATAGGATACTGCCTCATCTACACCAGGATTATAACCAACTGGATGTTTGAAATCTTTGTAGATTGGGAATGGCGCACCATGATCACAAGCATGAGCTTCGCCGATCTCAGTTAATACATATTTACCATTCTCAACGGTATAGTCGTGACCTTCAATACCAACGGAAAGTAGTTCGCCACCTTCCTGTGTAGCAAAATACTCTAGAACCTTAATTGCACCATCTACATTTTGTGCGTTAGCTGGAACTGCGAATAAACTTGCGCCACCCTTAGCTAACATATAGGAGCCATCTGGAGTTTTAACACCAGGCAGAGATACAATTTCGTAGGTATCAGGAGTAACACCACCAGCAAGGGCATTTGCATTATGTAAGCCAACCCAAGCTGCCCAGTCAACGGTAACTGCGTTTTTCTGTGATGCAGCACCCATCTTTGCTCTCATATCCTTGGTCTTATCAACAAAGGATGCTGGATCAAGTAGCTCTTCGTCGTATAACTTCTTAAACCACTCCCATACCGGAGCAGCCTCATCGGATGCGAAAGGAACATATTTCTTTCCATCACTATCAATTACAACTCCACCCTTTAAACCTTGAGCGGCCATCCAAGGCTGAAGATCCCATGTTTCGGAAATAATTGCGTTAAAAGGATAGAACTCTGGATCTGTACTAGCTTCTTTTAACTTCTTAAATACTTGATAATAACCATCTAGGCTAGGATCAATCGTCTTATAATCGATTCCCACATTCTCAAGCATATTCTTATTTAAAGCCACTACTCTATGTACTTCTTTTTTATTGAAGCCAGCATAAATTTTACCATCCACAGTAATGTCTGCCCATTCTTTCTCATCAACATTACCTGTCAGAATATCAGATGCTTTTACTCGATCGGTGATATCAAGGAGCGCTTCCTGATCAATCAGATTCATATAATCGCCCATGTTAATATAAATTAAATCATATTGTTCACCACCATTAAGCTTCTGCATCAGAACTGCATTGTAATCGGAAGCCGGTTTCTCAATTTCTATAGTAAGACCGGTTGCTTCACTTAATGCATCTTGGAATAATTTCATTTCATCTTCATCTTTACCACCGGTTACATTCATCATGATACGAACGGTTCCACCGGTTTCATTCGTTTCCTCTGCTACCTTATTCTCTTCCGGTTCTTTTTTATTCTCTTCTGTCTTTGTTTCATTAGTTGTTCCTGTTGTTTGAGAACCTTGATCCTCCGTTTTTCCCTTGCACCCTACTAGCAATCCGCTTAACATAGCTGTAAACACTAGTAAAGTAAATAGCTTTCTTAGTTTCATTCCTTCTCCTCCTTATGGATATTTTAATAAATCTATCCAGATCCAAATAGATCTTATCGCAAGTGCGGAACTTTGTTTCCTAGGAATTTAAGTTCCAGGTACTTTAGTACCTTACTTGCTACAAAAGTATAATATCATATTCAATATATTTTGTAAAGTATTATATTTCAAATTAATATTTATTATATTTATTATTAATTATTCACAAGTAGAGCAGAATTCATTTGTATTTATTAAGTTATAATGTAGTGATATTTCATTACTTTTCTTTTGATTTTTGTTTTCAATATATATTAATTATATTTTATACGGAATACAGATAATAAATTATGTTTTTCACTCTTTTATGCTATTCTTTTCGGCATCTTTCCTATTCAATAGAAAATAATTTCCCATTCAACAAAAAAGTGCTGAAGCGGTATTTCATCTCAGCACTCCTGTAATACTCCAATATTTAAGTGGTCTTTCCTTGCCGGAAAATTGCCGGAACTAGGTAATCAACCGCTGGCTGCCGATCATCTTGTAGTAGTAATTTAAAAGCCAACTTTGCTATGGATCTTTCATCCTGCTTCATATGGGTAAAGTAATATCCTTCTGAAGCCTGATAATCTTCATCAATACAACATACACGAAGATCGGACCCAAGCTTAATATTTAAATCCTTTGCCGCCTGAACCACCGATTTCATCATACCATATTCCGAGCATACAATTCCATCCAGTTCATTCAACCGCTCTTCCAAATATTCTCGGATCCGAACGGTATCTTGCTGCTGTACCTCAGGGTCAACAAAGTCTGTATTATCATGGTTTAGAACACATTCTTCTATTGTAGGAAGTTGCAATTCCTCAATTCCATCATAAAATCCCTTTCTTCGATCAATTAATGATGTGGTCCCTGTTGTGTCCACTGTGATAAGCCCAATTTTCCTGCAACCTCGATCATACAAATGCTGAACAAGACCTTTAATCGCTTTTCTTCCATCCGTACTAACCGAAGATACAGAAATTCCAATCATCTTTTTATCGATGAGAACGACAGGAAATTTATCAATAATCAGTTTTAAGATCGCAGTATTATAATGAGCGCCATGGCATGGCATTATGATAAAACCTTCGACGTTAAGAGATAATAAATGCTCTATTTCCTCCGTCTCTTTCTCACGGTTCCCATAAGAGAATCGGATGCACAGCTTGTATCCTGCCTTTTCTGCCTCTCTATCCAATTGATACATCATATCAAGACCAAATGGGGAAGCCACATGTTCCAACACCATACCAATCATCCTACTTTTCTTATGTTTCTGTCCGATCTGCATATGATTTGGTAGCTTACTATTCTCCTGCTGCTCATGCTCTATGTCTTCCATATTCTTACGAATTTCCTCACCTTCTTCTTCATCTAAGACATAGGTTCCTCTTCCTGGTACTCTACGAATGAGACCTTCCAGTGCAAGCAGGTCCATGGCCTTTTTTACCGTAATTGTACTTACATCATATTCCTTACAAAAATCTTCCTCTGAGGGGAGTCTGCTTCCTTCAGGGAATCTGCCTTTTTTGATATCATCCCTGATGCCTTTAAATACTTTCTTATACAAAAATTCCGATTTCATTATGAAACGACCTCCCAATTTACCTTTCGTCCTAATTATAATTCTATATTCTTAAAATTCCGGTATGCTTTATGTATCTAACTTTAAAAAATATATTTTTTAAAAGACTATATTACAATTATTATAAACAATAATAAGAAAAAAAGCTACACAATATTGCAAGAAAATGACTTTTTATTCAATTTTTCTTATTTTGCTGAATAATTTCACTATTTGACAGGCATGTTCGCATTGTTGGCAGCATACAAATATTCACTTTACTTACGCACAAAAAAAAAGCGATTTGCTAACGAATACAGATGGCAGCAAATCAGCTTTTCTTCTCAATAGAATATTATATTTTAGTATTTAAATCCTTAAACAAATTCTACTTCATTTCCAATAGCTGAAACCATGATATCATAATACTCCTTTTTCTCTCTTTTTAAGGAGATCGGCTTTTCTTTTTTTATTTAAAAAGCAATGGCTGCATAACTAATTCCAATCTGGTCATGAAAATCAGACCTAGCTTCTTCAAACCAACGAATGTAATTCGAATGATGAACTACCCCCATTTGATCCGTCTCATAATATTGAACTTTATGAGGGTAAACTTTAATCTTCATTATTTGTTCTCCTTCCTGTTATCGCCATTCCTTAAGCATTTCCTTACTTTAGTTATATAAAAATTCATAAATCATTATTTATTAATATTAATCCTATAGAAAGAAAAAGCTTATACAAAACGCCTTTTCATTGTATCGTTTTGTATAAGCCTTAGACATATCTAAAGCAATGACAATGCCTCTTCATCTGCTATTACAGTAACATCACCATGGAGCTGTTAAATGGATGCTGGAACCTGCGGAGTAATTGGTCCTTCAATAGACTCTTTTAGAATCTCAGCTTTACTTTTACCGCTCACGCACAATAGGATCTTTCGCGCTTGCATGATGCTCTTGATTCCCATAGTAAATGCATATTTCGGGATATCGTCATAACTTTCAAAGAAACGAGAATTTGCCTCAATTGTACTTTCTGTCAATTTTATAAGATTCGTACCTTTGGAAAACACATCATTTGGCTCATTAAAACCAATATGACCATTCAAACCGATACCAAGTAGCTGTAAGTCAACTCCCTTTAAGCTATCGATCAATTGATCATAACGACGACATTCCTCTTCATCATCCTCTGCCATACCATCTGGAATGTAGGAATTTTCTTCCTTAATATTAATATGCTTAAACAGGTTTTCCTTCATAAAATAATCATAGCTCTGATCATTGCCCTTTGGCAATCCCTTATACTCATCCAGATTAACTGTACGTATCTCTGAAAAATCCAAGTCACCAGCTTGATACAATGAAATCAGATGCTTATAGGTTCCGATCGGTGTGCTTCCAGTAGCAAGTCCCAAGACACTGTCTGGCTTCATAATAACCTGTGCAGCAATGATATTCGCTGCCTTACGGCTCATATCATTATAATCCTTTGCTTTAATTATACGCATAATGATGATCCTTTCTTTCGTTTTATTGAGATAATTGCAGATCCTTGTTGTATATAATATTATAGTATTTCGATCTGCAATTATCTAATGATTTACTATTTTCCTCAATCTTTAATATAACAAGTATTCCCAACGAAAGCAAGTACTTCCTATCGTTCTCAAACCTTACCTAAGTCTTCTTTTTATATCTCTCTTAGGTAATCTGCATACCAATTGATAACATTCTGCAAACGATACAATTCAGATTCTTTACTAACACTACGCCAAACCTCTTTATATCGATAGAACCAGTGTTCCAGCTCCGCAGCCAGTTTCTTAGAATCCTCTGTGGCTGGATTCTCTTGCTGATAAACTTTATGACCAATCGTAGCTCCTATTCTATTGAGTAGATGGATCCCATCTGCTGCAAGAAGGTAAGGTTTTACCAGATAACGTTTACCACTATCCATAGTGTTGATTATTCGATATAATTCTTGAACATGATTTTCTATGGATTTATTAACAGTCTGAACCTTACTTAGATCTCCCTCCATTAAAAAGCTACGGATTTCTTCTTTACTTTTTTCATCCTTAGCAGGGTGAAGTTCCTTAAACCAAACTGCATTTCTCCAACCAAATACACTTAAGGTCGAGAGCTTAGCAACTACGGCTATCAATTGCTCACTCTGATCTCTATATTCCAGCGCGGAGATCTGCTTATTGATTTCATCAAAGGAAAGCTCTGTTTTCCTCCAGGAAAAAGTTGCGCCATAGATGATACCTGCAGTAGAGAATTCCGGATGATTAATATGACCAAAATCGCCCCAATCCGTATTTAGAATACCAATCCCTTGATATTGATACGCATAGTCACACATCAGACGAATGTTCTTATAGGAAGATTCGATTAGATTGATCATTTGATTCCATCCACCAACACCGGGGCACAGATACTGGGTCGCGCCTGCTTCTGCCAGCGCCTTGGTCTCGTAATCCCTTTGATCCGGTGCATATCCCCAGTTCAAACAGATCGATTCCTTTGGTAGCTCATTAATCGCTTCTGGGAATCTAGAAATAATATCTCCCCAGAACATAGGTATCTTGCCCTTTGAGACAACAAATTCAGCAATTCTCTTTAAGAAACCGACATATAACTTCTGTGTCCCAATCTCATCGGCTAACTGCTTACTCCTGCCCTTTCCAAGATCAAAGGTTTCATCGGCACAAATATTAAAATGCTTTGAGCTAAATAGGGGCATATATTCCGATATCATTTTCGTTATCAGTTGATAACTCTCCTCATTGGTAGTATCAATGGTATGGTGTTGCATCCGTGCTACAAGACCAAAGGGTTCTTTATCTGAATTGGGCAGCTCACATAGATGGGCATAGGTTTTTGTCCGCAATAATTCATATAGATGACCAAAGGAGGATAAGGATGGGATAAGCTCAATATTTAAGCTTCTGCAATAGGCATCCAACTCCAAGATCTCTTCTGCTGTAAGCGGGGTATCATCTCTCCAAACCTCACTAAAGTCTTTAAACAAATAGCTATGCTCAATATATAACTGAAGTTGATTGATCTTATAATAACTAAGCTTGTCTGCCAGCTCTTTTAGATAAGCAAGCGTAGGGACTCTTCCTCTAGTAACATCATGGTAGAAGCCTCGATGTTTAATATCAGGATAATCCTTAATTTCTAAACAAGGAAGCACGGATCCTTTCTGGCTAATAATCTGTCGCAGGGTCTGCACTCCATAGAGGATGGCAGTATTGCTCCCCCCCTGAATAACAATCTTATCCTTCTCTATAGATAATTTATATTCCTCTTCTGCCATTTCCGAATTCATTGATAGATAAATTCCATCCCCAGAAGCTATTCCTTTCAAGATCGGTAAGGAAAAGCCGGTAAATTGCAGAATATGATTTTTTAAAAGTTTCGCATAATGATTCACTGCAAGATCACAGTTATCATCTATACAGATTTCTGCATGATAGCGCAATGTATAAAATTGCTTATCACGAATTCTGATTTCCCTAGGGCTCGGTAATAAATACATGATTCATCCTCCGTGTTCGTGTAGTATATAACTGCATATCTGAAGCTTATCATACCGATATCTTCCAATCAAGTATGATTTAAGCCACTTTCAAACTGTCTCATTTATTCCCAGACCTTACCTTAAGGAAGGCTAGCCTTACAAGTAAATCTTGTAGGTCTTAATCTCATAAGGCTTAATTTCGATCGCAAATCCATCTTCATTAAGAGGGATCGCTTCACCTTCCTCTTCGATAAGGTTACATTCAACAATGGAGGTAACATTAACACCTAACTTAATATTAGCTTTGGTCAGCGCATTGTCACACTCATACATTCGGAGGATGATACTCTTGCCATCTTCCGCTTCCTTAACTGTCTCGATGATAACATTTTCTTTATCAATCGATACAAAGGAAGTTTTCGTTCCAGGAACACCGCCCTGTACCACATATGCTCTCTGGTTCAATTTATAGGCTTCCTGAACGGTACCACCGTCTCTCCATGTATTTGCATGGGGATATAGTGCGTAGGTAAAGTAATGTTCTTCATAATCTGTCATAGGATTCGGCTCGATCCCTGATTTAATGAGTGTTATGGCCATATTACTATCTTTAATCGAATGACCATATTTGCAATCATTTAGCAAGCTAACTCCATAACGACCTTCTGACATGTCAATCCATTTTTGGCCACAAGTTTCAAACCTAGCAATGTCCCAACTTGTATTTGTATGCACCTTTCTGGTCACATTACCAAATTGAATATCAAAGGTTGCTTCATCGGAATGAATATTAACCGGGAAATGCACCTTTAATAGATGCTGATGTTCCTTCCAATCCACATAGGTTTCAAAGTCAATTCTTCTAGTATCTGCATAGAAATAAATCTTTTGCTTAATGGTGGAATTACTAATCTTGCGGTCAATCTCCAAGGTAGCACGAAGCCTGCCAATTTCAGTCCATTCCATCCTCTCTACCTGGTCCGCATCCCAATATTTCTCTGTATAATATATATCGATATCCCAGTTATCATAGTAAATTGGCTTATCCTCATACATCCGGAACAGATTACCAGACTTTCCGGCCTGCAATACCTCCCGGTCATTCTCCTTATCGTAAATAGAACGAAACATTCCATTTTCATCAAAGCTAATCCTATAGAAAGGAGTCTCCAAATCACTTAACCCAGTTACTGTAAACGGAATATCTGAACCTTCATTAGCCTCAACTGTATCTACTACTTCAAAGGTTCTGCTACCTTTGGAAGGAATGCCCTTCAAATAAGCAATCGTACCCTGAGAAGTATTTTGTACGGGATATACATTTCCCTCTTCATCCCTAAGAGCCGTTGCTTGTAGTTCTCCAAGACATACGATATCATTTCGTTCAAAGCCAAGAGTATTATATACTGTAACTCCCTTACCGGAGCCAACCAAAGCTTCTAATCTCTCCTGCAATAATGCGCTAGCTTTTTCCTTTATCTTGGCATATTCTCTTTTGGTTACCTCATATACTTCGTGGATAGAGGTTCCCGGAAGAATATCATGGAATTGGTTGATCATTACTAGCTTCCAAAGTCTCTCCAACTCTTCCTTCGGATACGGTATGCCAAGCTGTTTCTTAGCCAGAACAGATAAAAGCTCCAGGTCCATCAGCAGAAGCTCACTTTTACGGTTTGATCGCTTATTCCTAGCCATGGAGGTATAGGTTCCACGATGATATTCAAAATAGAATTCACCCTCCCAAACAGGAAGCCTCTTATGATCCTTAACCCGTTGCTCCAATTCTTTAAAATAGGTAGCGGCAAATTCCTGACGGACCTTCGGTATTCCTCGAACACCCTTTTCCATGCGTTTTGATGTCTCCAACATCTCTCTGGTAGGTCCACCACCGCCGTCACCATAGCCATAGGAAATTAGGATATCATTGTTAATATCTTTATTCTGGTATCTTAACCAACCACCCATAATTGCATCTGGATGCAATAATCCGTTATAGGTTGTAAAGAAATTGTCCGGATCTTGCCCCACGCCCAGGGTTGAGATAAAGTGTGTTAAGACCTTAGTCCCATCAATTCCTTTCCATTGTAGGGTATCATAAGGAACTTTATTTATTTGATTCCAGGATAGCTTTGTTGTCATGAAATAATCGATCCCAGATTTTTTCATGATTTGAGGAAGTGCTCCCGAATAACCAAATACATCCGGTAGCCAAAGGATCCTATTATCAACACCAAACTCCTCTTTAAAGAAACGCTTACCATATAAGAACTGACGAACTAAGGATTCACCGGAGGTAAGGTTACAATCCGCTTCTACCCACATTCCGCCTTCCGGCTCCCAGCGTCCTTCCTTTACCCGTTCCTTTAATCTATTATAAAGCTCAGGATATCTTTCTTTCAGGAAATAATATAGCTGAGGCTGGCTGGACATGAATTTGTAATTTGGATATTCCTCCATTAACTTAAGAACCGTAGCAAAGCTACGCCCGACCTTTTCTCTGGTCTGTTCCACCGTCCACCACCAGGCAACATCAATATGGGTATGACCGATACAGGTTGCAATCACATCCTGATAGCCAGCCATATCCTCATATAAAGCTTTATCAATATACTGGATCGCTTCATCCAAGGATTTATAAAATTCCTTGGAATAAGGATTTCTCAGATCCAGATAATTAATCGTGTTATTTAATATATTTTCAATCGCTAGGCGATTACTATCCTCTTTTTCCATCCTAGAAAATGCATCCAGAGGAACTCGTAAATCATAATATAACTCAATAATCCTTGGATCAATTTCCAGGATCTCTACAATTAAATTAAATTCAGAATGAAGTGTTCCTGTATATGCCTGCAAATCCAAGCGGTAAGTATCTCCCGCTTTGGCAACACGCTCCAGCAACACTTCTCTATGATTCATATCAATCCCTTGGGTTGCTACATTATTTACGAACAGAAGAAATTGTGGGTTCTTTGCATCATCCCATTCCTCGATCTGTGTTCTTACTCGCAGCCACATAGGCTTCTCATGGAAACTCTCAGGAACCGTAAAATCTACGCGAAACCAATAATGCTCATCCGGTCCATACCAGTGCATTGTTTTACTATCAAAAGGTTGAAAATTCTCCGCGGAGGCATCGACATCCTCCGGATAAATATAATTACCCTTTTTATAAACCCAATTTTCTAAGGGAATTTTCTGTACAACTGCTAATTTTTTCAGCTGATCACAAATAACACCAATTCGCTTATCAATAAACCTCATATGATATCTCCAATTTGCTCCTATATTTATCAAATGTTAGCCTGTTATCTTCGTACATCTCCAATGTTGGAGAAATATCACAAATCTTACAAGGCTGTTTTACAGTAAGGGGTTCTCTTTCATATGATTTAACAATTCGTCAACTGTAGTAAATGCTAATCCAGTTACTGAATCCGCACATCCATAATAGATTGCAATTCTTCCAGTATCTGCATCCATTAGTGCTGCGCAAGGGAATACTACGTTGGGTACGTCACCAACGCATTCATAGAGTTCATGAGGAGCCAAAATGTAATCTTTGGATCTTGCAATCACTTTCCAAGGTTGATCTAAATCTAGAAGAGCGCATCCCATACGGTATACATAGCCATTGCAAGTGTTAAGAACACCATGATAAATCATCAACCAACCTTCCTCTGTTTCGATCGGTGTTGGTCCAGGTCCAATCTTAGTAGACTGCCATGCAGACTGATCGCCTTTATAGGTTCCCATAACAAAGCGGTGATGTCCCCAATATTCTAGGTCCGGGCTTTGGCTATAGAAAATGTCCCCAAAAGGAGTATGTCCCGTATCGCTAGGTCTGCTGAGCATTGCGTACTTTCCATTGATTTTTCTCGGGAAAAGTACTCCATTCCGGTTGTAAGGAAGGAAAGCATTTTCCATTTGATAAAACTTCTTAAAGTCAAAGGTGTAGGCTAATCCAATGGTAGGACCATGATATCCATTACACCAGGTAATATAGTAACGATCCTCAATAAAGCAGACGCGGGGATCATATCGATATTCTCTCTTAAGAATCTCTTCATCTTCACCCTCAAATTGAATTGGGGTTTCGTTGATTGTCCAATGGATTCCATCATCACTAAAACCAGCAAAGATATCCATACTGATGGATTTACTATCGCAACGGAAGACTCCAGCGAATTTTCCTTCAAAGGGAACTACCGCACTATTAAAAACGCTGTTCGACCGTTTAATTGCATTTCTTCCTATAATCGGGTTTTCATTATAACGCCAAACAGGACCTTGATAGCCCTCTGGCTTGTCTTGCCAAGGTATATTCTGAAGTGCATTTCCAGTAATCTTTCTTGTCATAATTTTCCTCCAATAATACATAACATTATAGGGAATTTGCATTCCCTATAATGTTATGTATTCTCTTTATTGATTAAACGCTTCATCAATTTGTCTTTGTGCTTCTTCCATAATGGTGTTAAATCCTGCTGCCTCTAATTCCGCAGTAATTGTCTCTACCAATTGCTCAGGATCTCTTGCACCAGTTAAAACTTCGCTTCTATATTTTTGCCATACTGCACGACAGTTAGCTAATTCATTTTGGATACTGCTTGGATCTAAATCAAATCCTAAAAGAACAGAACCATTTGCCTTCGCATTTAATTCTTTTACTTCGTCCCATTGATTGAATTCTTCATCTGCTAGTTGGGATACAGTAAAGAAAGTACCCTGGGTATAACCAGCCATTGTCCATTCAGAGTTTAATTTTTCAAGCTTACCATCCTCTGTGTAGTTGAAGTTTTCTCCTTCAAGTCCATAGTAGAATGCATCTCTAACATAGGAATCAAGGTTAACTAATTTTAAGAACTCTAATGCTTTCTCAGGATGCTTGGAACCAGAGTAGATAGCATTTAAAGATCCACGAACTGTACTATTGGATACAATCGGTTCGGTGTACTGAATAGCCACTGCCTCTACACCCATGTTAGGTCCCCAAGTAGTTTTCGCTGCAGAAGACCAGCCTTGTGCAGTAAATAGCATACGATAGGAAGGTAACTCAGCTAAGGTTGGAGCATCTGCATTAATAATGCCTGCTTTATACCACTCATGCAGAGTCTTCAGATCATTCATAACCTGCTCTTCTTTTAAGGTATTTACAACAGTACGGGTCTCATCATCATATCTTACGCCAAGAGGCTCTAATTCTGCTCCCATAGCATCATACTGACTTAATACAACACCAGCTCCCTGCTTGTCTAATACAAATGGAGCGGTACCTTCGCCTTCTACAATTTCCTTTAGAGAATCAGTTAAGCTCTGGAAGGTTGTTTGCTCTTCAATATCAACATTGTATTTTTCAGCAATTGCTTTATCCCATACAAGGTACTGAGTTGCAGATGAATCTTTATAGGTAGGTACGGAATAAATCTTATCATTTACCTTAACTGCTTCCCAATAATCCGCAGGAATATAATCATAAAGATCGGAAGCTGCTGTCTGAACCAAATCAGAGATGTCATAGAAAGCTCCTAAGTTAACCTCACTTAGATATCTTCCAGCATCGGTAAAGAGGATGTCAAAATATTCACCGGAGTTAACAATTACACTACGTCTGTTATCCCAGTCACCCCAGGAAACAACTTCAACTTCAATGTTAACACCAATCTTATCTTCTAAATAAGCATTAATATGTTCCTTCCAAGCGTCATAGTTCGCTGGCATACCATTACCAACCATGATCCATTTCAGGGTAACAACTTCATCCCCACCGGTCTTATCTGCGGATTCATTTCCTGTGTTATTATCTCCTGTATTCTCAGAAGTGTTGTCATTCGGTTGCTTCTCGTTTTTGCCACCGCATCCTACAGCGAGAGCCCCCAACATTACTACTAACATTAGTAGCGCAATAAGTTTCTTTTTCATAATAACCTCCTATATTATGTTTAATTTATCAAAAGCAATATTTGCTTTTAATCCATAGTATTTAGACATACCCATCCATTTATTTAACCTTTGACAGCACCAATGGTCAAACCTGTTACAAAGTATTTTTGGAAAAATGGATATGCACAGGCGATCGGTAATACAATAACTACAGCAATCGCCATACGAACTCCCTCCGTAGGCATTTGGCTCACATATTGCTGAATTGAAAGTCCAGCAGAAGGGTTATTGGCCAGATATTCAATATTCTTCTGTATATTATTTAGCAGAGCCTGTAAGGAGGTAAGTCTTGAATTCGTAATATATAACGAGGATTGGAACCAATCATTCAAGTAAGCAAATGTTAAGAACAATCCAATCGTTGCAAATACCGGCTTGGAAATTGGAACTACGATTCTTGCAAAAATATTCAATTGACTTGCTCCATCAATTTTAGCCGATTCAATAATGGAATCTGGCACCGTTGTCCGAAAGAATGTTTTACAGATAACAACATTAAACGAAGAAACCGCCAGGGGTAAAATCAATGCCCAAATGGAGTTTTTCAATCCAAGGATGTTGGCATTTACCACATAAGAGGCAACCATACCCCCATTAAATACCATTGGGATAAAAACAACCCAAGTTAAGAAACCCTTCAATTTATAGTTAGGTCTTGATAGGACATAACCGAGGGCTGTAGTTAAGATCACACCCACCAAAGTACCGACAACGGTTACTAATACAGAAATTCCTAGAGCATTTATAATTATATCTTTTTCATTCCAAAGGAACTCGTAAGCGATCATTGATAGCTCCTTCGGAAAGAAGCGATAACCAAATTTTCTAATCGATGTTTCTGATGTAATCGAAATGATAAATACAAATACAAAAGGAATGATACTTACAAGCGACAGTATAATAAAAATAATATTAAACAGAATGTTTGTCGGTTGTTTTATCCGATTCAGTTTCATGATCGGTTCCTGATTTTTAAATGTTTTCTTCATAATTACCTCCTAAATAATTGCATAGTCACTGTCAATCTTCTTAACAATCCAGTTTGCCAACAAAATTGTAATGCAGCATGCTACCGATTGGAAAACAGTTGCCGCTGATGTCATTCCAATTGGTGTTGAAGATAACAATGCATTATAAACGTAGGTATCAATCGTTGAAGATACATTATAAAGGGATGCAGGAACACCTCTTGTTACTTGATAGAACAAACCAAAGTCGGAATAGAAAATCTTACCAGTATTTAGAATAAACATCATTATTACGATCGGTTTAAGACTTGGAAGGGTGATGTTTTTCACTTGCTGCCATTTTGTCGCACCATCCACCACCGCTGCTTCGTATAGGGATGGATCAATTCCGGTAATGCTTGCTAAGTATACAACGGTAGCATATCCGGTTGTTTTCCAAGAGTTCATAAAGATTAAGATAAATGGCCAATACTTAGATTCCATATACCATTGCACTGGTTCCTTACCAAAGACTTCTAGAACCGTGTTTATGATACCTTTATCATAACTTAGGAAAGCATATACAAAATAGCTAACAACAACCCAGGATAGGAAATGGGGGAAAAACATAGCTGTCTGATATACCTTGGATTTGCGTTTGCTATAAATCAAGCTAATCATAATCGCTAAGGTTACAGGAATTACAATTCCTAAAACAATAAACACTATGTTGTACCCTATCGTATTTCTTAACAAGATATACAAGCTTTTTGACTTAATTAAATACTCGAAATTATCAAAGCCAACCCATTCGCTATGTATAATATTATACAAGAAACTTTTTCCAGGAAATATTTGGTATCTTTTAAACGCAATAATAACACCAAACATGGGAAGAAAACTGAATAGTATATACCATACAAAAGTAGGTATTGCCAACAAAGTAAGCTCAGTATCGTCTCTTGTCCATTTTTTTCTTTTTACTTTTCTTCTTTTATTTTCTTCTATTTTTTCACTCATATTATCCTCCTATACAAAATCACTAGCTTATACCAATAAATTTTAACATTAATTTTACTATTAGTCAATATAATTTATCATTCACTTATCATTTCTTATCATTACATTTAACACTAGAGTACGCATTTTTTTAGGTTTTGCATTATTATTTTCTATATTATCGGTTTTGCTTATACAATGTCACCAATTTCCCCATTCTAAATATTATATTTTCAATGTTAAAGCAATTTTATACATAACTATAATTTTAACATTTGTAAATTAACATTGAAAAATAAATTTATTAATGCTATAATTCAATCAAATTAGGTCGTAGTTAGGAAAACGATAACCCCAAACCGTACTAGAAATAGAAAATATGCACTTGCCTAATTCCCAATGCTTTCTTTCGGGGAATTAACTTTCATATTTTAGATTGGAGATTATTATGAAAAAAGTTACGATGCAGGATATTGCTAATATCCTTAATATATCCAGGGTTACCGTCTGGAAGGTTTTGAATAATCAGTCAGGTGTTTCTAAACAATTAAGGGACCAGATATTGAAAACCGCCAAAGAGATCGGTTATTTTAAGCCGGGACAAGAGATTGAAAAACATCTGGAAGAGTATGCTGCCAGCTTGGAAGAGGGATCTAAAAAAACGATATCCGTTGTAATTTCCCGTCCAGAATCCTCTGTATTTTGGATTAATATTATCCATGCGATTGCTAAGGAATTGGATACTTATGGGATTAATCTAATGTATACCTACCTTCCTCCAAATTATAATAAGGGTTATATCCTTCCCAATGTTCTAACCAATGGAACCGTTGGAGGCATGTTAATTTTAAATGTATACAATAAGGAGCTCCTTGAAATGCTCAATAAGGTTAACATCCCCAAAGTCTACCTTGACATAGTCAGTGATTTTCCTACTGCTACTTTAACCGGTGATCTGTTCCTTTTAGAGGGTAAAAGAAGTATAAAAGAAATTACCAATGACATTATACATAAGGGAAGAACTGAGATTGGATTCATTGGTGATATTAACTATGCCTTAACAAACAAGGAACGTTTTGAAGGATTTTTGGCGGCCATGAACGAGAATCATCTTGAAGTTAAGAAGGAGTATTGCCTAACCGGTAATATCGGGATCTATACTTACTACGAGGAGATATCCGCCTTTCTAAACAAATTGGATAAACTTCCCAATGCTTTTGTATGCGCCAGTGACTTCGTTGCAAATTTCCTAATGCAATACTTCTCTGAACATGGATACCGGGTTCCAGAGGATATTGCTCTCTCAGGATTTGACGGTAGCACGGAATATGCCATGGTATCAGGTAAGCTGACAACGGTCAATGTCCAGACGAACCAGCTTGGTCGACGGCTCGCAAGACAGCTTCTCTATCGGATGGAATATCCCGATGCTCCCTTAGAACTAACCTATGTTCATTCTGATATTATCTGGGGCAAATCTACTGAATTTTAATCTTGCAAATTAAATCTAGCTTAGATATATGAATAAATCCTACATATATTAAGCGTTTCCTCATAAGGAATACATTGATTTAGGAATACAATGATTTATACACCAAAAAGGACAGGTTTATTTATCTCCACCTGTCCTTTTTCGTCTTATTTTTATAATTATATTTTTTATTATTCCTTTATACATTCCCTTCAATTCTAATCTACTCCACCCTTGCACCAAATGGCATCAAAGCCAACTTAGCAAGTTTAAAATGTTGCAAGCCAAAAGGGATCCCAATAATTGTTATGCATAGTAAAATACCCATAGCAGCAGATTCTAGAGCTAAGGGAATCCCTGATACAAGAAGCCAGATGATGTTTAGTAGTAAAGAGCCAACTCCTCCTCCGTATTTAATTTCTTTTCCGAAGGGAAAAAAGCAAAGTCCAGCAAATTTAAAGCATTGCATTCCTACCGGAATTCCGATAATCGTAATACACCACAGGCAACCAATCAATAGCCAGCTTAAACCGCTTATGAAACCTCCACAAATAAACCAAATAATATTACCCAAACACCCCATATAAACAAACCTCCTTAGATGGTATCAATTTTATTTATTTTCCTTTAAAGCCAGCCAGTTTTTACAAAGCTTAGGATAGTTCGTAATCACGCCGTCACAGCCCCAATCATAAAGTTTTTCTAGTCCCTCCTCATTATTCACTGTCCAGACATTGATCTTAATACCATAGTCCTTACAATTTTGAATCGTTTCATCCGTAACACCTCGGATATCAGGATGATAACATTCAAAATGATACTTACTGGCAAAATATCCAGCGTTACCGAGTCCATTTTTAAGCGTCAGTACACCGCAACTAATTTCCGGAATTAATTGCTTACAGCGAATAAGCGAAACGTGATTGAAGGAAGAAAACATGACCCTACTCTCCATGCCATATTCTCGAATTAGCTTGATCACTTTTTCTTCCAAATCCTCATAATAGTAATTTCCAGACTTCAACTCAATATTTGTTGTTATCTGTTTTGTCTTAACCCAGCTTAGATATTCTTCAAAACATGGAATCGCATTAAAACCATACTTATCTCCAAACTTCTTATTGATATTAAACCTTTGCAATTCTTTAAAGGTGTAGTCCCTTACAAAACCGCTACCATCCGATACCCTGTCAATTGTTTCATCATGAATAATTACCAATACCTTATCCTTAGTTAATTGGACATCTAATTCAATCTCGTCACAACCTGCCTTTTCTGCCTTTTTGAAGGCAAGCATCGTATTTTCCGGATACTTACCGCTATATCCTCTATGCGCTATCACTTTCATATAGGTATACTCCTTTAAAGTCATTCTTAATCCTAGCTAGTTTTTAACTACCCTGTTCTAAGTTAATCCTATTGTATATAATTATTTGCAGAATCACAATGGCAATTTTCAGGGAGCAAGAAAAAAAGAGGCAGTTGTAAAATTGAACCGGGTGCATAGATATATTCTCACACACCGACAGAAGAACTCTTTCTGTAATTTGTATTGTCACATATCGAACATGATATGTTCGCTTATGACAACACAAATTACAGAAAGAGTTCTTCTAACGGTGCATTACGAATATATCTATGCACCCTTATATCATTTTACAACTGTTCCTTACTCATCTTTCATATCCTCTAATAACTGAAGAATCTTTGGGGTACATCGCCTGCCTCCACAGGAACCGGAACCAGCTCCTGTGGCTTTTTGAACCTCCTCTAAGCTTCTAGCTCCGCTACTAATCACTTTCTTCATTGTAGCCCTGCTGATACTTTTGCAGATACATACTTTAGTCATCTTATCCAGGATTTCTGAATTTTTATTATTTTGATCCATTTTTCTCCTCCTGGATTTAATTTAGCCTACTTATACTTTAATTATACATATAGGTAAACATCCGCCCAACTGCTTGATAGAAAGCTTCATCCTCTAACAGGGTATAGTCAATGAAGTAATCCTTATATTCCTCCTGCATACACCATTGCTGGAAATCAAGGCGTGCTTGATGAAAATGATCTAAGTCCTTTTTCATATGGTAGTAATCCAACTTGGTATAAAGATAGATCCCCTTCATCAGCTCATCAGATAATACCATTTTGATCCCGATATTTTGAATAATTGTATCACTCAGTTCAAAATCCCCTGCTGCAAAAGCTAATTTAGCAAGGTACTTGCCAATCAACTCCCAAGGATGCCCATCTGTAATAAATCCTTCTTCTTCATAATCCATTTTCGCTATCTGCAGGACAAATTCCGTATCCATACTATCTTTATAAAAGTACCATAGTGCCTTTATATAGACAAAGAATGCAAAATTACGATCGATCTTATGATGATCCATATTCAGTATGGATTGAAACTGATCCTTTGGATCTAATGTCCCACCAAAATATTCGGCTGCATACTTTTTATATAAATTATAATCCTTCTGATCAATTGCATAATGCAGCAGATAGGATAAACTTATATAATAGTTAGGGTTTCTCTCAATGATTTTTCCATTCTCATCTACTTTTGCAAATTCCAGTAGGGCCGCCTCAAAATCTCCTAGTGCATCTTTTCTACGAAGAAATGCCTTATATTGGCCACAGGAGCTATAACTACGTCCTAAATTTAGATTTTTAATCTGGATATTCTGCCCCAGTGGGTGTTTCTGGGCAATCTGAATCTCTGCTTCCTTTAGTTTCATCCAGGCATGAACATTTTCCTCCGCTATTCTTAAAGATCGATCGAACTGAAATACATTGGAATATGTGACCGCAATTCGATTGTTAACCTCAAGAAAAGAATGAATCCCTGAATCATTATAGCTTTCTAAAAAAGACTGATACAATTCTAAAGATTCGTGATATTTGCCTAGATGATTATTAATCGCAATTCCTACGGATGATATTTTGTTAATAATATCTTTGTTGTTAATATTTCTACCTAACTTAAGGAAATCCTGAAGTATGGCATAGGCTTTATTTTCATCGAAATTATTGACAAAGATAGAAGCCGACAATTTTGACAATCCATTCCCTATGAGGTTAATCTGCTCTTGATTCTTTAGCACCTTATGAACTAGAGACTCCTCCATGGCCAAAAGCCAGTATTCCTCATAGTATCGATAAAGTTTGGAGGTCTCTGTTTCTTTTCTAAAATCATAGGCTAAGGAAAAATATCGATAGAGATCCTGAGCCCTCCAGGCATTAAATAATCTACGATAATCGTCTTCAACATCATCGTATGCCCACAGATAGGCAGGGTTACCGGTCACCTCTTTACTCCAATCTTGCAAGTCATAGAATGCCGTTTCTATATTTTTGTTCCTTATGCAAGCCCCGATCTCAGAGCAGATACAATCTGCTAGATACAGAAATTCCATTTCCTCTGGATCACGATAATTTATGCTATCAACATGGCACTCTCGAATATCTAATATCTCTTCACTGTTTCGAACCATGTAACTTAGGGCCGTTCGATAAGTTTTATCATCGGTTACAAAATAAGTATATTGATCTTCGCCAGGCTGGAGCTGCTTACTACGATAACCCAATTCTTCATATTCACGTATATTATCATAATCATCGATTGCTACCTTTGCAATACGGGTAGCCGCTTCCAGACGAATCCTATGATCGTTAAGCAAGGGATTATACAGGATGATATTTTCCAACACCTCGGTAGCCATATGCTCATACATCATACTGCCGGATTTGTCATTGAGTAAATGGGTATTTTTAGAATACAGACTTCGTCCAGCCTTACTATCCAAGAGGCAAAAGATACGGTATTCCCCCTTCGCTTCCTGAAAGAACTTTTTCCAATGTCTCTTTAGCGTATATTTAATAGCTTGAACCTGTTGTCGATTCGATCCATTATAAGTATAGTGTAAATCCCTAGGGAATACTCCATTCTTGTCTCTACAAACCTTCTCAAAAAGATTTCTTAGCCGGCACCTTTCTGCCTCCACATCCTCTCCTTGATAGATGATTCCCCCGACAAATTTATCTTGCAGAGCAGAATCCTCTTCAAATACTCCATATTCATCCAAACATATTGTAATCATTTGTACCCTCCAAGCTACTTATATCCCTTTTGTTTGCCTAATCCAGATCCAATACATTGATATTTTTGTAAAAATGCTTTATGATATCTCTTCGAGTGACAATACCAATAAAATAATCTCTGTCATCAATTACCGGAATAAAGTTTTGATCCATGGCTCTTGTTAGTAGCTCCTCCATCGTTGCAGTTATCCGTACAGGAGGATTCTTATCAAAGGTAAGAACATCTTTTATTTTTGTATCCTCAACACTTTGTATATTAATCTTATACAATTCATCGGTCTCGTCCTCGATTAAATACCACAGAAAATCCCCTTCACTGACCGTTCCTATGTATTTATTGTCACTATTTAATACCGGTATGGCTGTGTAACCGTGATACCTCATTTTCTCAAGAGCCTGACGCAATGTAAAATCATCATATAAGTACGATACTTCACTTTTTGTTTTAATAAAATAAGCTATATTCATTCTTGCATTCCTCAATTTCATCAAAATCCGTTTCAACATCTGTTCATAGGGACAAGCAAGCGATCGTCTTTAATCCACTCGAACACCAAGTTTTCTTAAATCTTCTAAAGCTTGCTCATGGGATTCAACACGAATCGTATGAAAACCGAAAGGCTTGGCTCCCTCTAGATTCGCTTGTAAATCATCTAAGAAAACTGCCTTTTTTGGTTCAATCTTATACTTGTCAATCAGAGTCTGATAAATTTCCGCTTCCGGTTTCGTGTATTTTACTTGGTAGGATATTACACCACCGTCCACATACTGAATAAATTTGAAGATTTTCTTAGCATGTTCAAAGGTGAATCTTGCATAATTCGATAGTAGATATATTTTATATCCATTTCTCTTTAAGGTACGTACAAAATCAGCGGCATAGTCAAATTCCTTCACTAGGTCAAGAGCATCTTTATACATAGCCATGATCTCTTTCTCTACGCTTGGATCTAATTTCACAAATTCCGCAAATATCTCTTCTTCCTTCCGTGCTCCACGATCCAACTCATTCCATAAAGGGCTTAATACGGTAGCTTTGCTAACCTTATCAATTACCTCCTGCGAATATCCGCAATCCACCAAATAATCCTCCCAGCAAAAATGCGCAAGAACATTTCCAATATCAAAAACTATCGTATCTATCATAGCGATCTCCTTCTTATGTTTTATTTTCTAAGTCCCTATATAAATCTATGACGACATTTTAAATTCAACTAGGACTTTATCTCCTATCTAACATTATAGCAAATTTATGAGAGAGAAACAAATATGTAAACATGGACAATTTCCCCCAAATCATTTAATATAGGATATAGCGAAACGGAACTGACACGATGGTTTTTGGAAAGGAGTTACATATGAAATTATTATTTGTTCGTCATGGGGAACCGGATTATGTGAAGGATTCTTTAACCCAGAAAGGTTTCCGTGAAGCGGAGCTTTTAGCAGACCGCTTGGAAAAATTAGAAGTACGGGATTTCTATTGTTCTCCACTAGGGAGAGCCCGCGCCACAGCCAAACCTACCCTAGATCGGCTAAAAAGAGAAGCGACCGTTTATGATTGGCTCCAAGAATTTCCCGGCCGTATTATTAATGAACAAACTGGAGAAAAAAATATCCCCTGGGATTTCATGCCTGCTGATTGGACCTGTAAACCCAATTTCTATGATAAGGAGCTATGGTTAAAAGAACCGATCATGGCAACAGGCGATGTAGAAAAGGTTTACCGCTATATTACTGATAATTTTGATAAATTTTTAGCCAACTATGGTTATCATAGGAAGGGTAATTATTATTTATGTGATAAAGGTAACAAAGATACAATCGTGATTTTCTGCCATTTGGGTGTACAATTTGCAATTCTATCCCATCTACTTGGAATCGCTGCACCTCTCTTATGGCAAGGTTTGTACGTAGCGCCTACTTCAATTACAACCGTAGTTTCCGAAGAAAGAGAGGAAGGCAAAGTCTATTTCCGATGTCATTCCATTGGAGATACATCCCACTTGTATGTTGCAAATGAACCCCTCTCAACCGCAGGTTTCTTTGAAGAATATTATGGTGGACCGGTATGGAAGCAAAAAAACTAGAATTTATAAGTGAAATATCTCAATAAATATTGTTGAATAATAAGACTATCGCAGTTGTGAAAAATAGCGTATGATTTTTATCCAGCGTAGACACGCTCACGCTCTTATGGATTATAAATCATACGCTATTTTCAATAACCCCTTCTCAATCCTATTAAACTATTAAACGTAAACTACTTCCCTCCATGCTTTTCTCAAGCAAGATCTTCTTATCAATTCTCTCCTTTAGTTCGCTTACATGGGATATGATTCCAACAAATCGATTTCCTATGGCTAAGGAATTTAAGGTCTCAATGGCCTGTTCTAGGGAATCACTATCCAAGGAACCAAAACCTTCATCTACAAACATGGCATCCACCTCGATCCCACCGGCAAAACTTTGAATAACATCGGATAATCCAAGGGCAAGGGATAATGCCGCTTTAAAGGATTCTCCTCCAGATAAGGATTTGATGGATCTTACTTTCCCTGTATAGTAATCCATAACTTCCAGTTCTAGACCTGTGGAGCTTCTTAGATTCGATGGATCTTCCTTTCTCATTAGGATATATTGATGATTCGACATCTTATAAAAGCGATTATTTGCTTCCTTGATTATCTTATCAAAATAAAAGGCTTGTACATATTGTTCGAAGGCGATCTTTGATTTACCGGCTAGATCGCCATTGGCTGTTTTGCTAAGCTCATTATAGGTCAAATAATCCTGGCGTATTTTTACCAACTCTTTATTTTCTTCATTGACCTTATGATAGATTGCTTCATTGTTACTTAGCCTATTAAAAATACGCCCTACCCGATCTTCGCATTCCGCCTTTCTTTGATCTAATTCTCTTTGCTCCTGAGCAAGCTTTTCAAGATCCTTCACTTCCTGGTGATCGGTATTCATCTTAAGTTGTTTTATTTTTTCTTCTAGCTTCTCTTTGTTTCGATAATAGAGTTCGATTGAATTACGAAGACTTGACAACTCTTCCTCTGTCAAGAGTATCTGGCGATAGATGGCTACCCCTTCATCAAATGCTGGCTCATTCGATAAAGGTTCTGATGTAATGGCAACCTCATGATCTAGAGCCTTTGCAAAATCCAACTCTAGCTCTAAGGTATGAGCATCTAAGGACTTCCTTCCATGGCCTTTGTCTGTAAAACCACATTCCTCTAACTTCTGTATGAACCGGGACTTTACTTCCTGATATTCTTCTAATTTCATGCGAAACATTTTCTCGTTTTCGCGAACAACTGCTGCCGTATTAGTAAGTTTTAATTCTGTTTCTCGATAGGCAGTTTCTGCCTCCGTTAACTCTGTTTGCAGTCGATTACATTCTTCCGTAATCTCTTTTGTAGCATGTTTTGCCTCTTCTTTCCTAGCATATTTTAAATCTTTTTTCAAAGTAACTAAGGTACCATGAATGGAACTTAAACTTTTCATCACTTCGGAATATTTATCTTGCTTCTTGGCTAATTCCTCTTCCAGAGTTTGCAGCTGATTTCTTATTTCAATGAGTCGATCAGCGCATAACTTCTTTTGTTCATTCTCCTTCTGAAGCTGTAAGCGCCTTTGTTCCTCTTCTTTTTCCAACTCCGCCATTCGTCCAAGCTTTCCATGGACTAGCTCCATTAAGGATTCCATATTGCAATTGCTAGCATTATCATCATCAAGTATTTGATTAAGATTTTCTTTCAGGTTTTTCCACAGTGTCGACACCTTTGTTTTTTGTTTCTCACACTTGTTACTTGAATCCATCAAGACTTTATGCGCTGCATCTAGGATTGCCTTCTCCCTTTTAAGATCTTCTTCGCTCGGTGCTTTCTCCGTTAGGATCGCCTTCTTAGGATGCTGTGTTGAACCACATACCGGACAAGGTAAGCCTGTTTTTAAGGTTGCCGCTATGATTCCTGCCTGTTCCCGCAGGAAATGAGCTTCCATTTCTTGATAGTGATGACGGATCTCTTGATACTTATTCTCTGCTATACAGAAGTCCTCCTGTCGTTTCAGTAATGTTTCCTTTTCAGACTTTAAATTTTCCATACTTAATAGTAGACTATTCAACTGTTTTATAGCATTTCCTATCTGTTGAAGTTTATTATCACAAAGAACGAGATCCTTATCCGTATCCTTATAGTTCTCCAATTCTGATTGTTTCTCTGCCTGTTCCTCAACTAATTTACCCTTTTGTGAGCCAATATCAGAAATCTGTTTCTCAAGTTTTACTTTATCTTCTTCCAACTCTATTTTTACTTGTTCTTGTCTGCTGATTTCATCATATTTGATTAGTTCTTCTTTCAGCTGATTTATTTTCACTGATAATTCTGAGATTCGAGGCTTATTAGCCTCCTTTTCCTTATATACAGCAAAGAGAGATCTTAAGTGATCCTCTAGGACGGCTTTTTGTTCCTTTCCCTTCTCAATTTCCATAACTAAGGAGTTTAATTCTCTCTTAATACGTACATAGGTCTCCTCGATTGGCTTAACAATATGTAATGCTTTTTCCGCTAGGTGATATCGTTTTTCTTCCTGCACCATCTCTTTGGAAAGCTGCATTAATTTATCGTATTCTTCCTCTACCTGCTTTAGATTTACAAATAATTGATTGATTTGTTCCGCTCTTATATATTCTGTGGCTTTTTTGGCAATCTCTTTGTTCAAAGAATCATTTAAGGCTTTCTCTTCTTTATACTTATTCCGGTCTTCATCTATCAACAAAGCTAGTAAATCCATCATCTTACTAACCTGATGGATATCTTTTGACACCTTCCATTCCTCTATCGCTTCCCTATGAAGGCATTCTTCACCACAAAGAATTCCCTCGAGATACTGCTGAATACGCTTGTCGCCATCCTCGCACTGATTTCTCAAACGATTCGACTTCTCTTTTAATTTCTTCTGTATGGTATCATAGATTTCTGTACCAAACACCTTACGAAAGATCAGTCCCCGGGTATTACTATCGGCTGTTAACAATTCCAAAAACTCTCCCTGAGCAATCATGGAGATCTGCTTAAACTGCTTCCAGTCAATTCCTAATAATTCCGTAATTGCTTCTGTCACTGGAGCATAACCAGTAATAACTCTCCCATCCGGCATGGTAAGCGTTGCATTCGCCTTTTCCTCTGTGGTACCGGTACCTCTTTTCTTACTTCTTTTATAGGTTGGATTTCGTAGAACTATATATTCTTTATCCCGATGAAGAAAGGTTAATTCTACATAGGTTTTTTCGTCATCATCTGCATAATCACTACGCAAGGAATCCGAAGAACGATTCTCGCCACTGGCATTACCATATAAAGCAAAGGAAATGGCATCGAAAATGGTTGTCTTTCCAGCTCCAGTATCACCACTAATTAAAAATAATCCACTGGGACCCAGTTGATAAAATGGTACTTCTACAATGCCTCGGAAAGGTCCAAGGGCACTCATCACTAATTTTATTGGCTTCATGATAGCTCACCTACCATTTCTTCAAACAAATTCAGCATAATTGATCTCTGCTTGTCCGTCATTGTAATATTATTCTGATTTGCAAAGAATTCCTCGAATAGTTCCATCGAACTCTTCTTCTCCACATCCATAGCTGCTAACTTAGCATCCCCATTCCAAGCAGAGCGGCTATTATCAAAATCAAGCCTCATAATATTGGGATAGATACTGCGCAATTTACCGATGGCATCGTAGATTTCATCCTCATCGGTTAGGGTCGCGTGGATATAATCCAAAGTATTCCCCTTACAATATACGGAAGGATCCGTCAAAGCTGCAATTGGGCCTTTAATTTCTCTCATATCTCGCATTGGAATCAAAGGAATTAATTCATAGCTTACCTGGCCTTTTGTCCCCATTTCTATCATGGTTACTGATTTCTTCTGCCTAACCTCAGAGAAAGAGTATTTTAAAGGGGACCCAGCATAGCGAATCGTATCTCTCCCTATCTTTTGAGGGCCATGGATATGTCCTAGGGCTACATAATCAAATGCATCGAATACAGAAGCATCGATATTATCCAATCCACCAAGGGAGATGGTTTCCGAATCACTTCGCTCCGGTTCCATCTCTTGGTAGGTGATAAATTGATGGGCTACCAAAAGATTGCGTTCCGATCGATCTATTATTACAGAATCCAGTACAGCTTCTACTGCTTCCTGATAGGATGTAATCTCCCTGTCCGGAAAGTAGCGTCTTACCATAGCAGGTTTGACAAAAGGCATCAGATAGATGTTTACTAGACCGTGCTCATCAGTCAAGGTTACCTTCTCCAGCTTTCCTTCAAATGCTCCAGCAATATAGATCTGATTTTCCTCCATAATCTTCCCGCCAAAATTAATTCGTTCCGAGGAATCATGATTGCCACTAACCATAAAGATTGCAAGCTCTCTTTTATGTAATTCGGTCAAAAACCAATCAAAAAGAATTACTCCCTCCACGCAAGGAACTCCTTTATCATAGATATCCCCGGCGATCAGGATTCCCTGTGGCTGGTGTTCATCCACAATCTTTAATATTTCTTTTAATATGTACTCTTGATCCTCAATCATGGAAAACTCATTTACTCTTTTTCCAATATGTAGATCTGAGGTATGCAGTAGCTTCATTGACTTACTCCTTCTATGTAATAAAAATTTATTACTAAGGTCAAGGTAAATCGCCTTGACCTAATCTATTTCTTCTATTATACTCCATTCTCTATTGCATTAAAACCCGATCCCGTATCTTAATTCCTGTCGGTGTACCAGCTAAACCACCTTCACCGGTTTCCCGAAGCGCACTGGGCATAGCTTCTCCCACTTCCCGCATAGCATCTATGACTTCATCCGGCGGAATTTGGCTGCGAACTCCGGCAATCGCCATATCGGCACTGGCAATTGCATTGATTGCCCCAACAACATTTCTCTTGACGCAGGGCACTTCAACTAATCCTGCGACTGGATCACAAACTAAGCCAAGGAGATTCTTAAGAGTAAGGGCAGATGCATGGGCAATGCATTCCCCGTCACCCCCTTGCAAGTAGGCTAAGGCTCCTGCTGCCATAGCACTGGCGGATCCAATTTCCGCCTGACATCCACCAGCTGCACCAGCGAGGAATGCCCGAACAGAGATGACCACACCAATCCCGGATGCAACAAACATTGCCTCTACCATACGGTCGATCTCTTCTCCCATCTGCTCCTCATAGGTTAAGAGTACCGCTGGAAGAACACCACAGGAACCAGCCGTTGGTGCGGCTACAATCCTTTTCATACAAGCATTATTTTCTCCCATTTTTAATGCCTTGGCAATTACCTCACCACCAAAGGTACCACTCAGAAGTTTTCCGGCTTTTAGGGCTTGGTGAACCTTCTCTCCATCACCTCCAACCAGTTCACTGGCTGATTTTAAATTCTTATCATAGGCTGCGTTTGCATCCCGCATACTAAGATATAGTAGTTTCATCTTATGGAAGGAATCCTGACTGCTAGCAGCCCTTTCATTCATGTCATCTTCCATAACTATTTCCCAGAAAGCTTTGCCTGTCTCCTTACTTTTTCTTATGATCTCTTCCAATGATCGAAAACTCATCCTTCTCCTCCAAACTTAGATATGTTACTTTCAGTATCCCTTCCATTTTTTCAAGAGTGTGTATTACTTGCGATGCTATTTCCTGGTCGCATTCTAGTACCATAACGGCTCTACCTCCCCGTTTGTCACGGTAGAGTTGCATAGTCGCAATATTAATCCCATGCTTGGCTAGCAAAGTAGTAACCTCCGATATGTGTCCCGGCTGATCCGCATTATGAACAATTAGGGTTGGATAGCAGGCACAGAAGTTAGCATCAAGTCCATCTATTTTATTAATTTTAATTGCTCCACCTCCCTGAGAGGATCCTATGACTTCCAGTTCCCTGCCAGCTCGCCCTTTCAGTTTAAGAAGTACTGAATTCGGATGTGCATGGCGAAGCTCCGTACCAGAAAATGTGTACTTCATTCCTAGCTCATCGGCGATCTGAAAACTATTGGGAATCCTTTCATCATCTGGCTTCATTCCAAGAAGTCCAGCAATCAAAGCTTTGTCGGTTCCATGTCCTCTTCCTGTTGCCAGAAAGGAACCATGAAGCAATATGTCTGCTGATAGAACTTCCTCCTGAAGTAGTTTTCTGGCAGTTAATCCAATTTTAACAGCACCTGCTGTATGAGAGCTTGAGGGCCCGACCATAACCGGACCCATAACATCAAAAACATTCATCGAATAAATTCCTTTCAGCATATGTTCTTTTCGTGCAAATTTATATACAACATATACGGTTTCTGAGCCAAGTTTACGCGTGAACACGCCACGAAACGAGTCTGTGTATATGTTGTATTTCTTTCAACTGTATTATAACATTATTATACCTTATTTATAACTCATGAATAGATAAGCATTTTTGCCATTTATAGTTCCTTGGATTACCATTGCCCAAAAGCTCATTTTAAAAGAATAAAAAGTGACTCTCTACAAAAAATATAGATGTCACTTATATTCATAGTCATTTATTTAAATTTTCCTTGGGAACGTCGGTGTTCGTTTAATAGGATTCGATCCAAGACTGTTTTATAAACTAAAATAATCTGTGCATCGATATAGCAAAACTTATTTGCTATAAATTCATAGGTCTTATAGACAAAACAAAGAGACATTAGCGCTAATGCAATAATAGTCAGCTCAGGCTGAAGTGATTTTGCAATTAGAAATATGGATGAGCCCAAGTAGAAAAGAAAAGCGAAGAAATAATTCCTACTGATCCGAAAGGCCAATAGCATGGTGTCATTTAATCTTTCATGCATTTTAGTTAAGGATTTTATATCACGCACAATTAATTTTTCATACATATCATTAAAGATTAATTGACTATCATTTTTTCTGCTTTCTAAGTTTTTCTTTATATAAGACGAATAGCGGTGATAGTTTACCTCACCTAATTCTTTGCTAATTAATTTACGAAATACATTTGCCATAAGTCCACCACTCCTCAAACATAATCAATTGGTTTCCTCTCCATTTGAATTTTATAACATATTACCTAGGAAATGTCCAGTTTCACTTTTGATCTATTTATTTATAATACTATTATTCTCTGAGGACAGAAAATAACACTCTGCAAATCTTGTAAGACTTGCCTTTTAAAACTATAGATATCGATATGCCTATCTACATTAAGTTGCATTATTTCCTTTATCAATTTTTTCTTTTTAAAAAGGATGAACTTAGCAAATTAATTTTGCTTTTTATGCAAATTTATTAACAAAATGTTCATAATATATCCATACAATCCTCATAAATGTCTTTTATAATTAGTATCAGATTAAGGAATTAATCAAACCAATAATGCTTACAAGATAATTTTTTTCATAAAATAAGCCCGGCAGCTACCCTCCCCCCTCTACCGGGCTTCTCCTCTTTTTATACATCTTTTATATATCTTTAATTTCATCCATTCCTTTTTCTTTTATAATTATTCATCCTTATCTGAATGGTTCAAATTAATAATCGTATTTATATTAACCAGCCTTTTCATCGCTTTTTTATAATCAAATTCCAGAACATCTTCAAAAGCCTTTTTTAGTTCCTCTTTAAAGTCCGGTTTCCCTAAGTGAATTAAATTAATAAGTTCATTGATAATAGAATCATAATCCGATATCTTAATATAATATATGGTGTTTAATAAGCAAAGTTCATATTCTTCTTCTGACATGATATAGGATTTACTACTCTTGGAATTATCAATATCCGGTTTTTCTATCTCAAATTTAAGTAATTCTAATTCTAAATTCATTTTAAATTTTTTAATTTGATCTATAAATTCGATTAGGTAATTATAAAAAAAAGTAACATCACCATGCTTCAAAAGTTTTTCTAGCACGATAGAAGATCTCATAAGCTCTAATTCACCAATATTAAAGAATAGCTTTCTTAAATTACTAATTTCAAGCTGTAAAAGCTCTAGATCAATATCAAAACGATCATTCAATAACCAAATAATACTGTTATTTAAAGCATCATTTGCATCTAATAAGTACTCCCTGTATTTGTTTTTATCACCTCCTGTAATTTTTAAACCTAACTCATGGTTAATTCCCTTTGTTTCAGTTAATAATAGATCCTTCGTATCGGATGAAACAACTTCTGCCATGGAAATTTCCTTGAATATAGCTTCGCTGATCTGTTTTTTAAAGTGCTTCTGTAATATCTTTATAATCTTATTGGCCTCTAAAGGAGCTTCAAAGATACCATCCGCACCTACCTCCTTATACTTCCTTTTCAGTTCCTCTGTAATCTCATCAGATATCGCATAAATAATCGTTTTTTTCTTATTACTATGACAATTTTCTCTTATTAATTTGATTGTCTGTACTCCATTCATATCCTGTAGACTATGCTCTACTAAGATAAGATCATATTCTTCACTTCTTACTTTTCTGATTGCCTGTTTTCCTGTATATGCTTTATCAATAATTACGTCGAATACTTTTAGCATATTGGTGATTGCTAAAATATCTAGTGTCTTATAATCAATGATTAGTACTTTATATATTAAATCCTTCCACTTACCCATTCTTTCCACCTGTATGTTATATATGTTATATTCATTTTTACACATTATTCGCCAATAATCAACAATAATCAACGATTTATAATGTGATTTCTTCCATTATTTCTTTTCATGACAAAACCTCCATTATTGCATGAAATTATTGGATTTCATTTCCTAAAATTTGCAGCAAAAATTATTAAATTTATCCTTTAATATGACATCATAATTTGCTATAATGAAGTTTAGGAAATTTGAGATAAAATCTAGGAGGTATAATAATGGCTAATGTAACTATCATGGACCATCCCTTAATTCAGCATAAGATAGGAATTATGAGACGTAAGGAAACATCAACAAAGGAATTTCGTGATTTAGTATCCGAAGTTGCTATGCTGATTTGCTATGAAGCAACCAGACAGCTTCCCCTAACCGATATCGAGATTGAAACTCCTTTGTGTACCACAACAGTAAAAGAAATTGAAGGTAAAAAGCTTTGCATCGTTCCTATTTTAAGAGCTGGACTTCATATGGCTGATGGTATGCTAAACTTAATTCCTAATGCGAAAGTGGGACATGTTGGTCTATATAGAAATGAAGAGACATTAGAGCCTGTTGAATATTTCTGCAAGCTTCCATCTGATGCTTCAGAACGTGAGATATATGTAGTTGACCCGATGCTCGCTACCGGAGGATCTGCTGTAGAAGCGATCAATATGTTAAAGAAGAGAGGTATCAAAAAGATACATTTCTTATGCCTAATTGCAGCTCCAGAGGGTGTAGAACGCTTAAAAAATGCTCACCCAGATGTCGATATATTTATTGGTAATATGGACGAGAGATTGAATGAAAATGGATACATCTTACCAGGTTTAGGCGATGCTGGAGACAGAATTTACGGAACAAAATAAAAAAACTTAGAAAAGGGGCTGTCGCATTCGTTTTGCGGCAGCCCCCCCATTTCATGATCATCTATTATCTAACCAATTATCTTACATTTTAGCTTTTAATATGATTTTTATCCAAAGTAGATAGGCTCTACTCGTTTGTTGCTTATAAGATATTTTTTAGTTTTGCTATGATAAAGAGCTATATATCTTTCTTATTTTGTTGAGAATTTATAAATTGTTACAGTTTCAAATTCCTGTCCTGCCTTTAATACGGAAGAAGGGAAGGATGGTGTGTTACAGGAGTTAGGGAAAAACTGTGTCTCAAAGCAGATCGCAGCATGCTTGCCATAGCTTGCCCCTTCCTTGCTATGCTCCTGAGGAGTCAACATATTACTGGTATAGATCTGAATACCTGTCAGATTAGTAAATACCTCCATTACTCTACCACTCTTATCATCTATCAGTTCTGCCACTTTTTCCACGTCACTTCCACTAATGTCAAGGGCATAGTTATGATCATAGCCACCTGCAATCTTTAGTGGTTCATAATCGGCATCAATATCCTTTCCAATCGTCTTAAGAGTTCTAAAATCCATCGGTGTCCCTGCTACATCACATAATTCACCGGTAGGTATTAATTCATGATCGGTTGGAGTAAATTTACTTGCTTTCAGCATTAGCTTATGATCCAGAATCGAACCAGAATCATGTCCGGCTAAATTAAAGTAGCTATGGTTTGTTAGGTTAATAATGGTATCTCGGTCAGAAACCACAAGATATTCAATCATTAACTCATTATTTTCTGTCAAACTATAGGTAACACTGATGTCTAAATTTCCAGGAAATCCTTGCTCCATATGAGGGCTAAGTCTAGAAAACTCAATGCTAACCATTTCCTCATCTTCAAAAATTTCAACTTCATAAAGGAATTTATTATAGCCGATTGGTCCACCATGCAAGGTATTGTTACCATCATTCTTCTCTAATACATATTCCTTGTCGTTTAATACAAATTTACCACCGCTAATACGGTTTGCATACCTTCCAATGAATGCACCAAATCCAGGTACATTACTCTCATAACCTTCTAGGTTGTCAAATCCTAATGCAACATCTGCTTTATTTCCCTGCGCATCCGGAACAATTATGCTAACGATGCAGGCACCATAATTTGTAAAGGTAACCTCCATTCCATTTCCATTTGTTATGGTATACAGATATGCTTCTTCCCCATTTTTCGTTTTTCCAAATAATTTTTGATTTACCTTCATATTATTTATGCTCCTTATTTCTTCTAAAAATTGTCCAGTCTAGTAAATTATAACATAAAACCGATTAATAGCAAATAATTTCTA
>JAAYQP010000079.1 GCA_012519195.1 Clostridiales bacterium | reverse complement strand
TGGATGCAAATATCTAAACAAAACATATAATTTGAAATTCGATTTAGTAATTAGTTATGTTAAATTATAATTTAAGGTGAAAGGGATTCCCTGGAATCCCTTTCACCTTTTTCCCTATGAATATAAGATTTTTGATATTATAGATTATGTTTTGATTATTTTTTTAAAAAAAGTTTAAAAAAACTCTTGCAATTTATTTTTATATGATATATAATATCACTTGCGTTCACAAATAAAATAAATACTTAACAAGTGCCTTTAGCTCAGTTGGTAGAGCACCTGACTCTTAATCAGGGTGTCCAGGGTTCGAGCCCCTGAAGGCGCACTTTATAAAAGGTTCTAATTTGCAGACGTAAGCGCTGTGGGTTGGGACTTTTTTCACGTTCCGGAACTGAGACCTGCACTAAGAAATAAAAGGCATACGGCGTAAGCTTGCTTACAGGCGTATGCTTTTTTATTTCTTATAGCCGGCGAAGCCGGCGTGACCGAGATGTCGAAGGCATCGAGGTTGCGGTATTAATATTGTTAACAAATATTAAGTAATAATCTTATACATGTAAACATTATAATGGTCATAAATTACCAAATTGTAAATATTTGTATTGACAAAATGGTTATTAAATTTATAATGGAAGTAGACGAAGTTGGTTTGGGAATAAATGGTTATTCCGTCAAATCTTAATGAAAAGAAAATACATAGAATTAACATTCGAAAAAGTCCTCATTCTAAGGATAATGAAGTACTTCAGAAAATCTTTTTTAAGCAAATCTACGATAAAGATCTGTAACATGTTCTAAACTTATTCCATCAAAAATATAAACTTTAGTATTCAGTGTGTATGTAATCACAAAGATTTCATTTTTGTAATTCTAAGAGGGGTAATCTACATATATTACTTTAGGTGCATAGATAAAGAGAGAGGGTAATTAAAAAAGAATCTAAAGCCTTATAATGTAAGGCTTAGAGATACTGAAAAGCTATAATAGAAAAGGGGGTTTATTTATGTGCAAAAAAGTATTATCAGTTCTTATCGCGCTAACCTTTATCCTAGCAACTATGACATCCTGCGCGAAATCAAAAACAACGATGACCGAAGTGGATACTCCACGACATGAAACTCTCATCGTTGAAACACAGACTCCGACAGATTCTCCGGGGCAATTCAACTCTTATATGCTTGGCACCCAGATGGGCTTTGGTATCCATCAGCTTATGTCTGCAATGATGTGGGAAATGGATACTGTCAAGGGTGAACAATTTGGAGAGGTAGCCGAGGGCATGCCAGAATCAAATGCAGACTTTACGGAGCATATTGTTAAGATCCGCAAGGGTATCAAATGGTCTGATGGAGAAGATCTTAATGCGGATGACGTAGTATTTACATTCAATATGATCATGTCCAATCCAGGTATACCACCAAGTGATTATTATAATACTGTATTTGATAGTGTAGAGAAAGTTGATGATTATACAGTAAAAATTGTAACCAAAGAATCCTTCCCTCGCTTAGCGCTTAGATTTGGCGTTACGATTTGGGGTAATGACCTTCGTATTGTTCCTGAGCATATCTACTCCAAGGTGGATGATGTAACCAATTTCAAGGATAGTAAACCTGTTGTAGCTGGCCCATATACTGTGAAGGCATACGACGAATTGGGTAAATGGGTACTTTACGAACGTCGAGAAGACTGGAAAAATAGTACGGTTGGCGTTGTTACAGGCAAGATGCCTCAAGCTAAATACGTTTGGTTTAGATATTTAGGCGACGATACCACTCGTCAGATGGCCATAATTAACAATGAAGTTGATATCCTTTGCGAAGTTACACCGGAAATGCTTGAAGTTATGGTAGCTGAAAATGATAAGATCGCATGCTGGTATGATGAATTTCCTTATGCTACCAGTGACGATCCTTGTTCCAAAGGTATTGCATTTTCCATGGGTAAAGAACCTTATAACAATCCAGATTTCCGCTGGGGTATCGCATTGGCAATGAACTTTGATGAGATCTCAATGAATATATTCAATGGTGTTGGCCGTGCGAGTGCTTTACCTATTCTTACGGCAACCAGTGCAATGCAGGAACTTTACTATAAGCCATTACTACCTTGGCTAGAAGAATTTGAACTAGATTTAGGCGATGGTACAACGATTAAGCCATTTGATACTGGTTATGCAGAACGTATAGCAGAAAAACTAAGAGAAAAAGGTTACGATATTCCTACCGATAAGGATGAATTGATCGATATGTTCGGTATCGGTTGTTGGAAGCATGATTCAGTAGCAGCTGAAAAGCTTCTAATAAAGGCTGGTTTAGAAAAGAAAGACGGTAAATGGTATTACAAGGGTAAACCTTTCACCATTAATATGACCTATTTGGCTGATACGGAAGCACAAGCTGGACGTGGTCTAATAGCAGCTCATGATCAATTGGTTAAGTTTGGATTAGATTGTACCTTATCTAGTGAAAGTAGCGCGACTTGGGACACCAATGGAGCTACAGGAAACTTTGATATTGCTGGTTATTGGCCAACTGGTGGAATTACTAAGGATATCTACTCCCAGATCAATGGTTGGGATGCCGATCTAATCGTTCCCCTTGGTGAGCGTGGCTCTGGTCAAGGTTCCCGTTGGAACAATGCAAGAGCAACCGAAATCATTCACGAGTTAGCAAAACTCTCACCCGAAGATGAAAAATCCTATGAACTGGCAATGGAATTTATGAAGGTTGCAATCGAGGATATGCCATTCATCGGCTTCCATTCAGGTGTTAAGTTTGTACCGACAAATAGTACCTTGTGGGAGAACTATCCATGTGCTAAGAATCCTTACAATGGCCCATGGTGGTGGTGGAGTTGCTTCAAATACATTACAACTGAAATCAGACCTGTTAAGAATTAATATTATCATAAAGCCTGAATAGGTTAGGCGAGCGAGGCATGTGCCACCGTCTGAAAGGCAGCACATGCCTCAAACTATATTCATTTTATGCGAATTAATAATACTTATTAACTGGTGTAAGCATTTTAAGTTAGTCAATCAACAAACAGATAATTTATATAAACAAAGGGGTGTAGTCATTGAAATTCGGCAAATTTTTTGCGCTACGTGTTTTAACCTGGGCATTAACCATTTGGATCGGTGTCACCTTTATCTTTTTTATCCCTCGTATGTTCCCATCTGATCCGGTGGAGAGTATGATAGGGCAGATCCAATCACGCTCCGGGCAAATGGATCCGGTACAGCTAGAAACATTGCGTCGTTCCTTGCGACTTCAGTTCGGTCTGGAGGGTTCACTACTTGAACAATATGGTACCTTTCTTTGGAAAGGGTTACTACATTTTGACTTCGGCCCTTCCTTAATGAGTTATCCAACATCGGTAGGAGAAATAATCAGTACCTATCTGCCTTATACCTTGATTCTCTCATTAACTACGACAACCTTGGCTTGGATCATAGGGAATCTGATCGGCTTACAGGCTGGTTTTAGAAAAAATAAACGATCCTCAAAAATTATGGAGGGTATTGCAATTTGCATCTACCCTATTCCTTATTTTATTATCGCGCTTATTCTTCAAATCGTATTCGCATTTATACTGGGGTGGTTTCCACTGCAATCCACCATTAATAACTCCGGTGGTTTTGCTTTATTTATCAGTTCAATTATAAGAGCATCTATTCTACCTGCGATTTCTCTTCTCATGGTGGGTACCGGTTGGTGGATAATATCTATGAAATCGCTATCTGGTACCACTGCTGAGGATGACTTTGTTCTATATGCTAGGTACCGTGGACTTTCTGAGGGGAAAATAGGTAAAAACTATGTATTCCGTAATTCTATTCTGACGCAAATTACAGCTTTGGCAATGAGCCTTGGTGGAGCCTTCAACGGCTCGATTATGACAGAAATTATCTTTGGCTATCCTGGAGTTGGAACCTTAATCCAAAAGGCAATCCTGCAATCGGATTATAACATGATTCTAGGTTGTATCACTATTTCCATTGTTGCAATTTCCACAGCTACGCTGATCGTTGATGTTATTTATCCCTTCATTGATCCGCGCATCAGATACAATTAGAAGGAGGAACTGCATAGATGAAAAAATTCTGGAATAACGCTAACAGTCGCCTTAAAGCTGGATTAATCATCACCTCATTTTTCATTATCTTAGGATTTGGCGTGTATTATATTCCCCATATTAATCCTTTCTCCTATAACACTTATCCTGCTAAGTTAAATCCTTCCTGGTCGCATTTGTTGGGAACGACCAGTATGGGCCAAGATATTTTTTGGCTTTTAATTGAAGCGATCCATAATTCGCTTATGATAGGACTGATTGTAGCCTTGATTGGCACTGTAGTGGGAGTATTTGTAGGTTTACTGGCAGGATTCTCTGGTGGAGTATTGGATCGTGTATTGACAGTAGTTACGGATACCTTTGTTGTTATACCTTCCCTACCAATTTTGGTTTTGATGACTGCTCTGATGAAAGGTACCTCCACTGTTATTATGATGGCACTAGTGCTAGCCATGTTTGCATGGGCATGGCCCAGTCGACAGATTCGTTCTCTTGCCCTATCCATCAAGGAAAGGGACTTTATACATACGGCATGGTTTTCCGGAGAGGGCACAATCCAAATAGTAGTAACAGAGATTCTTCCCTTTGCTCTTACCTGGTCACTGTCCAACTTTATGAACGCAACCTTGGCGGCAATTGCATCGGAATCGAGTCTTGCGGTGCTGGGCCTTTCGCCGGCAAATCTTATTTCTTTAGGGAATATGATTCAATGGGCAAGAGCTCGTAATGCTATATTTGCAAGACAATGGTTTTGGATTGGTTCACCTATCGTTGCAACCGTTCTGCTGTTTGTTGGCCTATTTCTTTTAATCACAGGTTATAATGACTATTTGTCTATGAAGAGGGGGCGATAATAAATGTTAAAAGTAGAGAATCTGTCCACTTCATACAAAACCATCGATGGCAATGTAAGGGTGATCAATGATTTAAGCTTTGAAATCTTCGATAATGAGATCTTTGGAATTGCGGGAGAATCCGGTTGCGGAAAAACTACACTCTTAAAGGCTCTATATGATATTATTGATTTTCCATTAGAACTAGATTCTGGACGTGTTATACTGAGCGGTGAAAAGAATGGCAAACCATATTCTTACCAATCAGGTGAAATTCGTAAGACATGGTGGAACAATATTTCCTACGTACCTCAGGCAGCCCAGAGTGTCTTAAATCCCATAACTCGACTCAAATATCAATTCCTAGATTCCATTCCTAAGGAAGATAGAGATAATGAAACAGAAGAACAGACCCTGGAAAGAGTGGCAGAATACCTGAAAGAGTTAAGCTTGGATCCGGATCTTTTAAATGCATTTCCCTTCCAACTTTCCGGGGGTATGCGCCAGCGCGTTATCATTGCATTAGCAACCTTCATGTCTCCAAATGTTGTATTAGCGGATGAACCAACCACTGCTTTAGACGTTGTTGTTCAATGTGGAATTCTAATGCTACTGATGCGCTTACAGAAGCAATTTAAAAATACGCTGGTACTAGTAAGCCATGATATGGGTGTTCATTATCAAATTACAAATCGAATGGGAATTATGTATTCGGGTAGCTTCGTTGAGCTAGGAAAAACAGATGATATTTTCAACGAACCGATTCATCCTTATACAAAGATGCTGATTGGTGCTTTACCAAGGGTTGGTGATAAGAGCCTAAAGGTTGGCATTCCCGGCCGTCCCCCTTCATTAAAGAATCCTCCTCCTGGATGCCGGTTTGCACCTCGGTGTCCTAATGCCACCAAAGCATGTAGTCAGGAAGTACCGGTATTCCAAGAAATATTACCGGGACGATTTGTAGCCTGTCACATGTTTAACAATGGAGGTATTAAGGAAGAAAGGCACGGTGATTGATATGACACAAAAGCTGTTAGAAGTTAAAAATGTTAGTAAGATTTTCCGTATTGGTGGTATGCTAAGGGGAAAGAAATTAATAGCGATTGATGATGTATCTCTGGATATCGATGCTGGGAAACCGATCATTCTATCTTTAGTAGGTGAATCGGGTTGTGGAAAAACAACTTTGTGTAAAATGCTTATGCGTTTACATAAACCAGAGATGGGTGAAATTATTTTGGATGGTTATTCTTATACAGATAAAAAGAGTTTTGATTCATTACAATTTCGCTTGAAAGTTCAACCGATTTTCCAAAATCCTTACGAATCCTTTTCCGCCCGTAAGACGGTAGATACATATTTATTTAATACAGCCTTACGCCTCGGTATTGCAAAAAGTCATTTTGAAGCAGAGAAATTGGTGGATGAATCCCTGAAAAGTGTTGGCTTGTCACTGGCTGCAGTAAAGGGCAAATATCCCACCCAGTTCTCCGGTGGTGAACTCCAACGGGTTTCTATTGCCCGTGCCCTCATCCCACGTCCAAAGCTAATTATTGCAGATGAGCCGGTTGCTGCCATAGATGCCTCTATGAAGATGAATATTGTAAATCTATTTAAAGAGCTAAAGGATAAATATAAGATTTCCTTTATCTACATCACCCATGATCTTTCTACTGCTTATTATGTATCGGACTACATAGCCACAATTTATCGAGGAAGTTTGATTGAATATGGACCAGCGAAGGAGATTATGGATCATCCTGCTCACCCTTACACAGAACTTTTGATGAATGCAGTACCTGTAATCGGTGATAAGTGGAGTGAGGGATTATCCATGCCTGACATGGAGGATAAGGAGTATGCTATCAGCTATTGTAAATTTGCACCTCGCTGTCAATATGCCACAGAGGAGTGTAGGCAAAAGCGTCCAGATATGATTGATGTTACAAAAGCACGTAAGGTATTATGCTTTCACCCACTGATAAAGCCCTCTGATGAGGAGATTAACCATGCCATGATGGCTTGAAAATCAAGAATTAAAAAGAGCAAGTTTATATTTTAACGGTAAGAACTTTTTTTATATAATCCTAGTTTAGTAGACTATGTGCTACTAGGCTAGGATTTTTGGTTGCAATTATATCTAGAAATTAGTTAATATATATATATGTATTACGATGGGAAACAGGGACTTTAAGTAGACTAAATAAAATTTGAAAATATATTCAGTTGATTCTATCTTAAAAGTATAATAAAATATTCCTTTAAAGATAATTTTCTGATAATAGTATAATTTGCATTTTTGGATTACGAAGATAAAGATTTGAGAGGTTTCCATGAGAAAAAAGTTGAGTCACATGTACAATCGAATATTTCATTCAAGTACAATCTTTAATCAGTTG
>JAAYQP010000078.1 GCA_012519195.1 Clostridiales bacterium | reverse complement strand
GAACAAAATTGTTAGTATCTTTTCTCGTTCCTATTATCTTTACTGTTATTCTTGGTATTGCAGCTTATAGTAATGCATCTAAGTCAATCATAGAATCCTTTACAACATCTACTGTTAACCTCATCAATTCCCAGAGTAATTATTATAGTGTCATTATGCGAACAGTGGAAGATAAAGCTCTACAGATATCCTTAGATCAAAAGGCATGGAGTTACTATGGTCAAATGTATCAGCCAGTAGAAGAAATCCAAGTACATAATGATATAAGAAAATCCCTAATTAGTAACGCTTTATCCGATCAATATATTAAGAACATTGTTGTCTTTGCCAATTATGGAGATCCAATAACAACCTTTGGTAGTTTTCAAGATCAAGATGTTTATAAAGCCTTTGAAGAAACAGAGGAAGCTGCTAAAATAAAAAGTGGTGCTAATAAAATTTGGAAAGGCTATCATCATTATTTAGATGAACAGTTGGGAATTGCACCGAAGGAATATGCGATTACTCTGGTAAGTAAATTCTTAAACCAATCCGCTCAACAAATTGGATATATCTTTTTTGATATCGATATGAGAGCAGTTACCGTCCCCTTAAGTCAGTTAGAGCTTCCTGAGGGAAGTATTGTTGCCTTTCTCTCTCAGGATGGAAGGGAAATAAAAGGAAGCAATGAAATTAATGTAACTAGTATAGAAGAAGAAAATGTATTCACCAATCAATCTTTTTTTAATGATGCAATGACGAGCAGAGAGATGAATGGGAATATGGCTGTTACTTACAAGGGAGAGAAGCAATTATTTATCTATTCAAAAATTGGGGATACCAATGCTATGGTTTGCGCCTTGGTACCATACTCTGCACTAACAAGGCAGGCAGATTCCATTAAAGCTCTAACCTTAATTCTTGTTATCGTTGCATCCATTATCGCTGGTTTTATTGGCATTGGTGTATCTGCAGGAATTGATCGTGCGATCAAAGGAATGATCGGTATTTTATCTAAGGCTTCTGATGGAGATCTAACCGTTTCGGTACAAACCAAACGCAGGGATGAATTCCTTATCTTATCAGAAAGCATTAATAATATGATTCGGAATATGAAGTATCTCATTGAGAAAGCATCTCAGATTGGGATTACCGTTATAAAGTCCTCCGATCATGTCAAGCAAAATTCCGAGCTTCTATTGATTGCTTCCAAAGATATCTCCAGTGCGATTAGCGAAATACAACAGGGCATTACTCAACAGGCAGCGGATGCAGAAAATTGCTTAAGGCAGACCGACGAACTAGCAAATCAAATCGATATGGTTCATGAAAATGCAGAAGCAATTGCAGAGATCTCTTTAAATACCAAGAATGTAGTAAATGATGGGATTAGTGAAGTAGATCAACTAAATAAGGTTACTAAGGCCAATATCGAAATTACCAATCAGACGATTAAAGATATTAAAGAGCTAGAAGCGGAATCCAATATAATTACAGAAATCATAGCGGTAATCAATGATATTGCTTCACAGACAAATCTATTGTCCTTAAATGCATCCATAGAAGCAGCTAGGGCGGGAGATGCAGGTAGAGGTTTCTCCGTAGTTGCAGAAGAGATCCGAAAGCTATCAGAGAAATCAGTGAATGCAGCTTCCGAGATTGAAGAGATCATTACCAGAATTACGAAGAAAACAAAAAATACAGTCCAAACCGTACAACAAACAGAAGAAATTACAAAAATAACGGAAAACAAGTTGAATAATGTAATTCAACTCTTCCAAAACATCAATGTTCATGTCGATGATCTGGCAGAAAGAATGAAAAAGATCGCAGATGGTATTGGTGATATTAATCAAGCGAAAAATGATACTCTAAATGCAATCGAAAGCATCTCTGCCGTTGCTGAAGAAACATCAGCTGCATCGGAAGAGGTTGATGCTACCGCTCAACAGCAGCTGGAAGCAGTTACGAAACTCAATGATGCAGCAAAATCCTTGAAAAATGATACGGCAGAATTAGATTCTTCCATTCAATTATTCAAGATAAACTAGATCAAAGCTAATCCATATTTAAACCATTAGCCTAAGATATATTTCATGTTGAAAATATATTCTTAGGCTTTTCTACTTTAGTAATTTAATCTCCTAGCATATTAAGTAACAACGAAAAACACTTGATTATTTAATGTGAAACGATTATGATAATTATTGTCCGAAGAGGGAAGATACTTAGATGGAGGAAGATGAGTATGAGAAAAATTAAAAGAACTGTTAATAAGAAGGATGATGTCCGAGTTTCACAGAAGAGACCGATTTTCCTAGGATTACTTGCATTAGTCATCCTTCTTACCATTGTATTTATTTTTATTGAAAATAGGGAAGGCAAAACGGTAATAAGGAATGCGACTGACACGAAATTAGAATATGTAAAGGCTTATTTCGTTGATGCACAAGGTCCTCTTCATGAGGGATACCTTGCACAAAACTTAGAACCAGGAAAATCTTGGGCCCTAATAACCGGTGAAAACAAGCTATTGGGAACAGAAGCCAACTTAGAAGTCCTATTTAAATTCGAGGGTTCTGAAGAAGTTTTTGTTGATGCAGGTTATTTTAACGATAGCTTTGATGGTAACATAACCATCGATTTTAATACCACAGATGAGAAAGATATCATCAAGTTACATGTGAAGGCATCCAATGGATTATTAAGTTCTAGGTTAATCGACTGTGATGATGAGTTCATGATCGATCTTGTAGAAGGAGAAGAAATAGAATAAGAGTGAGCAGCTGTAATGCATTTTTTGTACTACAGCTGCTTTTTTATTTACGCTAAGGTAAAGTGAAGGATCAACAAAGTTATGCTTTGTTAGATAGGAACGCGCCTGCGATAACCGGAGAAACTCGCGTAGCCTGTTTCTTCCGGTTTCAAATAAAAGCAAGCAAGTTAAAGCAAATATTGACATCCTTAGCAATGTCATAATTTGCCTAACTCATTTATAATTAAAATAGGATTCAAAAATTATGGAACGTATTGAGTTACAATTATGGAGGTGTATGGGTATGCAATATGGTTATTTTGATAATGAGAATCGGGAATATGTTATTGAAAAAGTAGACCTGCCGACATCCTGGACAAATTACTTAGGGGTAAGGGATCTATGTGCGGTAGTGAATCATACTGCTGGAGGGTATTTATTCTATCAGTCCCCAGAGTACCATAGAATTACTAGGTTTCGTGCAAACAGTATTCCAATGGATCGACCTGGGCATTATGTTTACCTAAGAGATGATAGGACAGGGGATTATTGGAGTGTTTCCTGGCAGCCGGTCGGAAAACCTTTACATATAGCTAAATATCGTTGCCGGCATGGCTTATCCTATAGCAAATATGAATGTGATTATGAGGGAATTAAGGCAGAACAGACTCTCTTCATCCCCATCGATGACCCAGTGGAGCTATGGGATGTTAAGATAAAAAATAACAGTTTGGTGGAGAGGGAGTTAAGTATTTTTTCCTACTGTGAATTCTCCTATCATCATATTGCAATGGATAACCAGAATTTCCAGATGAGTAACTATGCAACTGGTTCCTCCTATCAGGACGGAGTAATTGAGTATGATTTATTTTATGAAGAATTTGGATATCAGTATTTTACAGCAAACTTTAATCCAGATAGCTTTGATTGTCTAAGGGATCGTTTTATCGGGTACTATCGCACGGAGGATAATCCGATTGCTGTGGAAAAAGGAGAGTGTTTTGGTAGCTTTGAAAAGGGTAACAATCATTGTGCTTCCTTGCATAAAAAACTACACCTTTCGCCCGGAGAAGAGGTAAGGATTATCTTTATGTTGGGAGAAGGTAATCGGGAGGAAGGTAAGAAGATTCAAAAGAAATACTCGAACTTTGATCAGGTGGACGCCTCTTTCCTACAGTTGGCAAAGTTTTGGGAAGAGAAGCTAAACAAATTGCAAATCCAAACACCGAATGTAGGTATGAACACCTTAATCAATATCTGGACCCTTTATCAAGCTGAGATCAATGTTATGTTCTCAAGATTTGCCTCTTTTATTGAAGTGGGTGGAAGAACCGGCTTAGGATACCGGGATACGGCACAAGACGCCATGGCAGTTCCCCATTCTAATCCAAGCAAATGCCGTCAAAGAATCGTGGAGTTACTAAAGGCTCTAGTATCAAAGGGATATGGCTTACATTTATTCCAGCCAGAATGGTTTGATCCGGATCCAAGAAGAAAACCCTTTAAATCCCCTACGGTCATTCCAACTCCTAAGAAAGAGGATATCATTCATGGTATCGAAGATGCTTGCTCCGATGATGCACTATGGCTAGTTAGCACGATTGTCCAATATGTAAAAGAGACTGGTGAATTTTCCTTCCTCTGGGAGGATATATCCTATGCAGACGGCGGCAGTGGAAGTGTCTACGAGCATATGAAAAAAATTCTTGACTTTTCGGCTGAACAGGTCGGTAGCACAGGAATTTGCAAAGGACTGCGCGCTGATTGGAATGATTGTCTGAATCTAGGAGGTGGGGAAAGTGCTCTGGTATCCTTCCTCCATTATTGGGCATTGGATCATTTCCTAGAGATTGCCGAGTATTTTGATTGTAAGGAAGATCTAGCCAAGTATACACAGATGCGTGATAATATTAAGGACATTTGTAACCGAGAATTATGGGATAAGGAATGGTATATCCGTGGCATTACAAAAAACGGTAAGAAAATTGGTACCTTTAAAGATCGAGAAGGCAGGATCCATCTAGAATCCAATGCCTGGGCTGTCCTTTCTGGAGCAGCCCCCAAGGAGAAGGGAGTAAAGGCCATGGATTCCGTGGATCGTTATCTATATACCCCCTATGGAATTATGCTCAATGGACCTTCCTATACCATGCCGGATGATGATATCGGTTTTGTAACCAGAGTTTATCCCGGCTTAAAGGAAAACGGAGCAATCTTTAGTCATCCAAACCCATGGGCATGGGCTGCGGAATGCATTCTTGGTCGTGGTGATCGGGCAATGAAATACTATGATGCCTTAAGTCCCTATTATCAGAACGATAAGATTGAAGTCCGGGAAGCGGAACCCTATGTCTATTGCCAATTTATTGTAGGTAAAGATCATACTGCCTTTGGTCGTGCCAGGCATCCCTTTATGACCGGTACCGCTGGCTGGGCATACTATGCTGCCACCAGGTATATACTCGGAATTAAGCCGGGACTTACTACCCTTGAGATTGATCCCTGCATCCCCTCTGATTGGAAAGAATTCCAGGTAAGGAGAGAATGGAGAGGTGCCATCTATTCTATTACTGTATTAAATCCCCATGGTGTGATGAAGGGAGTACAATCGATTAAGCTTAATGGGAAAACTGTAGAGGAGATACCAGTACAGCCTAAAGGAAGCATAAACTATATAACAGTAACCATGGGGGAATGAGCTAGAAAGGGGATGTAGTATTCCCCATAGGAATATGGTAAAATAGGGAAAAGTAGTTAAACTTCTGGAAATAGTAGGGATGCTCTTATAAGTATAGCGTTCTTATCGTTGAATGAGGTAGATAATTTATGGATCATGGAGCAAAACTTATGAAAAGAACAAGATCACTAAGAAGAAGATTACTTTTCCTTGTTGTAATCATATGGATGATGCCTGTACTTTCTATTTATTATTTTCTAACAGTATCCTATCGAAATAGTATTATTGAGAAGACTACCGTATTAATGGAGGAAGAGCTAAAAAACTTTACCTCCATTAATGCTGGGAGAATTGAAGAAGCGATTGATCTTTCCAAAAAAACTTCTTACGAGCAGGTGATTGAAAAAGCCTGGAGAAAGTACATAGATAAGGACATCAGCAAATCAGAATTATATCGGGAAATTATCGGCAACCTGAAGAGTAAATTCTATAACGATAACCGTTTCATCATTTCTGTGTTCTATCTTAGCGATGAGCCGGATCATATCTATTACACTTCCAGGAAGGCCAGTGATTACATCGAAATCTATAAAAATGAGGTAGAAGCTAAGGCCCATTCCATCACAAAAGAGGATACTTCGGATGCCCATGTCAGTATAATTAATGGCAAAATATATATTATTCGTAATCTATATACAACTACAAACTACACTAAGTTTGGTACTCTAATCCTTGAGTTAAATAAGGACAAATTAATCGATGGTATTTCCCTAAATACCAACTATGAATTAGGTTTTTTTATCAATGATACGAATTCCGTCATTCCATTTGATACAAATCTCTTACAGGAAGATCGTAAAGATATCATGGATCAATTAACAAAACACTATGCAAAAGATGTTAACAGGAAAATAATTCATGAAAAGGTTTCTCCATTTGCTGGAGTAATCTATCAGCAAAAATATGATGATTTTCATTTTGGTGGCATCTTAGTAGCCAATGAAAATATCATCTTTTCCGAACTAAGAAATCTATATACCGTAATCTTTCTCATTGTATTAATCATTATTCCAGTTTTTATCTATATGCTTTATTTTATATCCCACCACATTACAAAACCAATGAGCCGAATGATTCAAGCAGCACAGGGCATTGAAAAGGGAGGTATTGGACTACAGATTGAGGGAGAGCCCATGCCGAATACAGAATTTGCGGTGCTTATGGAATCCTTTAACCACATGTCCTCTAAAATTAAATATCTCTTTGATACCGTTTATCAAGAGAAAATTGCAAGGAAGGATGCGAAAATTCTAGCCCTACAATCACAAATTAATCCTCATTTTTTAAATAATACTCTAGAAATGATGAATTGGCAGGCCAGAATGGCCGGGGATACTACCGTATCAAAGATGATTGAAGCTCTGGGAACCCTGCTAAATAGTAGTATGAGCCGTTCAAACAGAAAAATGATTCCACTTTCCGAAGAACTGCGATGTGTGGATGCCTATTGCTATATTATCTCTATGCGCTTTGGAAAAAGGTTAAAAATCGAGAAAGAGATCGATGAAAGTCTCTTGCAAATGATGGTTCCTAGACTAATCCTTCAACCTTTAATTGAAAATGCTGTGGTACATGGAGTGGAAAAGGTGAAGAGCGGTATGATAAAAATAAAGGTTTTTCGTGAAGCAGATCAGGTAATCCTACAGATCATTAATACCGGGAAAGAAATGACCCAAGAGGACATTCATAGGGTTGAGGATATTATCCAGGGAAAATATCCATCTGCAGAGACTGGTTCCGACTCCCATAAATCCATGGGAATCCATAATGTGAATGAAAGAATTCGGTTAATCTATGGAGAGAATTATGGACTGGTTATTAAACCATACCGGGAGGGGGAGACTGCCTCAACCATCACCCTTCCTATAATGAAAAATATGGATAACTAGATTCACTATGACAAATCTCCTATTATTCTATATCTTAGTCACTATGAATAAAATTGGGACAAGGGGAATGTAAAATATAGCAAGAATAAACAATTAATGTCAACTTCAACTAAAGCATTTTATCACATTTATGAATATAATAGAGGTGTACCAGGAAAGAGGGTTTTCATCTTGGGGGTAACTTTATAATGAAGGAGGAAAAGATTTATGAAAAATGTTAGAAAACTATTAGCATTATTACTGACATTAATTCTTGTCGTATCCATGCTTGGCGCTTGTAAAAATGCAGAGCCTGCATCAAAGAAAGAGGACAACTCTACGACAACTACGGAAACGGAGAAGAAAGAGGAGAAGAAAGAAGAAAGTAAGACAGAAGTAGCAGAAAGTAAGGATGAACCGAATCCGGTAACCCTTACCACCGTATCCATGTTTGGTGGTACCGATCCAAATGCCGGTAATTATCAAGCAATTAATGAACAATTCATGAAGGACTATCCCTACATAACGATAGAGGATGACTCTCAATCCGCCGACCAGGATTGGAAAACAAAGATAGCAGCTGACTTCGCAGTTGGAAATGAACCTGACGTAATCCAATATTTTACCGATGCCAATGCAAGTGATGTATTAGCAGCGAACAAATTTGTTAGCATTGATGAGATTCGAGCAGAATATCCAGATTATGCAGCGGATACCCTTGATACAGCACTGGCAGCGGCATCAAACCCAGATGGAGTTGCAAGAGCCGTTCCGACTACTGGATATTGGGAAGGTTTATTCTGTAATAAGGATCTTTTTGATCAGTTTGGTTTGGAACTTCCTACGGATTGGGATAAGATGATTACTGCCATTGAGACCTTTAAGGAAAATGGTATCGTTCCAATCGCAGTTTCCTTGAATAATGTTCCCCATTACTGGATTGAGTTCTTAATGCTTTCTGCAGCAGGACCAGAGAATTT
>JAAYQP010000008.1 GCA_012519195.1 Clostridiales bacterium | reverse complement strand
TTATTTGAATTATTACATACTACTTCCACAAAATAAAAATAGAGCCAGTTGAAGTAATTACATAAACTACTCTTACTGGCTCTCCTAAAATGCGCTATTCTATTACACATTCAATCTCTGTAAGCAGAAACCGAAGCATTGTATTAATATGATATGGTAACAACTGGCTTAATTAAATCTGCTGGCTTATCTTTCATAAGCTGTACGCCTTCTGGAATACTATCTAATCCTTCTAATTTGTGAGTAAGCATGCCAGAAACATCAAGTCTACCGTTTACCATAAGATTTGCCAGACGCTCAGTACGCATACGCCCTGCTGGCATTAGTCCGCCAACAATTCTAATATGACCCATTCCTACTCCCCATTCTGCTCTAGGTATTTTAACGTAATCACCACTGCCAAGGTAATTAACATTGGATATTATACCTCCTGGTTTTACTGACCTAATAGCTTCCGCGAAGGTATTAACATCTCCACCTGCAATAATAACTTTGTCTACACCTTTTCCATTAGTTAAATCTCTTACTTGTTCGTCTATAGCCCCATCTTTGTAACTTATAATATCTGTTGCACCATATTCTTTAGCAAGAGCAACACAATTAGGTCTAGTTCCAACAGCTAAAATTCTTCCAGCCCCTCTTAGAGCAGCGCCTTTTACGGACATAAGACCAACTGGTCCAATACCTATAACTAATACATCTTCTCCATAAGTAACTTCCGCAAGCTCAACTCCATGAAATCCTGTAGGTATCATGTCGCATACCATAGTAGCTTCTGCTGGATCAATGCCATCTGGTAGCAATGCAAGATTTGCATCAGCCTCGTTAACATGGAATAACTCAGCAAAAACCCCATCTTTAAAATTGGAGAACTTCCAACCACCAAGGGCTCCACCTGAATGCATGGCAAAACCACGTTGTGCCTCTAAAGAACCCCAATCAGGTGTAATAGCTGGTACAATTACTCTATCTCCTGGTTTAAAGTCTTTAACTAGTGATCCTACTTCTACAACTTCACCAACTGCTTCATGACCAAGAATCATATCTGTACGTTCTCCTACTGCACCTTCATATACAGTATGAATGTCTGATGTACATGGAGCTACTGCCAATGGGCGACAAATTGCATCTAATGGCCCACATTTCTCAACATCTTTTTCTACCCAACCGGTTACACCGATTTTCTTCATTGCAAACCCTCTCATTTGTAATCCTCCTGAGTATAATTGTAGTTTATTTTTTAAAACGTTATTATTTTAACAATTAAAGCTATAGATGTCAATATCGATTTCTATATTTCATCATTCTCTTTTAAATTTCGCTGTATTTTACCCGCGTTGTGTAAACATTTTCCTATTCAACCTCTATAAACAATTATTTAAGTTAGGTTTCCTTGTGGTAACATGTTAATTTATTATCAATATCAGAGAATTTAACAGCCCTAAGTTTTAATTTCAGCTGTGTCAACATTTCTTCAATTTCTTTAGGACTTGAAATGTCCTGCTACCTCCAAAATTTAGTCATATCTTTTTTATCCTCAATGTTGTAGGCAACCATATTATATAACAAATCAAAGTCCACTTTATCCGTCCATTTGATTCTGAATAACTCTTGTGTATGAGAATATCCTGCTTCCGCTATCTGCTTTTCAAACAGACTGATGACTACCGCTTCAGGTGCCACAGCTATATGCCCTTTAGCAACGCTAAAACCGATAATAAAAGTTCCATGGTCACTGAACATTGGCTGATTCCACTTGATCTCTTCTTTCAATTGAGGAAACTTCTCTTTGATATTATTTAGGATGCCTTCCATTCGCTCTTTTTTATCCGGCTCACCAATACTATCTAAAAACAGTTGAAAATCATTCATGTTATCCATCCTTTCATTTCTTTTTCTGTTCTCACTTGTATACTGTTTGCGCCGAGTTAAATTATCTTAAAACTGACGGAGTTGCATGTCCTAATACTGCTAGTATATAATGGATTATATATAATAAAGAAAAGGCATCCTTGTTAAATGTGAAACTGTTCGAGCAGTAACACCAAGAACGCCCCCAAAACACTATAATCATTATATCAGACTATTAGCTGCAAGAAAAGAAGCAATATTTAGAATCTTTATTTTTTATTCCATTTACATAAAAGCCTCTCTTATATAGAAAGCTTCCAAACAACTCTTCCCAATTCTTCATTCACAGTTACTATAGGATTATAACCTTTATCAATTAATCCAAGCCAAATATGGCTGGCGCATATTCCTATGTCTACGTCTGGATGTTCCCATTTGAAATGTTTATATCCCACCGGCATAGCAACAGTAATTGTTTCGAAATCGTCTTCAAATCCAAACCTCCACATTTGAGAGTTTGCAGCAGAAGGTGCTTTTCTGCCTAAATCCAAGGCATACAAAATATCATCTGTCAGCTTGTCATATTCATTTGGATTTTCAAGTAAATCTTTAATTTCCTTGCGTTTAAAGCTTGACGTCTTTTTTGTAATTCTGTCCATAAGACGAAGTCCATTATCTTCATAATAGCCTAGGGGCGAAATGCATATTACTCTCCTGCCGGTGGTTACACCTTTTGAATATCCATAACCCATGTTTGACTCCTTTAGCTGTTGAGCAGACTGCAAATGGGGCATTAAACGCTCAAGTTCCGATAGTTTATAATGTCCGTACCAACAAGTAGCAAGGCCTTTACTATGCGCGAACAGTATAAGAATCTCGCCTATAAAACCCGCCTTTGAAATAGACGCGATATCAGTTTCTGATATAAATGCAACATTATTTGGCGGGGATTTCATTACTGTATAAAGAGTTTTTGTCGGGTCTGCATTAAAGAACTTTATCTCGACACCATGTTCAAAAGGAAGCGACATTGTCTTTGCAAAGTCCTTTATGGATTTCATGATATTCTCCTCAACTGCTATCATTTTATAACTGCGAGCTGATCTGCGGGTATCAATGGTGCTTTTTATAGGAAATGTAATGTTCATAGTTATAACCTCCAGTTATATTCTTTAATTTAACTGTCGTGGTAAAGTAAAGTTGTAACACAGCTGTCCAAAGTGATAAAATTATAAATCACAAGGAGAGAAGAAAATGGCGAGTTACAACGAAGAAACAAGAAAGAAGATAGTACGGCTGCACCTTG
>JAAYQP010000077.1 GCA_012519195.1 Clostridiales bacterium | reverse complement strand
TTTCGTTTGTTTCTCTATGTAATTATTAACTTAATACCCATATTATGAGAATTAGGCTAGTACAATTAGGGTATTGTGTATATAAAATGTAAACTTGACAATTAAAGAAAGAGATGCTCAACTCTAAAACATGGTTTGAAAAGCTTACACTTTCCAAACCATGTTAGAATATCCTACTGATTAGCTAATTTCACATAGTTTTCATAACGCTCCTTAGCATTCTGTTCCGCCTGGGCAAATAGTTCCTCTGCCTGCTCTGGAAATGCCTGAGCCAAGGAACTATAGCGTACCTGACCCAAGATAAATTCTCGGAAACTTTCCGTAGGCTCTTTCGAGTCTAGAATGAAAGGATTCTTACCTTCATTTTTGAGTTGTGGGTTGTATCGATATAAGTGCCAATAACCAGATTGAACTGCTTTCTTAATGGTTGCCATACTTCGACCCATACCTTCCTTAATACCATGGTTAATACATGGAGAGTAACAGATCACGATCGATGGACCAGGATGTGCTTCTGCTTCACGGAAAGCTTTCACTAACTGACTATTGTCTGCATGGATACCTACCTGTGCTACATAGACATTACCGTAAGTCATCATCATACGCCCTAGATCTTTCTTTCCTTGCTTCTTACCAGAGGCAGCAAACTTTGCAATTGCAGCGGTAGGAGTCGCCTTTGATGCTTGGCCACCGGTATTGGAATACACTTCTGTATCAAATACCAAAACATTGATATCCTCGCCAGAAGCCATTACATGGTCTAAGCCACCATAACCAATATCGTATGCCCACCCATCTCCACCAACCAACCATATCGATCGTTTGGTCAGGTAATCCTTCATCTCTTTAATATCATTTACAATATTAACGAGTTCAATATCCGTGGAGGTAAAGTCTTCTAATACTTCTAATACTTTCTTTCCTGCTTCTTCGCTTGCTTTACCATCCTCCTTATAATGAATCCAGTCATGGCATGCTTCCTTTATTTTTTCCTCAACATTGGAATCAATTAAGAGGCGCATATCATCTTCCAGCTTATTGCGCATCTGCTTTACTGCCAGATACATACCATAGCCAAACTCTGCATTATCCTCGAAGAGGGAATTTGCCCAGGAAGGTCCCTGGCCTTTCCGGTTGATTGTATATGCTGTACTTGGTGCTGATGCTGCCCAAATGGAGGAACATCCAGTAGCATTGGCAATCATCATTCGTTCTCCAAAGAGTTGTGTTAAAAGTCGAATGTATGGTGTTTCGCCACAACCTGCACAGGCACCATGGAATTCTAGTAAGGGTGGTTTGAACTGCGTATCCTTATAGGTTGGACCATAGTTGACATCTTCTTTAAAGCTAACATTTTCAACTGCAAATTTCCAGTTCGGAATCTCTTTCTCAAGCTGGGTACCAATCGGTTGCATGATTAAAGCTTTTCCCTTGGCTGGGCAGACATCTGTACAGTTACCGCAACCGGTACAATCCAGTGGGCTAATCTGGATCTTAAAGTGTAAACCTTCATATTGACGGCCAGTAGCTTTTTTGACAACAAAGGTTTCCGGTGCTTTTTCTAGTTCTTCATCATTTAATAAGAATGGACGTATTACTGCATGAGGACAGACATAAGCACATTGATTACACTGGATACAACGTTCTTCTATCCATTCTGGAACATTCACTGCGATTCCTCGTTTTTCATAAGCCGTCGTACCAGCAGGGAATGTGCCATCTTCAATCCCTTTGAAAGCACTAACTGGCAGGTCGCCACCCTTGAGTTCTGCCATCGGTCGCATAATTTTACGGATAAATTCTGGTTCATTTACTTCAGTCTCTTCATCCTCTTTTAGGTTCTTCCAACGATCCGGAACCTTGACCTCATGAATTTGCTCAATTCCTTTATCTACGGCTTCATGGTTCATCTTAACAACTTTTTCACCTTTTTTACCGTACATTTTATTAATACCTTCTTTTAATTCTTTCACTGCCGTATCAAGCGGTATAATATCGGTCAGTTTAAAGAAGGCACCCTGCATGATCATATTAATACGATTACCAAGACCAATTTCCTCGGCAATTCCGATCGCATTCACGGTGTAAAACTTCACATTCTTCTCTGCAATCCTACGTTTTAATGCATTCGGTAGATTTACTTCTAATTCCTCATCACTCCAACTGGTATTGAGTACAAAGGTACCACCGTCCTTTATACTTTCTAATAGATGATATTTATTTACATAGGATTGGTTGTGGCAGGCAATATAATCTGCATGATTTACTAAATAGGTTGATTTGATCGGATCCTTACCAAAACGTAGATGGGAAACCGTAATACCACCGGATTTCTTACTATCATAGTCAAAATAGGCCTGCACATAGAGATTCGAATTTTCACCTATAATCTTAATTGCTTGTTTATTGGCACCAACCGTACCATCCGAACCAAGACCCCAAAGCTGACAAGCCTTCGTTCCTTCTGGTTCAACATTTAATTCTGTTGGTGTGTCTAGGGAAGTATTGGTTACATCATCGATGATACCAATCGTAAAGGAATTCTTAGGGTTATCCTGTTTTAAGTTGTTGTATACCGCTGCAATTTGTGCTGCCGTTGTATCCTTAGAAGCCAAACCATAACGTCCTCCAACAATGATAGGAGCATTTGGAACTTTCAAAAAGCTGGTACATACATCCACATATAAAGGCTCTCCGGCTGAGCCTGGTTCCTTTGTGCGGTCCAGTACCGCAATTTTCTTAACGGTTTTTGGCACTACTTTTAATAAATGATCGGTCGAGAATGGACGATATAAATGAACTTTTATTAATCCATACTTTTCTCCTTGACTGTTATAGTAGTCAATTGTTTGCTCAATCGTTTGTGTGACTGAACCCATAGCAATAATCAGATATTCCGCATCCGGAGCTCCATAATAATCAAATAAACCATATTTTCTACCTGTATACTTTTCGATCTTGCCTAAATACTCTTCTACGATCGGAATAATATTCGTATAAAATGGATTTGCCGCTTCTCTACCTTGAAAATAGATATCAGGGTTCTGTGCCGTACCTCGAATAACTGGATGATTTGGTGTTAATGCATTGTCTCGGAAACGTTTTACTGCATTCATATCGACCATTTCTGCATAATCCCGATATTCTAGTACTTCAATCTTCTGAAGCTCATGGGAAGTACGGAAACCATCAAAGAAATGTAAAAAGGGTAGTCTTCCCTTAATTGCTGCAAGATGAGCAACGGGTGCTAGATCTGCCACCTCTTGTACAGAACCAGAACAAAGCAAAACATAGCCAGTCTGCCTTGTTGCCATGACATCCTGATGATCGCCGAAAATACTTAGAGCATGGGTTGCAATCGCTCTTGCACTACAATGGATTACACCTGGTAATTGTTCACCAGCTGTCTTATACATATTGGGGATCATTAATAGTAAACCTTGAGAAGCTGTGAATGTTGTTGTTAATGCTCCTCCTTGTAAGGAGCCATGATAAGCTCCAGAAGCTCCCGCTTCCGATTGCATCTCTACAACATTAACCTGCTGACCAAAAATATTCTTTCTTCCATTGGCAGACCATTCATCGACTACCTCTGCCATTGTTGACGATGGTGTGATGGGATAAATCGCAGCCACATCCGTAAAGGCATATGCAGCATAAGCCGCAGCGGTATTACCATCTACCGTCATTAGAACTTTTGCCATTTTTCACACTCTCCTTCTACAGTTTACTTCCATTATCTACCCAATCCTTCGCATCAATAACATTCTGTATGGAAGGTTTATTTACCATATCAACTTTATAACTCTCTTCTGAATTCTGCCATGCAGCAGTTCCTTCACTATTGGTAGGGTCGATCGCTTTTAAACGCTTGTTATTTCTGCCTTGCAAATTATCAATTTTTTTCACTGTCATATCAATACCTCCATTAACTAATATAGAATTCTTATAAGTCTATTATCTTTTGTATGGTTATACTAAAGTACATTGTTTCCTTTAATCGTCATAACTATTACATTT
>JAAYQP010000076.1 GCA_012519195.1 Clostridiales bacterium | reverse complement strand
AATGCCTACCCCTGTGAATTATCCGGTGGACAACAACAGAGAATTGCAATTGCCAGAGCATTGGCGCTAAATCCTAGGATTTTATTCTTTGACGAACCTACATCAGCCCTTGATCCGGAGCTTACTGGTGAAATCCTTAAGGTTATTCGAAGTCTAGCGGAAGAAAAGATGACCATGGTAATCGTTACCCATGAAATGGCATTTGCCAGGGATGTAGCCGACCGCGTGATCTTCATGGATGGGGGAGTAATTGTTGAAGAGGGAACTCCGGATGAGGTGTTTGGAAATACGTCAAATCAAAGAACAAAGGAATTTCTACAGAGATTCAATCAAAGTTAGGTAAAAATAGTACTTGCAAATTTTGGTTCTGTTTGCTATAATAGTAGCGATGCATAATGATAAGAATAATTAAGAGTGGGCGCGAGTCCACTCTTCTTATATGTAAGTCATAAATTTATTAATTATATGGGAAAATATAACGGAGCATGTAAGTAAAGAAACATTAAATCTTATCAAAGAAAGTAGGGAACGAAATGGCGAAACGTGATGTGTACGAGCAAAAGACAGAAAAATTACTAGAGCCGATTTTAGAGGCAAATAATTTTGAACTATATGATGTGGAATATGTGAAGGAAGGTAGTAGCTGGTATCTTCGGGTATTTATTGATAAGGAAGGTGGAATCAAGATCGAAGATTGTGAACTGGTTAGTAGGGCACTCAGCGATTTACTGGATGAACATGATTTTATATCCGATTCCTATATTCTTGAGGTTAGCTCACCGGGCTTGGGAAGACAATTAAAGAAGGATAAACATTTTGAGAAAAGTATCGGTGAAGAAGTCGAGATTAAATTATACAAACCACAGGATAAGAGTAAGGAATGGTCTGGTGTCCTTGTAAGTTTCGATCAGGATACCCTGACGATTGATCTTGGTGATGATAATCTGAAAGTATTTTCAAGAAGTGATATTGCCATGGTGCGGTTGAAATTAGATTTTTAAATATAGGTCTTTAAAATCTACAAATAAATAGATAATTTCGAAACTAGTTAAGTGTCTTACTTTATATACAACATATACGAATTCCTTCGCTCCGTAGCGTTTGGGCACGCAAACTTCGCTCAGAAACTGTATATGTCGTATATAAAGTTGATGATTATTATAGTTTCGCAATTATCTAAAGGTATGATATATATAGGAGGGAAAATCCTCCTAATGAAGACTGTTGAAAAGGTGTATATTTTAAAAGGGTTCAATTTATTGAAGGAGGATTAAAAAAATGGATGCGAACAGAGAGTTGATTGAAGCTCTAAACCAAATTGAGAAGGAAAAGGATATCAGTAAGGATGTTTTACTGGAGGCATTGGAGAACTCTTTGGTTGCAGCATGCAAGAATAATTTTGGAAGAGCGGATAATATTAAAGTTGATATTGATCGAGAAACCGGTGAAGTCAATGTTTATGCAATGAAGGAAGTTGTGGAAACGGTTACGGATCCTTTATTACAGGTTAGTCTTGCACAAGCAAAAATGAAGGATGCAAAGGTTGACATCGGTGATGTCGTAGCCATTGAGGTTACCCCTAAGAATTTCGGTCGCATTGCTGCTCAGAAAGCAAAGCAGGTTGTTGTCCAAAAAATTCGTGAGGAAGAGAGAAAAGTGCTCTATACACAGTATAGTAGTAAGGAGAAAGATATTGTTACCGGTATCGTGCAACGTTATGTAGGAAACAATATAAGTATAAATCTGGGTAAGGTTGATGCGATACTGACAGAGAATGAGCAGGTAAGAGGAGAGGTCTTCCGACCTACGGATCGTATCAAATTATATATTCTAGAAGTAAAGGATACAACCAAAGGGCCAAGAATCAGCGTGTCCAGAACCCATCCTGAATTAGTTAAGAGATTATTCGAGGCAGAGGTT
>JAAYQP010000007.1 GCA_012519195.1 Clostridiales bacterium | reverse complement strand
TTGGAGGAGCATTTACCGGGTATCCATCATCTGCCCGACTGTAGGTATGGGCTCCGGCTGGGATGTATCGATGAGCCATTTCTTGATAATTTCGATTGATACTCATAAAATCATACGCCTCATTTCCAAATATTTATATCTATCAATCCTTTTTCAACCAGATAACAAGCATAATATAAATCGTTCATTTCATCTATTTCAATTGACCGTTCTTCCGGCATGATATAAGCATAAGTTCTGGAGCTATGGAAAGTATGATATTCTTTTAAATAATCCCATTCTGCCAGGTATATTGCTCCGTTCATTGTATATTCAGGTATTAGAGCCTGGCGGGGAGTATTATAATTCCCCCGCATTTTTTCATAATGCTGGGCCATATTTAAATCATCACCAATAGGTGAAACAAAAATAGAATGATCTTTAACCTGTTTGACACCAAGTACACCAACACCGTTTTTATCTTGATACAACTTAATTGCCTGATTCACATCGTCAGGAGTTAAAAAAGGTGTTGAGGGTTCAAGCAGGCAAAGGGTATCATACTTAACAACATCGTTTTTTTCAATCCAATCCATAGCATGAAGTATTACATCCATGCTATTGGCACTATCAGTAGCAAGTTCAGCAGGTCTAATGAACGGAACTTCAACACCATATTCCCTTGCTACAGCAGCAATTTCATCTGAATCTGTACTGATAATAAGTCTTGTACAGTAATAAGATTTACGAGCTGCTATTGCCTTGTAAGCTAGTAAAGGTAATCCTCCGATTTTACAGATATTTTTCTTTGGTACGCCACGGGAGCCACCCCGGGCTGTAATTAGAAAAACAGTATTCATTGAACGTACCTCTTCTATTTTCTATGTTCAAAATATTTCCGGGTTCTTTCGTATTCCAGCCAGTGACCTATGTCAAACCACTGTTCCTCCAATACTGGATAAACTCCGATTCGTTCACCAGCACTTAACATAGACTTGAGTACATCGGTCATATCTTGTTTAGTGTTTGCTTCTATATAATTTAAGAATTTTGGTTCAGCTACATAAACCCCTGTATTGATGATACTCTTACAAGAGGGCTTTTCCTGGATATTTACCAGCAAACCCCTCTCATCAGTCTGTAGAACCCCATAAGGAATAACGCTGTTTTTTACACAACCAACTATGGTTAATACTGCCCCTGAATCCTGATGATAATGAAGAATACTGTTCAGGTCGGCTTCAATAAGAATATCCGCATTACTAATAAAAAAGCTATCAGTTAACTTGCTCCTGGCAAAATCTATGCTACCTATGGTTCCCAGAGGAAACTCTTCCTGGACAAAATTAACCGTTCGATACTTGCATATAACATCTTTATCACTAAAATACGCTCTGATCATATCCGATTTATAGAATAAAGACAGAATAAAATTATCGAAACCATAGTAAGAAAACTTATCCATAATTTTCTCAATGATAGGTTGATCATCTATCGGAATAAGTGGTTTCGGCAGTATTCTGGTAAATGGATCTAGCCTGGAGCCAGTTCCGCCCGCAAGTATGAAAACAGGATTGGATTTCGGTTGATACGCCACTGCTTTTTGAGAAGAAAATAAGTCTATCCATGTAATGATACCAACTACTACATGATTATTGTCTAATACTGGCACAGTTTCAATGTTCAGTTCCAGCATAAGGGCTTTGATATGTTCCGTCTTTTCCCTGTCTATGTACTCAATAAAACGGGGATTTTGATTCATATAATCATCTATCGATGCGTCCATGTTGGCCCCTTTAAGCAGTGCTCTCCTAATATCACCATCACTTAGTGATCCTTGCAGGCAATTATTATCGTTTACTACATACACATTACGTGATGCAGCAGTTTCTAAATGCTCCATTGCTTTAAGCAAAGTCGTATCTTTAGAAATTAGGTGTTTTTCGAAATCTTTTCTATTCATTAGATAGTTATCCTCCAAAAAGATTACAACCAGATACTGGGTCGAGCATTTGACTTCTTAATAGAGTAGTTGCTTGGATTACCAATATAGATGCTATTCGCTTCCAAATCCATATCCAGCATTAACGAACCCGTAGCTAGCCTGCAATTGTCCCCGACCTTGCAATTTCCGAGAATCGCCGAGCCAGGATGCATAATAAGATTTTCGCCCATACTGGGGTAAATATCGTGATTACTGCCAATATTGCATCTCTGATAGACAATAAAATAATTCGAATAGTTTCCCCTGCCTAAAACGGTACCCAGGGGATGAACAAAAAGAAAAAAATCAGGCAACTCGACTTCGTAAAAGGCATCAATACCATGTAGATATTTATTCAGTAAAAAAATCTTAGTAGCCAGTTCTACCTGATTATTGTCCTTATATACTGTATTAGCTGCAAAGTATAGAAACATTGCATACTGATCACCGTTTAGATGATTGAATACCGTTTCCCCATCACTGCGAAAGTATTTGTTGTTAACGTGCGAAAAACAATATTCAACCCTTTTTAAGATGTGAGCAAATGAATTCTCCAAATGTTCTGGTTTTACCAGG
>JAAYQP010000075.1 GCA_012519195.1 Clostridiales bacterium | reverse complement strand
ATAAGTATGAAATGAATATCATGCATTTTTTGTTCACTAATCAATTTAGCTGCACTTAAGAGTAAGTCCAATATATTAACTAACCCATGAGATCCTGTATATAGGATTTTAAATTTTCTCTTATCGAGCAGTACAGGATACCGCTTAACATATTCATTGAAAAGGTGCTCATCTTCCTCACTGTCAAAATTATATAGTTCTTCATCTGCACCATTCGGTAAATAAACAACTTTTTCACTGGAAATACCCTGATCTGATATGTAATGGATTGCGCCCGGAAGCAAAACAATAATTTTTTCACTCCTATAATAAATAAATTTTTCGAGTTGATTAAGCATAATCGCAGGAATTGAATTTCTCTTAAAATAATCATATTGAATAGCAGTCTCGGGCCACAAATCCCGTACTTCAGAAACAAATCTACAATCGAACCTGCGAGCAAGCAAGTATCCACTTATCCACGTAAAAGGATGCATACTAGAAGCAATAATTAGGTCAGGTCGCTCAAAGCTTTTACCCACCAGATATAGCTTACTTGCATAGCTTAGCATATTTACTATTCTTCGCCATGAGTTCGAATTGTACGGAAACGTTTTAATCCAGAAATAATTAATCCCGCCAACATTATTAGTGGAAAAACCTTTTTTATTATATTGTTGGGTCTCTTCATAATCATAATGCGAAAATCCTGAAGCAATAATCATTACTTCATATCCCTTTTTCACTAATTCTCTAGCTAAATAATAATGTCTTCCCCCTCCACCATTTTCAGGGGTTCGGGTGGCATAATGATTAAGTATCCATATCTTCACGTTAATGCTCCCATATCATATTTTTATACGAATTACTTCAAACGCCTCTGCATACTTTTCTTTTATCTGGGTTCCACGTACCCTTGCAAGTCCAAACAAAAAGTCCCTGGTAAAATATGGTCGTTCTAATTCCATCTGCGATTTATATTCATTGAGTGCCAGGTACTTTTTATTTAAATGATGTTCTTCCACCACTATAAAGGCTTGGGTTGAAAAAGTAACATGATTCCAGGGAAGCTCATAACCCAGTATTGTATTATCTTTAAACGCGCGTAAACCTTCCATATGTATTACCTGGTGATCTTGGTGAACATCCTGACCAGATGGTAATAGAACCATATCAGGTTGGATTTGCTTTTTTAGCTTCACCATTTCCTCTAAAACTTCTTGGCGAAAATAGGAAAGTCGTCGGACTTGATAATCATATACCGCTGTATTTTCTTTTTGCACTCCTAGCAACGGTATTGCCTTATAAAACTCCTGTTTTAACAGATCCTTCGGTGCCCCTACAGGTAAGGATTCCTCAGCAGAAGAAAATGCAGCTATAAAAACATCAGAGCCTTCTTCAACAAACCGTGCTATTGAGGCCCCACACCCCAATTCGGCATCATCTGTATGGGGTGCCAGTACTAATACTGTTTTAGATTTCATTACGTCCTCTCCAGACCATTTCATTTTTAGACATGATTATAATGAATTAATATGAATTATTGACTATTCAGCAAGTTATTTAATATCTTCACACCCGCACAACCATTTCCATATAGTTCTTTAGTATAATTTATGCAATGGCAATCTATTTTTTTCGGCAGCAATAATAGCACTATGTGAAGCACCAACTATAGTGTTATGTCCCAATGATATTAACTCTACCCACTCGGTCTCATCTCGTAAAGTGATGCAAGGTTTATGAAAGAAATATGCTTCCTTCTGTACCCCTCCGCTGTCAGTAAATACTGCTTGACAATTATCTAAGAGGCAAATCATGTCAAAATATCCCACCGGTTCTATACAGGTTATGCTCCCCGTATCTAACCCTATCTCTATCAAATGTTTGCGAGTGCGGGGATGCAGGGGAAGAATAATTGATTTATGATCTTTTGAAAATTAACTATTTTTTTTTGTTAACAGTAACGGAAATCACCAGAGGAAATCATAACTACCATAAAAGCCAGTGTCTAATTGCTAATTATAAGCTTAACTATCCTCTCCCCCGCCCTGCCATCACCATACAAGGGGATAGAATAATCTCTTACCTGTTGAACGAACTCCTTCTCGGTAGCAAGGATTCGCTCCCGTTCAGCGCCAACCAGGCAATTATATCCATGCT
>JAAYQP010000074.1 GCA_012519195.1 Clostridiales bacterium | reverse complement strand
TTCGAATCCCGTACGGGTCGCCAACTTAGAAACATAGGATTGATACAAACGTGTCAGTCCTTTTTATTTAGATATAATCTAACTTTTTTGTAATATGCCCATTCTACGGTTCAGCCAAAAAGGGCATTTTTTGATAAAAATCAAGAAATCCATATAGAACGTTCCACCGAAATTAAATACGTTTTATAAGTTGTTTTGTGAAATCTATATATGAAACATTGAAAAAAGTCCTATTTTTCAATATACTTATAATAACTAAATAAAGGATTTATCACATACATGAAAAAAGGTGGAAAAAGAAGCGGCAGTGGAAGAAAGCCGATTAAAGGCAAAGAAATAAAAGTTAAATTGCCATATGAAGTTTTAACGGATGTTGAAGACATTTTTGAAGGTGAAACCTTAGCTGATAAAGTAAGAGCAAGTGTCATAAGTTCTATACATAACACTAAAGAAAAAAAGAAAAAATATAATGTTCTGGACTTGTTTTGTGGAGCTGGCGGCCTTAGTTACGGCTTTAAATTAGCGGGGTTCTCTATAGTTGGTGGCATCGAATGGGAACCTTCCATTATGCTTACCCATAAGAATAATTTTAAATCTAGATTTGAATTTACTAGTGACATCAAAAATGTGACAGATGAAACAATTAAAAAAGAACTTAGTGATGTTGATGTAATTATCGGTGGTCCTCCATGCCAAGGATTTAGCTCTGCAAACAGACACGAAAAAGAGCTAGATGATCCTAGAAATAAACTTTTTTACGAATATTTAAGATTTGTCAAAATCATAAAGCCAAAAGTTTTTGTTATTGAAAACGTTAAAGAAATTTTAACCAAGGACAATGGGTATGCAAAAAATAGAATTTTAGAGATTACCAAGGAATTAGGATATAACGTTAATGTTGCTGTTTTAAATGCTGCCGACTACGGTGTCCCACAATATAGAAGAAGAGCTATTTTTGTAGGAATTAGATCAGAATTAGGAATCACTTTTAATTTTGATAATTTAAAGAAGGTCAAAAGAAAAGTTACTGTATATGACGCTATAGGAGATCTTTGTTATCCAGAAAGACAAATAACTAATCAATTTTTGGCATATGCAAAAGACTCTGATGTTATTTACAATCACAATCCAAAATTTCCTAAAGAGATTGTTGTTGAAAGGATGAAGCATGTTCCTCAAGGAGGCAACTGGAAAGATGTTCCGCCTGAGTTGTGGGATACTCAAAGAGATAATAGGCATTCATCTGCGTACAGAAGACTGTCTTTTGATGAGCCTTCAATTACAATCGACACTGGGCACATGAATTATTTCCATCCTATATTTCATAGGGTGCCTACTGTAAGAGAATCTGCAAGATTACAATCGTTTCCAGACAGTTTTATATTTTATGGAAACCAAGGTAGCCAATATAAGCAAGTTGGTAATGCCGTTCCTCCGTTGCTAGGTAAGGTTGTCGCCAATGAAATCATGAGAATATTAACGGAGGATCAAAAAGATGAAGAATAAAAATATAATAGACTTGTTTTGTGGGGCCGGAGGCTTTTCTGTAGGTTTTGAAAAAGAAGGTTTTAATAGCATTCTTGCTATTGATAAATGGGATGATGCGGTAGATACCTTCAACTATAATCATCCTAACAAACCAGCAATTAGCATTGATATTCATGACTACACTAATGAAATGATTGACTCTCTAATTAGTAAAAATAAAGTCTGTGGCATCATTGGAGGTCCGCCATGTCAGGGATTTAGTTTGGTTGGTAAAAGAGAAACCGGTGACGCAAGGAATAGTTTGTATTTAGAATATGTAAGATTTGTAAGTAAAATAAAACCGTCTTTTTTCATTCTTGAAAATGTTAAGGGGCTTTTAAGCATGGAAAAGGGTTTATATCGAGATGATATTGTTGCTAGATTTAGTGAGCTCGGGTACAACGTTAACTTCAAGTTGCTAAAAGCATCTGATTATGGTGTTCCTCAGTCTAGGGAAAGGGTGTTTTTTATCGGACTTAGGAAAGACTTATTTAAAAACACTTTCTTCGATTTTGATTTAGTACAAAAAGCTTCTATGGTTTCTACAGGCATGGCTCTCTCTGATTTACCATCTTTAGATAAGGGCGAAGACCCAACCAAATACAAAAGAGAACCACAGAATAGCTTTCAAAAATTAATGAGATTAGGTTCTAAAACAGTTTTAAACAATGAAATAACCAAGCATTCAGAACAAACAATTGACGTTATTTCTAGAATTGGCGACGGAGGAAATATTCGCGACCTCCCTGAGGAGTTTTATAAAGTCAGAAATTACAACGCTGCATTTAAAAGAATGAATAGTAATCTTCCAAGTAGTACAATTGATTGTGGACATAGGAACTATTTCCATTATTGTGAAAACCGTATTCCTACGGTGCGAGAAAGCGCCAGGATTCAAAGTTTCCCTGATGTTTATTACTTTACAGGGACAAAAGGCTCGCAATATACGCAGGTAGGAAATGCCGTTCCAGTATTGTTAGCAAGCGCGATAGCAAAGGTTATTAATCACTACCTAGAGGAGGTAAAACATAATGATTAAGAGATTCACTAGATTAATTAAGACATCACAATCCGTTTATACGGCTAAAATTGAGAAAAAAGGCTCTGAAGAAACCAATCAACAGTGTTCTTACAATCTTGAAATAGAGATGGAGTCTTATCTACTAAGTTTAAATGCAATTCAAAGAATAACTCCGCCGGGTAGCAACACCAATGTGCTCTATAAGATTTCTTATCCTTATAGAATAGTTCTTGGTGAGAATATTTATGCGGTTATTGGCGATAGCTTTAAAAGAAGAGAACATAAAGCAATTTTTACTCATACTGAAGGCGAAAACGGAACATCTAAAAAGATTCAATTTAAAAGAACAGATTTCAAGAAACAAAAGAATCCGTCCTATGAGTGGTTTGTAGAACTATATAACAAAAATATAGACTATGTAAACTTCATAACAATTGTAGACGATGATAATAAAACGATTACTTTCGATTTGGAATTAAGCAAAGAGCTCTTTAATCCAGATAGGATTCAAAATAAAGAAGAAGACGAGGATGAAGTTTTTGAAATGTCAGACGCTGACACAATGAAACTTTTATTTGTGAATTGGCTTGAAAAACAAGGGAAAGCCACATCGTATATTAAAGGCCATCTTACGCATTTAAACATGTTATCTAGATTAATTGAAAAAAACATATATTCTATTGAAACCGTTGAAGAAGTGATGGATTTATATGAAAGAATTAAAAACGAACCTGAATTAAAGCAAAAAGATGATGCTACTCATAATCACTATTCTGCTGCAACTAAAGCTTATGCTAATTTTCTCTCAGATTATTTAAATAATGGTGGAATAAAGGCTAACAAATATTCTGCAGAATGGTTCAAAGCAAAGGCTTCGGAATTTGATGAAGTTGGTAATGAAGCTGACTTAATGAGACAAAATTTTGTTGAAAAATATGGTGTTGATAAATTGAAAGCTAGACAAGGCGTAGAATTACTGAATTTCTTATTTTTAGGAGGTAATGAAGATAATCTTTGCCATGAACTTGAATATGCAAAAAGAAATAGAGAATTATTCGGAAGTGTAAAAAGTGGTACTGCATTTAAATATCCGTTATTTAAAAGAGATGGAGTCTGGGTTACTGGTTCGTCTAGAAAACCAAAGTCGTTAACATTGGCAGAGGCTATTGTTTTAGGCACATCCGTCAGAGACCAAATTGTTAAAGCTGTGGAAGAAATAAATAATAGTTTGCCAATAAATACTATCGAAGACTATTTGAATCTCTACACAAAACTTTATGCAATTATGCCAGAGTTAGTCGATAGTTTATGGGTAATTAAATATTTACATATGCTATTCCCTGAATTATTACCAGTTTTTTATAACAAGGACTGGCAAGTTAAAGTATTAACTATTCTTGATATCGTACCTTCGGAAACTTTATATGGCAGACTCGGTCAAATTGCTCTTTTTGTTGCCGAATGTGGGATTTCTAATGTAATATTCGCCCAAATATTCCACAAATATTGTAGGGTTGTAGAAATTGAAGAAGAAGACGAAACAGATCTTGACAATTGCGATAGAGTTACAGGTGGAACAAACATTATTCTTTATGGCGTTCCTGGTGCAGGTAAATCTTGGACTATAAAAGAAGAGTACTGTGATGACGAAAGTAGAATGGAGAGACTAGTTTTCCATCCAGACTACACTTATTCCGATTTTGTTGGACAAATTATGCCTATCGTTAATGAAGACGGTTCAGTTTCTTACGCTTTTAATCCAGGGCCATTCACCAAATTAATGAAAAAAGCGTATAACAACCCTGATGAGGTATTTTATTTAGTTATCGAGGAAGTTAACAGAGGCAATGCTCCAGCAATTTTTGGTGATGTGTTCCAATTATTAGATAGAAACAAAGATGGCGCTAGTGAATATGCAATTACAAATGCTGATATCGCTAAAGTTGTATATGATAAAGAAAATCATAAAGTCTCTATTCCTTCGAACTTATCGATTTTGTGTACTATGAATACGTCTGATCAAAACGTCTTCACATTAGACACCGCTTTCCAAAGAAGATGGAATATGCGTTTAATCCAAAACAAATTCAGAGTCGGCGAAGAAAAAGAACAAGAGTTTGCAAAAACTGAGATCTTGGATACAACCGTTAGATGGGAAAAATTCTTCACTGAAATTAATAAAATTATCTTAGATAAGAACATTAGAATGACTTCTTCTGAAGACAAGAGACTTGGTACCCACTTTGTTTCTGTCGAAGACTTAAAATATGAAGAAGGAAATAACAAACAAAATAGCAAATTCCCAGAAAAAGTTTTGAAATATTTGTGGGATGACGCTTTTAAATTCACTAAAGAAGATGTGTTTGACTTGGAAAAAGTTAAGAGCTTAGAAGATGTAATTGAATTATTCTTGGCTGCAAGAGGCAGTGAGAGATTCAGAATTTTCAAAGAAAACATTTTTAACACTATTGTGGTGAAGGCTAATCCTGAAACAGAAAATACAGATAACAACTAGGATGCACTATGCCAATTGACCGCGAGCACTTTAACATTAGAGAGCACTGTCACGTTAATAGCAACGAGGTTGGGGATAGATTCGTAGGCGTCAAAGCTGACTCCGATAATGCTGTTATCTATTTTCCTGTGGGCTATGAACTACCAAGTAGCGAAGTCGAACTAAAGCCAGACATTAAAAATCTGTTTCAAGTTTTAGCGACTTTTACAGATAAACGTGATCGTCTTTTGCATGTCGACAAATTTACGGCTCCGCAGTCAGTTGATTTTCCTATTCAGGCTTATTTGAATGTAATCAATTATTATTTGGATCATAACGGAACCTACTACTCTGAGACAGAGAGTGCGTATAAAGTTGATGCTAGAGGAAAGACAAATTGGAGCAGAACAATAAAAACGCAAAAACCAATGTTGCAAGGCAACTCTCCAATTTATTTAAAACAAGTTGTAAGAATTCAAACCCCTAATTTAAATAGGCTAATAACTAGAATACATAAGTACTGTGTCTATGAAAGTTTCGACAGGATTGGTTGGCTATATACACTAAACAAACCGGAATATCCCGATATCTCTTTCGACAAAACTATGTTTTTATCAACTCTACGTGACAAATTGTCTTGCACCAACAACGATAATGACAAGAGACTCTTCAAATCAATGATCGCTATGATTGAATTCTTAGATGATAAAACAATAGATAAGCAATTCTACTTTGGAACCGATAATTTTGATTCTGTATGGGAAAAACTTATTGATAAATACTTCGGCGAGACGAATAAAGAAGCGTATTTCCCACATGCAAAATGGACCGAAAAATATGGCCCTGCAAAAGGGAAATCAGCATCCGCTCTCGAACCTGATTCGATAATGGTATATAAAGGCAAATTCTACGTTTTAGATGCAAAATACTATAAGTATGGCGTTTATCCTGAGCTTGGAACAGCTGCTTTGCCACAGTCTTCAGACATTAATAAACAAATCACATATGCTCAGTTTGTAAAAAGAGAAAAGTCTGGTGGTGCTCCAGTTTTTAATGCGTTTTTAATGCCATTTAATAAATCGAAGAATAAATTTGATTCTAATGGTGTATGGATGCAAAATGTAGCCGAAGCAGTTGGGGATTGGATAGATAACCCTGAACAATATGAAAAAGTTCAAGGTATCGTAATAGATACTCGCTATTTGTTAAAGAATTTTGATGGTAATCATGATTATGATAAAAACTTATTAGCTGTTGAAATTGAAAAGGTTAATGAAGCTCCTAAAGAATAGGGGCTTTTTTCTTTGCTCTGAATCTTGCTTGAGCAACCGCATTAGCACATTCTTGACAGCAGAACTTCTTCCTTGATGATGTCCTACTAACAGTAAAGTAATTGTTGCAGTTAGGATTTTCACATTTTCTTGTGAGTTCGATGTTAGGCCTCATATAAAAAATTGAGAAGTACATTGCACTGAGCAAATCAGACACTTTCCATCGTGGTCCATGATATCGATGTCATATTCAGGTTTAATTCCGTTTAAATTGCTGTTAATCTCTAAACCAACAATCACCTTCGCCACTTCAACGAGGGTCTTTTTAAAGCTGTCATTAAAGCAAGACCAGTCTTCCTTGACTCCGTCAACAAAAATAATCTTTTCATATGTGCATTTGGCAATCTGACCAATACTAAAATAAGTATGATAAAGTACATCAATGATTTTCTTGTTTATTATATTGTGTTCTCCAAATCTATAGTTGCAGTAAGAGTGGAAAACTTTGTGCCAGAAAGCATCCAATTCATCGTCTCTATTTTCATCGGTGTGTCTATAGATATCTGTATGCATCTTTGTTTCGCCAAAAATAGTGTCAATTATGACAAAATTGTAGTCATTATCAAGAGGTAAGCCATTCACTGTGTTTTGCATAAAGCCATTATCAAATATTCTAAAAATCTGTTCAAATGAACATGACTTGTATACATATGAATCTGATTCCAAGATAATAGGTTCGCTTAGTAAAAGATATAGTGTAAGCGTTAGCATTCTTTTATAATTCTTGTTTTCTAGTTCGCTTAGCTGACTCATTAATTCAACTGCAGCACTCAACCTTTTGGATAGTTCTAAAATTTCAAGCGAATTAGCTTCGTTGAATTCTCCCATACTTAAAGGGAACAAAAACCCATTTTCATTGAAGAATTTTATGTACTTTCTTAGATCATTTTTACAAGCGATAAAAGAAAATAAAACATTTGTTTCTTCAACATTGCCTTTCTTTTCATTTATTCTTACTAGACCATCTTTAGGTTGAAAGGCAAATTTTAAAATAGCAGAATCGCCTGCATATTCTTGCATTTTGAAAATATGAGTCACTTCATTAATAGAGACATTAATTTCATCTAGACGAGTAATTAGACGTCTATTCTCAAATAAAAATAAACTTTCTTGATAAAAATTTGCAGGAATTTCATGTTTTTTCATAATTTTTTTGCCTTCTTTTTGTGCTTTTTCTGCTCTGAAATATAATATCAAATATAATATATAATCTAAAATACAAAAATTAGTAATCTTAAAAGTAATATAAAATTCAAAATAGTAAATAAAACCTAGCCGATATATTATACAAAGCATTATATACATAGCAAAATAATACGTAAAAGCGTTATATTCTATTACTTTTGCGTTATTGCTATTCTTTTTTTGTGCTCATAAAAAGCACCTTTCATTGGAAATATCGATGCTTCCATTCTAATGAAAGAATCATAGTAGAGCGTTTTTGGAAGAAACGATCTGCAAACAAAATCGAGGCGGAGAAATTCGCATTGAATAAGTTTGTGGCTCTTTTAAACACGTTCTGATTCATGGATTCCGCCTCGTTGCAAAAGAAAGCAAAAGAGGAAAATTCATGAAAAAAGCTGTCAACAGTGGTGTTGAGATTATCCGAGATACTAACACTAAACAACCTATCGGAATCAAGTGGGTTTATTACGATAACCCTAGAAAACCATACGAACCAACAAAAGTCGAAAAGGTGTTCCCTGCATCTTTAGATGAGCCTTGGTTTGTGGAAATGGTTAAAGATATCACTCATGAACAGAGTGAAGACCGCAAATATAGAAGACATGTAGCAACTTCACTAGATGATGTTGACTATGAAGGCGAGTGGTTTGCTGATGATGCACCAACTCCTAATTCTTTTATGAACATTGTAGAAGAAGAGGAACGTGTGCAGACATTCGCAGACACATTATCAGAAGTTAATAGAAAAAGATTCATGCTTATGTATGAAGATCCTTCTTTATCTTTTCAAGATATCGCTGACATAGAACACACTAGCAAGGTTGCTATTTTTAAGTCCTTCAAACTCATTCGCGAAAAATATTTAAAGTTTTTTGCAATTTAGGGTTAACGAACTATTCAGGTTTTGTCCTTATACCGTCAGCAACACTGACAGAAAGCGAGGGCAGAACCTGAAGAAGAACGTCAAAGTTACCTACTCAAAAACACCTAACCCGGATGGTGTGGTAGCGGTGAAGAAAACAACCCTAAAGAAAAAACTGATGGAAAAGTTATTCGGAACCTCTACTCAAGTCGTAGTGATCGTCCCGGGGAACACTTGCGGAAGTATAACCGTCACTGAACTTGAAGAAGGAGGGCAAAGCAATGCCAAAATCGAAAAACGTTGAAGGATTCCTTAATACGCTCGAAAAAGCAATCACATGTCTATTCGATTTAATTAAAACAGCTAACGAATGTGTTGAAGAATTTCAAAAGATTAAAGCCGAATTTGCAGTATAAACACCTAAAAAGGAAACTCCTGCTAAAGAGGAAAAACCTCAACCAACTCTTGAAGAAGTGAGAACAGTTCTCGCAGACCTTTCAAGACGTGGTTATACCACAAACGTCAGAATGATGCTCATTGGCTTAGGAGTCAGCAAATTAAGCGAAGTTGACCCTAAGGATTATGCCGAGTTATTAGCGAAAGCGAAGGAACTTGACGATGCCACCAAAGACTAATGGGCACTCCCTTATAGGGGGAAGCTCTCTAAAGAGAGCAATGGAATGCCCACCTAGCGTTAGACTCACTGAAAACTTCGAAGATGAAGGTTCGGTATACGCTCAAGAAGGATCTGAAGCTCATTTATTACTCGAAAAG
>JAAYQP010000073.1 GCA_012519195.1 Clostridiales bacterium | reverse complement strand
CTTATACTATTTTTTCCTCTTAACGTAAGCATCGAAGGTATCCCGTGTGGCCGGATTATTAATCAATCTTCCGTGATAGTCAAAACGGGAACCATGGCAGGGACAGTCCCAAGTCAATTCATTCTGATTCCATTCCAGACTACAGCCTAAGTGAGGACATTTCGTTGATACAAAATAATAATTGTTCTGCTCATCCCGGTATACCCCTACTCTTTGTCCCTTATGATTGATAACTCCTGCTTTTCCCCTATCTACTCCATTCAATTTGTCATGGGGAATTCTTAAATGCTCCTTGAGCAAGCTTTTTGTAATGATAGCCGTATCTTTTAGTAATATATGAGTTCCAGAAAGCATAAGCCTACGTGGATCAAAAACTTTCTTATATTCATTCTTCTTACCAATAATCATATCAGAAAGAATCATTGCCGCCACCATGGACCCACTCATTCCCCATTTATTAAATCCGGTGGCTACGTAGATATTTCTTGTATTTACAGAATACCTTCCAATATAGGGGATGGAGTCCGGGGTCATACAATCCTGATTTGACCAGGTATATTTAATCTTGCAACTTGGGAACCATTGCTTTGCTGTTTTCTCCAGTTGGCCATAGGAATTAGGGGGATTGTATTTACCTGTTCTATGGGAACCTCCACCAAAGATTAAGTATTCCTTATAATTGCGGAATGTATATCCTTGAGGATCCGCATCCAGATACATACCATTCAAACGTGTATTTTTATCATTACTACACCCTTCCAATGCAAGAAGGTATTCTCTCTCTTGGTGAAGCCGTAGAAAATAATAACCCGGAGCATTAATAAATGGATAGTGAGTTGCTATAATAATCTTCTTTGCTCGAACACTACCTTTCTCCGTCTTTATCAATCCATTGGAATTAATCTCTGTGATCCTAGTATGCTCATAGACGAGTAACTGTTTCGCCACAGTATCTAGGAACTTCAGGGGATGAAACTGCGCCTGTTGGTCGAAACGAATGGCCGATTTAACCGGAAAGGGAAGTGCTGTTTCCTTAGTATACACTGCCGGTAGCCCAAGCTTTTTTGCCGCCTCTACCTCTTGCTTAATCATTAAGTCGTTATCTAAGGTATAGACAAAACTGGGCATAACTTCGAAATCGCAGTCAATCTGAAGTTGATCTATGATTTGCTTGAATTTCTCAATCGCATGTTGATTAGCCCATGCATATTCTCTTGCCAATTCCTCTCCCTTATAGGTTAGGAGTTTACGATAAATTAGTCCATGCTGGGACGAGATTTTTGCTGTTGTATTCTTAGTTATTCCACCGCCAATTTCGTTTTTCTCCAATACTACAACGGAAACTCCTCTTGCCTGTAGTAGATATGCGATTAACACACCAGCCAGACCAGCACCTATCACCGCTACCTCTGTACTGATATCCTCTTCTAAACTAGGTCTATTTTTTTTCTTATGATCTACCTTAAGTCCCTCATTGTAACGGTATTGTTTCTGAATCCATAGGGATTCACTACGTTCTTTACCGAGTTCTGAATACGGTCCAATTTCCTTCCATATGATAGCCATTCCATTCACCTCAAGGGTATATTTAGCAATTTGATGCAAAATTATTCAGAAACATAAATAAGGCTATAACAAAATACGTAAGGTATTTTGTTATAACCTTTAAAATTAAAAAACTCCCCGAGTAGGGCTCGAACCTACAACCCCACGGTTAACAGCCGTGTGCTCTACCATTGAGCTATCGAGGAATACGATAGTTATTTTAATACTAGGCATTCGGAATGTCAATACCCTAGGAGGAGCTAAATATAACAAATTTTATTCTACATTTTTAGTTATAACTTATGAATATTTTATACTGTCTATTATGCAAACTCAAGGTATATAAGAAAGCATTCTTTGGAAAAACTATACTATGGCATTTTACTATTTGAGTAAAATTTTTATGTTGAAATTGAAAAATAGGTGTGTTATAATCAAATTCGGTTCAAAAAGCATTCTATGCTATGCAGTTGTGGCGGAATTGGCATACGCGCTAGATTCAGGTTCTAGTGAGGGTTTCCTCGTAGGGGTTCAAGTCCCCTCAACTGCATACAAGGGGAATTAAACCCGCATCAAAAGGAAGTAGTTACTACGCAAGTCAGTAACTACTTCTTTTTTTGAAATCATGTGTAATTATATGCTATTTGTATTACATTACCTTGGAAAATCATCATCGTTAGATTGATCGCTTTTTAACTTATTCATAGCCTTATTCTCATACATGATATAATCTGCTCGATCGATCAAGGCATCGATATTCGTATCTTTTGTAATATAATCACTGTATACTCCCATGCTAACCTTAACTTCATAAGGTTTATTAGAATGCTTATTATAATGTTCAATCTGAGCGTTGATTCGATTGATTAAATCCTCCGGCGAACTGATTGTTTCATCAAAGGTACCGATTACCAGAAACTCATCTCCACCGATTCTGGCGCAGATTTCATTTCCAATCAGACAGCTTTGAATTACTTTACTAACTGTTATAATCGTATTATCCCCTTCGATGTGTCCGTAGGTATCATTGATTTCCTTCATATTATCCATATCAGCCATTAGGACCAACAGCTTTTTATGGTTTTTAATCGCATCATCAAGAATATTCGGAAGTTTTTGCTTCATACCACCCCGATTATATACACCGGTCAGTATATCACGGGATGAAGCTCGATACAGCTGTTTATGCACCCGATAATACTCCAAAGAATTCATGATGTTCCTGCTCCAGTTACGATATGTTATATCGTAAGCTTTGATTTTATCACCATAACTTAGGACGGAGTAACCGATACAGTAATCATTAAAATGCAGCGGTGTAAAATAATAAGCCTTTGGCTTTTCCCGGCTTACCCATAAATTAGGGATCATGTCCTCCGATTTAAAACGGGTATTGCACTCCAGAAGTTTTCTATTCTCACTAGCCAAAGCCAGTATCATTTCATCGGTATAACCATTATTTTTATATTCTGCACGTCCCAGATTATAATCGTCCTGGCTTGCATCCCACTTGTCACATAGGCATAGGAAAAAATCCGAATATCCACTAACTAGATATAAATAATGATAGAATTTTGATATAAAATCTGCAAAATGAGTGGTTGCTGTAAGGGATTCCATCATATAGCTATCCAGGAATCTCGTATAATTATCTAATTTGTCCTTTAATCGTAATATACCACTTAGATTAATATTCACACCCGTACATCCACAACTTTGTCCT
>JAAYQP010000072.1 GCA_012519195.1 Clostridiales bacterium | reverse complement strand
TAATATACTTTGTACCATCACCTTTTCATTGATTAATCAATCATACTCCTTTAATTTAATCGTTTTTTAGATAATTGCGAAACTAGTAAGATCCATAATTTTATATATAACATTCATTATAGGATCAAATATAAATCCTTTAATTGTCTTATCTCATAATCAATTACAATATCCATATGATTCGGTTTTTCCTCTGGATTATACCAACATGTTGTAATCCCTGCATTATTGCCGCCCTTCATATCCGATGTTAGGGAGTCACCAATAATTATAGTTCTGGCTTTATCAATATTACCAATACGCCTGAAACAATAGTTAAAATACTCCTTCATGGGTTTTTGAAAGCCAGTCGCTTCCGAAACAAAGATTTGCTTCATAAATCTGTCCAAAGTCGATTCCTTTAACCTTCTTAATTGCGTAGCAGTTACGCCATTGGTTACGATATAGAGATCATACCTTTCATAGAGAGACTGAACGATCTCCAAGGCATCTTCTAGGAGATCATGCTGCATCCCTAGAATCTCTTGATAGTCGTTTTCAAAGGCTATACCGTCACCCTCTATTCCAATCTCATCAAACAAAAGCCCAAATCGACTATAAATCACAGTATCTCGATCGATCTTTCCAAGTTCATATTGCTGCCAAAGATCTTTATTGATTCGATCATAGATCTTTCGAATCTCATCTGTTAAAGTATATCCATACTTCTGAAAAGTTTTTAATAATGCTTTTCTCTCACTTGTATTAAAATCAAGTAAGGTTCCGTCCAAATCCAATAAAATTGTTTTGTAGTTTCTATTTTTCATCGTTTCAGTTACCTCCGTATCTAGAAAGGAGTCGTAAAAACATCCAAATCCTTACTTTGTTATCACATAAATAAATAAAGACGTGAAAATCCTTCTCTCACGTCTTTATTCTAACGTATTTTATTCCATGATTCAATGCGAGCTTAGGGATACTTTATCCTTACGCTTTCCTTTTACTAAAGCAATCATATACCAGAGGATCGCCATAATTACAATAAACAGACCTAAGCTGTATCTACTGCTAATGACGTAAAATCTAGAATGTTTTAATGCAAATATTATGATATTACTAAAAAGTAAATAGTATAAGCTATACTTTCCTATATCACATAACCAAGAAAAGTACTTGTTCTCTCCTAGTAACCCGGATAATAAATAGTATCCATATAGGAATAACATAGCACCTAACAACCAGGCTAAGGATAAGGGGAATCTAGATGGCCACCCCTTTGACAGAAATACGGCATCAAATAGGGTATAAGCAGACGCTACGATAGCCACTAGTAATGCATATAAGTTGAAGTTTAATTCTTTCTTTGCAAAATAAACTCCGATAATAAAATATAGATAGTATGGGATTACCGGAAAATAGGCACTCCCATGTCCACCTAGAAAGATTCCCACAATCGGTTTAACCTCTTTATGAGGTAATAAACACACCAATATACAAGCTCCTGCAATTAGGATTAAAAACTTATTATTTGACTGCTTAAAAAGCTTCCATAATAACAATATCATAAGCATTACACCAGCAAATGAAATCAGAAATTCCGACCAACCTGCTAGTCTTTTCAGCAGTAAAATTTCAAGAATTTTATCCTTACGAAACGGAGTATTCTCTATAAAAATTATAAATGCAAAACTTGAAATATAAAAGGCAAGGATCAGTCTAACTATATTCTTACTAATTCTTTTCAAGGCAGTAGAAAAGTCCTTTTGTAAGTAGGCTATATAGGAAACATAGCCAAATGCAAAGACAAAACCAGAAAAAGTAGTAAGATTAATATATTCAGTTAGAAATTTCCAACCTTTCTCTGCATCTAAATTACAGAAAAACTGAAAGCAATGAGCTAATACCATTTGAACTGTTAAAAATCCTTTAAAACAATCGATTCTTCTATCTCTCATAGCTATTTCTTCCATTTGCCTTCATTAATGGCTCGGATAGTTTCTACGGGGATCTTTGGCTGTCTATCATAGGTACATAGACCATTAATCTCTTGTTCAACATCGGTAATTTGTGTATAGCAAAAGCCCTGAACAAATGGTGATTCAAGTAAGGGAGAAACCACATCATGATATCTTTGAGCAAAATCCTCATCAGACGTAGCATTGGAATAGCCCCAACCACTCCAATCTCCTTTTTTATATGAGATACCGCCAAACTCCGTAACCAATATTGGTTGGCCTTTATATTCCCAACCATTTGCCAAAAGAGGTCTTCCGCCTGGTGCAAATCTAAATATATTCTCAAGGCTGCTATAACGCTCTTTTAAGATCTCTCTATCCCATTCATAATCATGGATTGTAAATAGATCCGTACAGGTATGCTCCCAACCATCATTGGATATCACAGGCCTTGTCTGATCAATTGATTTTGTTAGATAAACCATTGCTGCGCTATGGCTTTGTTGTTCTTTCTTATCCTTAATATGGAAAACACCCCAAGATTCATTTAACGGTGTCCATACCACAATAGACGGATGATTATAGTCCCTTAATATCTCATCAATCCACTCATAGGTAATACGTTTCACATACTTTCTGGAATAAACATAGGCTGCCGCTATTTCACCCCAAACCAAGAAACCCAATCGGTCTGCATGATATAAAAATCTAGGATCCTCAATTTTTTGATGCTTCCTAACCCCATTAAAGCCCATCGATTTTGCTAATTTGATATCTTTCACAAAATCTTCGTCGGTTGGTGCTGTCAATAATGAATCTTCCCAATATCCCTGGTCTAAGAGTAATTTTTGATAATATTCACGATTATTTAATAAAAATCTTCCGTTTTCAATAGATACCTTCCTCATACCAAAATAGGAGGATACGCTATCTACTTCTTGGCCAGAGACATACACTTTGAATATTACATCAAATAATCTTGGATGCTCCGGTGTCCAAACCAGCTCCTCTTGGAAATTCCAGTTTCGTAGTATCTGTTGATCAAGAAGCAGCTTATAAATTCCTGCATTTCGTTCTGTTTCAATTGTACTAGCGGTGATAAATTTACCTTCAAAATAAATTTCCGTTCTTAACATTGCCGGTTTATTGCCACTAATTTCGTAATTAAACTCAACCTGCATATTATCTATATCAGGTGTAATAAATACTTTTTCTAAATGCACTTCATCTACTGCTTCTAACCAAACCGTCTGCCATATGCCGGTAGATCTGGTATAAAAAATACCTTCGGATTTATCTTTCCAGTATTGCTTACCCCTAGGAATTTCAAGATCACTGGGACTATCGTCTACTTTTAATACGATTGTATTACTATCCTCTTTTAATGCATGGGTAATATCCATTTCGAAGCTGATATGCCCTCCGATATGCTCTTTGATAAAGATATCATTCACCCAAACTTGGCAACTATAGTCTACCGCTCCAAAATGGAGTATAATGCGTTTTCCTAGCATATTTTCAGGTAATACAAATACTTTACGATACCAAACCGTTTCATGGGCCTCCTGTATATTGATTCCTGATAATTTTGACTGATACACATAGGGAACAATTATTTTCTTGTCAAAGCAAGCAGTATCAAAGGAAAAATCCCATTCACCGTTTAAGTTCATCCACTCATTTCTTACGAATTGTGGTCTTGGATATTCATTTCTTGGAGTATTCATTCTCATGTACCTCATTTCTATGTATTTTATTTAGCCTTTTACTCCCGAATTTAAAGAAATACCTTTCACAAAATACTTCTGTGTGAAAATATATAAGATAATCATAGGTATAATGGCTATTGTTGCAATTGTGCACATTCTCGCTACTTGATTTCCATAAACACCTTTCGCTAATTGAAGACCTGCAGTTAAGGTCAAGCGATCAATATTATTAATCGCAATCGATGGCCATAAGAAGTCGTTCCAGCTTCCTGTAAATGTAAATAGCCCTACTGCAATCAGAATTGGTTTACAATTCGGTAATACAATTCTACTAAAGATTGTCCATTCCTTTGCACCATCAATTCTGGCAGATTCTAATATTACATTCGGAATAGCATACATAAACTGACGAATCAAGAAAATATTTAAAACACCTGCTAGCCCCGGTACGATCAAAGCAATTAATTCGTTAAGCCAACCAAAGACATGCATGATTTTATACAAGGGAATAATATTTGTAATTGCTGGGAAGGATGATAAAAACATGATCCCTAAGAATATAGTATCCCTCCCTTTAAATTCCAACTTGGCATAGGCATAAGCAGACATAGCATAGATCATAACAGCAGCCACGGTATGACTACCTGACACAATAATTGAGTTGAAAAACCAATTAAAAACCGGTAGCTGTTTATTACTGAAGGATAATATACTCTTATAATTCTGAAGTGTCCAGGTCTTTGGTAAAAACATAAATCCCCCTGCCTGATTAATTTCTGCATCAACTTTGAAGGAGGAAATAATAATCCAGAAAAGAGGCACCAAAGCGATTAATACAATGATACATAGTATAAAAAAAGCAATCCACGATTCCTTTTTCCTACTATTATGTACCTGATATCCATCATTGAATTTATTTCTTGTCTTCATATACTCCTCCTAATCTGAACGCTTACGTAGTAAGATTAATTGGCCTATCGAGATGATACCGATAATTAATCCAAGGCAAGTAGCCATTGCACTGGCCATACCTGCTACAGAATTACCAGTACCGAATGCCAAATTACGTATATACATCAACAATACATAAGTCGATTCATTAGGACCACCACCTGTTATAATTAAAGGCTGTCCATAGATATTAAATTGTGCTATTACTGACACGATAATGGTATATGCCAGCGGGAACTTAATTGCTGGTATCGTAATATACCAAAAACGCTTTAACCCTCTTGCTCCATCCAAATCTGCTGCTTCTAAAACAGATTTATCAATTCCAGACAAAGCTGCCACATAAATGATCAAATTACCTCCAATTCCCCACCACAGAGTTGTAATTACAATTGTCATCCAAGCATATGGCTGTTCCCCATACCAATTGATATCTGTCCCAAATAGATTATTAAACAAGCCTAAGGAACGGTTAAAGATAAATAACCAGGTTAAAGTAACTGATGTGATAGAAAACAATGTAGGCATATAGAGAATTCCCTGAAACACATTGCGACCCTTTGGTTTTTTATCCAGTAGAAGGGCAATAAATAAGGGAATAATTATTTGAAATGGTACACAGATTATAACAAATATTATGGTGTTTTTTAGGCCATTCCAAAATTGACGATAAAAGGTTGATTCCGTATTTGTTAAAATAGTTTTATAATTATCCAGACCAATAAATGTAGGGTCTGTGAATAGATTCCACTTTGTAAAGGATGCATAGATCCCATAAAACATTGGGATTAGAAAAAATATAATAAATAATATTACATGTGGTGCAATAAATAAATACGGAGTAAAACTAAATTTTTTTCGTTTTTTTGCTCTTACTATCTCCTGCATTTTATTTTCCTCCATTAAATTTGAAGAAACAAAGACTAATATAATTCTTTTATATTAGCCTTTTGTTTCTTCAATTGACTATTTATTATTGACCCATTTCAATTCTATCTTTCGTTTCTTGAACTGCCTGATTTAATCCATCTTCTGCTGTCATACGACCAAATAGAACTTCTGCCACAATCTTATCCAAGCTCTCAACTGCATAGCCGTAATACTTATAATTATAGATCTTAAGTTCCTCATTCTGATCAGCTAAAAATGCTTGTGGCATTTCATTAAACTCAGCAACTTCTTTAATAGCATTATGTGCCGGTACTTGACCCGCTTTTGCCCACTCTAAACTGTTATTACCGATGAAATCAATAAATTCTAACACAGCTTTCGTCTTGTCTGCATCTCTCTTCTCATTTTTGGGAATTACGAACTGATGAGAAGAGGTCCAGTTTCCTTTTACTGCAGGATCAAATGTAGGATAGTCATACATCTTTGCATTTAAACCAGCTTCTTTTACGTTGTTATACATCCAGATACCTTCAGGACAATATAACACATTTCCTCCAAGGAACATTTCCCAAGGAGAATCTCCATCTTTTTGAATATATCCTAAATCATTTAGTTCTGTCCATGTATTAAGAACTTGCATTGCTTTGTCATTATTAAAATCAGGTGTCACACCGTCACTACTTAGGGTACCACCTAACTGAGCGTAAGACGCTAGGAATTTAACACGGTGCCAAGCCATTCCCATGGTAACAATACCATCTGCTTTACATGCTTCACCGCTGGCTTTAACCTCATCCCAAGTTAAAACTCCATCATCTAAAGCACCATTGCCATACTTCTCATACAGATCCATATTTACATATAAAATGTAGGAGTGAACATCCAAAGGAATACCATAGTGTCCTCCATCAATTTCCGTCATTTGCCATGCTTTAGGATTATAGTTTTCTGGTTTAATAACAGAGTCTCCTATAAGCTGATTATAGTCTTCTAAAAATCCATTCTCTTGGAATAAAGGAATTCTTTCAATATGATTAATTGCCACATCTGGAACATCCTCGCCGGATTGAATTGCTAATGGCATTTTTAAATATAAATCATTCGCCTCAATCGCTCGGTGGTTTACGGTATAATCAGGATTTGTTGCATTATATGCATCAACAATTGCTTGCATGGAAGATCCATCTGCTCCGGTAAAAACAGTCCAAAACTCAATACTTCCTTTTTTTCCAGGCTTTACATCTGGTTGCGTTTCCTCTGCTGCATTCTCTGTTCCACTATTTGTGTCCACATTACTTGTACCGGTATCCGTATCATTACCCTTTTGCTTGCCGCCACATGCCATCAGTGATAAACCCATGACTGTAGCAAGTAACAATGCTATGACTTTTTTCTTTTTCATAATATTCCTCTCCTTTTCCTTTTAATATTAGACTATAAATGCTTTGCAAAGACATTTAAGAACATAAATCGTGTTGCTTTTACCAGTTGCCCCCAACATTTATTCAGGATTTATGTTCTTATAATCAGATTATAAATGATATTGCATAATTTTTCAATCATTATTTTATATTTTTTTATTAATTTTTTCTATGATAAATCTTATTTAAACATTTTTACTGTATGTTTTATGTCAACCAAATTTAATTTCAACATTTCTTCTGTTTGTTTTGAATAAAATAATAGAGCATATTAAATATGACCTAATAAGCCATTTTAATATGCCCTATAATTACTGTAAGCTATTAATATTCCATACTAAGAACTATGTTTTGAGCATGGTCTCCAAACTTCTCGCCAAAAATATTAAAACCTCCAATATGCTTGGCATCCTTTTTATTTCCTATTCGAACGATCAAAGGTTCCTTATCCTTGACACCTAACATATCGATATTCGTATCACCCACTCTATTTTCATTGATATAACAGCCATCTTTCCTAACTTCCCAAGTGGTTAATAGTCCATATTGCGTATTCCCTGCGACCCATGATGGCGGAGTAATCCTTCCTCTTCTAGCTCCGAAATCTCCTGGTGAAACCCAAGTTCCACAATCCACTCCATTGATCCATACGGTTATATCTGATTTCCAATTTTCTCGATAGTTGGGAGCTTCTGAACATATTTCCAATGACAGCCCCACTCTCTTAAGGTCAGATCGCTTTGGTAACTGGTTTGGAAATTTGTACTCTACATAACCACCAGAACTCCACAAAATTTGTGCACTCAATCTCTCTGGCAGATAAAAGCATTGTGTTGAATCCTCGTGACCAATAATACCATTCTCGTCCGCTATACCGCAAGTTGAATATATTTCACAGTCCGTATAAGCACCAATCGGCATATTAACACTAATTACTTGATTAACATTTTGTGATACATTATCAAGACTAATGGTAACAACATCATTTTTTCTACTGCATAACCTTATAGCTCCTCTAGTACCCGGCTGTACTTCCGTATTTATCAAACCCGCCTTCTCTAATATATTCACATGAAGGGCCGCACTTGATGCAGCTATTTTAAGCTTATCGGAAATCTCACCTATATTCAAACTCTCTTCATAAAGTAATTTTAAGATTTCTAATCGAACCGGAGAAGATAATGCTTTTCCTACACTGCAAACCTCCTCTATCTCACTCAAATCCAATACTAATAGTTTTGCCATCTCATCACCTTTTCTTATACTACTAAGCTAATAACATACCCCATAACATGTATTTACTACTGTTTCTTTGTAATCCTCTCTATTATAGCTAATTTTTTCAAATAGGTAAATATTAACTTCATAAAATACGAGATCGGTAGATTGTTAACCATCTACCGATCCTATTCATTTATTTATCCTCTTTGATAAATGCATCTTTAAATCCAGCGTCTTTTGCCTTATCCAGCTGTTTTTGAGCATTTTCCAACTTGCTATAGGCCCCGATTTGAACTCTGTAAATGGTCTTAGGTTTATCATTCTTTGTTTTAGCGATATAGGTCTTCCCTTCCATCTCACAAAATCCCTTACATATTTCTTCCGCACATTCCTGCCAAAAGTCTGCATTACCCATAAGATTTGTAGCCTCATGTAGGTTGGTCATAAAGGCTAATTCTACCAGTATACTAGCCTTAGTTCCTAAGGAACTACAGTTACACATGGCTAATTCAGCCGTTTTAACGCCCCGATTCTTTTGTTTCGTACCCTTAGCTAAGTTCTTTTGAACATATTCCGCTAATTTCTTAGAGTTACCTACTCTAGAAGGATTGGAGTGGATATATGTGGCAACCCCCTCTGCTGAATTAAAGCTAGATCCATCCCCATAGGCATTAAAGTGCACGGATACAGAATACTTACAGCCAGCTTTTTTTATTGCAGCTTGCCTCGTTTTAAGAGCAACATCCTTATCATCCGTTGCTTTTGCATCATTCCATCCGGATTTTACTACCTCAAAACCATTTCTTTTCAACTCTTCCTCAAGTCTGACACAAACACCTACACTTGCAATATGCTCCTTTATTGAAGAACCTTTCTTAACATCGATTATTCCATCTTTCTCAAAATCAATATTACTAGGCATTGGAGGGGTTCTATGTCCTGCGGTATCGCTACCATGCCCTGCATCAACTGCTATTTTAATCTTACTCATTATCATCTTCCTCTCTATAATAAACTAAGCTATATTTGTTACATTCAAATAATTTACTCTTTTTTACATTATATTTCTTTTATTGATATAATGTGATTTTATTGATATTCATTTCATAAATAAATGGTTCATTTAGCACTTCCCATAGGGTTTATCATATTCGACAGATTTCATGGTTTTTAGCGGTATCTAGCCCAGTTTTCTATTGATTTATTTACCTTCCTATGATAATATATTCTTTAGTTTGACAAAATTTTAACAACTCAGGAGGCTTAACTATGAAAGGATTTGGAGTTCTAGAAAAAGGCAAAGTAGGTTGGTTAGAAAAACCAGACTATGTTTGCGGTCCGGATGATGCTATTGCTCGTCCCCTTGCAATTTCACCTTGCTCTTCCGATGTTCACTCGGCATATGAGATGGAAGGTCCCCATCTAAAAAATAGAATACTGGGTCATGAATCCGTTGGTGAAATAATCGAAGTCGGAGCAAATGTTCGGGATTTCAAGGTTGGGGACAGAGTGGCGATTCCATGCACAACTCCAACTTGGAAACATCCTGATATTCAGGATGGAACTCATCAGGATGCAGGCGGAATGTTTGCAGCGATAAATTTCTCCAGTTACGAGGATGGAACCTTTGCCGATCAAATAAAGATTCGTTCCGCTGATATGAACCTTGCACTAATTCCCGAAGGGGTATCTCTCGAGTCTGCTGTAATGGCGACAGATATGATGACCACCGGTTTCTATGGTTCCGAGCTAGCAGATATCAAATTTGGTGATACAGTAGTTGTCTTTGGTATCGGTCCGGTTGGTTTGATGTCAGTTGTTAGTGCTAAATTAAGAGGTGCTGCAAAATTAATTGCAGTCGGGACAAGACCTAATTGTGTTGAGCTTGCACGGGAGTATGGTGCTACTGATATCGTAAGTTATAAAGATGGTGATCTGATCGAACAGATTATGAAGCTTACTGATGGTAAGGGTGCTGATGCAGCCATCGTTGCAGGCGGAGGGGCTGAAGCTTTGAATAACGCCATTGCTGTAGTGAAGGCCGGTGGGGGAAATGTGGCAATGCTTGAAGTTATCACTGAAACCGATATGTTGAACATCCCCAATGCATATATTGGTGGCTTCCTATCCCACAAGACCATAAGAGGAGGTCTCTGCCCTGGCGGAAGAAAGAGGATGGAAAGACTTCTTGCTATGATAAAAGAAGGCAGGGTCGATCCAAGCAAAATGATCACTCATAGATTTGAAGGACTTGATGCAATCGAAGATGCATTTCATCTCATGGCCAATAAACCAAGAGATCTTATAAAGCCAATTGTAATAATAGATTAAATACCTATATAGAGCTGTATTTTAAAATAGAGGTAGGGACTGTTGCCAGCAAGCCCTACCTCTATCATTTATTTTATAATTTTTATATCCACTTTACTAAAATTATACCCTAATTCATTTAATATCTTCTGAACCTTTTTTACGGTTTTGGCTGAACTGATGAACGAATAAGCAATGCAACCGTCTCCACATGG
>JAAYQP010000071.1 GCA_012519195.1 Clostridiales bacterium | reverse complement strand
TCGCTAGTATTCATGGATGGAACATTTTCATGTGTAGAGTAAAGTCAATTAAATAGGTAAACTAGAAGCTCAAAACTTAGATGTTTTGAGTTTTTTTGTTATAAATGGCGGAGAACCTTAAATGTTCTCTGTTTTTTTATACATAAAATAGAGATTAAATATTATAATCCATTGTTATTAATTATGAAAACAATAAAATTCCCTTAATATATTGTTTGACATATTATACCAACTGTATTAAGATGTATATTTAAATAAAGCAGAAGAAGTGTGATAATAAAATTTCATATAAAATAAGGTGGAGTATAATAATTGGTTCAGCTTTCTCCTATCACGAAACGATTAAAAAAATCAGTCGAACTATTAATTGGTGAGAGATATTATTATTTGACAATTGCTTACAATAATGATTCAAGACAAATTAAGAATAGAGAGCGTGAAAGAATGAAAAAATTCATCGATTTGAGCCAGGATATCATTAATCATATGCCTGTTTATCCAGGTGATGGCGACGTTAAGTTGTATCAGGACAAATACCTAGATAAGGATGGCTATACAAGTTTCTATTTAGAGATTGGCATGCATGCAGGGACTCATATAGATACACCTATGCATCTAATCGATCAGAAAACATTTATTAACGAAATACCTTTACATAAGTTTGCAGGTAAAGGCTGTTTTCTTGATGTTAGAAATGAAAAAGTAATTGAATATAAACAAGAATATGAAAATCTTGTTTGTAAAGATGAGATTGTAATATTGTATACAAATCATAGTCGATATTATGGAAAGGAAGAATATTATACGGATCATCCGGTGATTAGTGCAGAGCTAGCTGATTTTTTAATTGAAAAGAAGATAAAAATGTTAGGAATTGATATGCCCTCACCAGATCGATATCCATTTAAAATTCATAAGAAAATGTTTGAAAATAATATACTAATCATGGAGAATTTAACGAATCTCAGTGAGTTATTAGAGACAGTTAGTTTTGATGTTATAGCATTTCCATTAAAGATTAAGGCAGAAGCATCGATGGTGAGAGCGGTGGCAAGCATAGATGTTTAAAGATTAGTAAAAAATTAATGTTCCTAATGTCAAATAGAATAATTTGATTTGTACTAGTATAAAAAGGGGAATCGTTTATGATTAGAAGATTAGAAGAAAAGGATAGGAAAGAAGTGCTGGAGTTTTTAAGTGATGAAGCCGCGATTAATTTATTTATAATAGGTGATATTGAAGCCTATGGTTTTGATGAGGAGTTTCAGACTTTATGGGGACAGTATACGGACGATGGTGTGCTTGAAGGGGTATTATTGAGATTCCATGAGAATTTCATACCTTATTTTAATAATCCTTCCTTCGATATTACTGAATTTGTAAATATTATTCTTAATAATCAAGGTAAAACCATGATATCAGGTAAGGAAAGCCTACTTAGAAAATTTGAAGAGGTATTACCAAAGCATACATCAGGAACTACATATTTTTGTGAGCTTAGGCATCCGGATAATCTAAGTTTTGTTGATAATAATAGTAGCCAGGTAAAGATCGCTCAAGAATGTGACGCGGAAAGAGTATATGAATTCATAGATAAAATTGATGAGTTTAAAAATAGGACATCTGTTGATCGAATTAAGCATAAGATAAAAACCAAAGCTGGTAGAATTTATTACATAGAAAATGATGACGGACGAATAGTTTCGGTAGCTCAAACAACGGCAGAAAATTCTAAGTCTGCAATGGTTGTAGGAGTAGCTACATTAGAAGAATATAGAAACCACGGTTTGATGAGTACTTGCCTTTCAAGGTTATGTCAGGATGTACTAGCCGAAGGAAAAGGATTATGTTTGTTCTATGATAATCCAAAGGCAGGAAAGATCTATCATAAATTTGGTTTTGAAACAATCGATAATTGGATGATGATAGAAATGTAAAAAGAATATTTATGGATGATAAAAAACTACTAGAAATGCTAGTAGTTTTTTTATAGAGTTTTTCAAAAAATATTGATATTTTACTAATTATATATGTTGACACACGACATATATCGTGCTATGATATAGTTGTAATACATCGAAAGACGACATATCAAATGTCGCTATATTTATATATCTATATTAAGTAAGGAGGATAAAGGCAAGAATGAAATTTGAACCATTGACAGAAAGTTACTTTTATATTCTCTTATGCCTATATGATGGGCCAAATCATGGTTACGGCATTATGCAGGATGTGCTTCAACTATCTGATAATCGATTAAGAATTGGTTCCGGAACCATGTATGGTGCTGTGAGCAATATGATTAAGAAGGGATGGATTATTGAAATAAAAGGAAGCGATGAGGATCGACGTAAACGACTATATAAACTAACGGACCAGGGATATGAAATTCTTAGTAATGAAGTGATAAGATTAAATGAGTTAGTGCAAAATGCATCAAAGGTAATGGGGAGGTAAATAGATGGGGAAGGACACGAGAATTATTCATAAAGTTTTTACCGCTTGGAACTATGAGAAGGAAGAGGATTATCTCTTCAATCAATCTGTAGATGGATGGGAGTTGCTAAGAGGAGGGTGCTTTTACAGTAAGTATAAACGTAATAATGAGAAGGTTTTTAAATATAAGGTAGATTTTAATCCTCTTGGCAAAGATTTTAATAAAAAGAGATTGTATGTTGACATATTTGAGGATCAAGGCTGGGAATATGTTAATTCAACCTTCAATGGCTGGCATTATTTTAAGAAAGAATATAATCCGCAGCTTCCTGAGGAAGAGTATATTGTATATACCGATCGCACTTCTATAATCGAAATGAGGAATCGCTGGGTAACCATCGCTCGAATTATTCAGCTTGTTATGTTGCTTTTCAGTATTTACTTCCTGACGATTACAGCGAGCGGACATAATCCAGGTATGCTAATTAATGCATTACTTTATTCACTTGGTAGTTTAATCCTCCTTTTTGGTATAAGGAAAATGCGACTTGAGGAGGAAGAATGGTCCCAGGCAAGAAAGGCTATAAATATACTTTCTCTAATATCTTCAATAGCTGTAATCGTCGGGTGCATTTTTGTTAATATTATATAATACCTTATAAGGGCATGATTGCATGAGGAGGACCCCATTGGTTAGATCATTAGGTCTAACTGATGGAGGCGTCTCAATGATCATGCCTTTTATCTTTAAAGTGGATAACTTTACTAACAATAATTGACAGTATTTGTATATTAAATTATGATAGAATGAAGATAACAAATAGTGGATGAAATTTGTAATAATTTATATCCAAGAAGAAAGAAATGAATTAAAGTTAGAGGAGAATAGTAATTATAATGTTAAAGGTCCAGTATGGTGGACTGATAAGGATAAGATGTATTCAGATGATGCTAGACAAAGTGAGTATGAATTAAGTAATATGAAGACAGATCTATTACAAGAATTAGAGAAACCACTGAAAGCGTGAATAATTTTAAAGGAGTTTTAACGAATGAGTTTATTCTACTATTTTGTTTCACACAGACCATTACCTAATTCAATTATTCAACAGGCTCATTCAAATCATTTCAGTATCAAAGATGTTACCAAGTATGTAAAAGATGCAAAGAGGGATCATTTTTATTATAATTGTGATCCATTTGCTATTTATATAGAAGAGGATGAATTTGATATATATGAGATTATTTCCAAAAGAAAACTGCAGGAAAATGATTTTCTACTAAGGTTATCATATGAATTTTCAAAGCTAGGGAATTTTCATTTTATAAGAATGTGGGAAGATAACACTCGATGTGCTACGGGGTATTTCGAAGCATTTTTTCAAAAGTGTAGCCACCATTATATGTTACTCCAGGATTTTTGTAAGGCTTTGGAGAAGGATGAGAAAGGAATCGAAACGGACATTTACTATACCATCATTTGCACCCAACTGCTAAGTAATCAAATTTAGGAGGTAATTGTGAGAACTATCTTTCCAAACGAAATTTTTAAAGACATACGGAAAAAGGATGGATATATAGCACTTGTATTTGCTTTGGGATATATTGTTTTTACATGTATCTATATTAATGTTTTTAATAAATATTTTACTAATGTAGATATAGAACTAAGGCGATTGTTAACAGGTATATGTTTTTACATGTTTTCACTGATCGTAATTTTTATAATATTAAAAATAAGAAAACAGAATTTAACAACCATTGGATTTAGAAGAAGTGGCCTCGCTTTATCGATTGGCCTTGGAATCGCCTTAAGTACTATAGTTGTTATTATTCATCTATTAAATGGCCGCTCAGTTGATATTATATTATATAATTATATTTTTTATGTGTTTATTATAGGATTTGGTGAAGAGATCGTATTTAGAGGTTTTCTGTGGCCAAGATTGGTGGTAACTTTCGGTAAAGCGAATGGTACAATTTTAACTGGTGTATTATTTGGTGTAATCCATGCTCCTGTAAAGATTATAATGAATGGAAGTCCACTAGCTCAAGCGGTTTTTAATGAGATTGGTGGTGGGATTATAGGTAGCCTGTTTTTTATATTTATTTACACACGTAACAATAATATTGTATTACCTTCAATACTACATGGATTACTTGACTTTTTTGCTTAAAATATAAGAAAGGAATAAAAATTTCAAAAGGAGAGTTTTATCATTATGATACACCATGTACAATAGAAAATCAGATAAGGATGCTAAAAAGTTATTGTAAGTTTTCTATTGACAGCTTTCTTATATGAGGTCGTAAGAAGATTTACAATTAGTAAAGGGGAAAAATGAAAAAATCATAAAATATAAGTAAGTTTGTTTGCTGTGATGTACGAAGCGGATGAAAGGAAAGGATTATTATGAAATATATTAATGCAATTGAAGAATATAATCCTGTTAACGAGCAGGAGATGCAAGATAAAAAAGTAATATTGGAGTATATCAGACATTTTAGCAATAATGTTTTACTAAGAGATAATGAAATTGCACATATAACAAGTTCTGGATTTATTATGAATAAAGATTTAGATAAGGTATTAATGGTTCACCATAATATACGCAATGTCTGGGCTTGGACGGGAGGCCATGCAGATGGTGATGATGATTTATTGCGCGTTGCAATTAAGGAGGGAATTGAAGAAACAGGAATTTCTAATCTTGTTCCCTTATCTAATAAAATTGCATCGATTGATATATTACCAGTGTTCGGACATATAAAAAATTCAGAGTATGTAAATGCTCACCTGCATTTATCCATTGCCTATGTGTTAATTACGGATGAGAATAATAAGGTAAGGATTTGCCAAGAAGAGAATAGTGGTGTGGAATGGTTTTCGATTCATAAGTTTACGAATGAGTATTTCAATGAGAGAGATGTATACCTGTATAATAAATTGATTACTTTCGCACACAGACAATAGAATGGTTAATATAAAATAGAGGAAATAGGGAATGAATGAGATTTTTTATATAGATATTGATAAGCTTGGTTTAAGTCAATTATATTTAAACCAAGATAAAGTACAGAATATATCCGCATGGTTTGATCCATCAAAGATTGATGAGTACGAACCATTACCAGTACATGACTTTTGGGGAAACGGTAAATATGTATTAACAGATGGCCATACTAGGGCATTTTTATACTACAAAAGTGGGTGCTGTAAGATTCCAGTAATGATAGATCATGATGAAATTGTGACTTGTGATATAGGAAGAAGGCTATACCAAGAGTATGTAGAATGGTGTAATCGAAATTCTGTTTACACTGTCAAAGATTTAGAAAGTAGAATTATCACTTCCAATGATTATGAGTTTCTATGGATAGAGCGCTGTGCTAGGGTATATAATCTTTTCAATGCCATCGAAGAGGGAACCATCGGAAGTAAAGATATTGAAAGTCTAAAAAAGATTGGAAAAGACAGAGACCTCTTTTTGTATGGTGCTAGCAATAACGTATCTAGTTTTTGCTATGAGGATAAGTCAGGAAACCTATGGTTGTATCAAAATGAAGAGTTTATTAGAGAATATGATAATCAAAAGAAATGATTCATTAGTGGTAGAACTTATATTTTATGATACTATCGATGATAACGTGTTAGAATTAGCAGTTATTATTTCAAGATATCATGGAAAATGGGAGTTTTGTAAGCACAGAGAATGAATCTTATATTTTAGCATGATAAGGAGAATTTTATGAAGTTTACGATATTGGGTAGTGGTGGTGCTATTCGAATTCCGCGGGCTTGCTGTACATGTTCTATCTGTAAAGAGGCTAGACAGAAAGGATTTCCATACAAGCGGCTAGGTCAATCTCTTTTCCTACATGATGGATTCATACTATTTGATACTCCCGAAGATATCAATGAAGAGTTGAATTGTCATTCGATACCTAGAGTGGATCATATATTTTATAGCCATTGGCACCCGGATCATACGCTAGGATGCCGGATTATTGAGACGCTTATGGATGGCAGCGGTAAACAGGTAGACGTACATATACCTAAGAATGATATTAATATTACTATTAATCAAAATCCTGTATTTGAATACTATCGTTCCATGGACTTTTGTAATGTAATCAGTACAAATGAAGATGTATACATTAACAAGATTAGAATTAGAAAAATACAACTAAAGAATGAATTTGCATATGCATTTCTAATATGCCAAGGAAATAAGCGAGTGCTTTACTGTCCATGTCATACCATGCATATACCATACTTGCCTGATTTATATCATGTGGATCTGATGATTCTAGCAAAAGGATATAGCACGATCCTAAATGACGAGTGGACTAATTTTGAAAGAGATACACTAAGAATTATTAAAGAATTACATCCGAAGAGGGCAATTATTACACACATCGAAGAGACGGATGGAATCGGTTATGATGAATATAAAGTTATGGAAAAAGATTTGCGGAATATTGAATTTGGTTATGATGGGCAAGTTATAGAAATATAAGTAATTTATAAGCGTTTGCAATTAAATTGGCTATAGCGTCCCATTAATACGGAGACATTCAAACAAACTATCATGCTACCTTTTTTCTTGTAAATGATGAAAAACAGGATTATATAGAAAATCACCGAATAAAAAAACAAGACAAATATTAGATACACTAGAGGATAGAAATTAATATATTAATAGGAGAATGGCCAAAGGCCTCAGACCAAGTCCTAATATCATAAAAATCCCAGATATGCTATAAAGGATAGAAAACTTACCTTGTCAGCATTTCTGGGATTTTTATTACACATTACGATCCTTCTATTTCATAATTAATCGGAGTTAAATATCCATCTTTTAATTTGATTTTACCTTTATTTGCATCCGTCATTGCTGACCATATCCTGATGAGTTTACCGCCATCTTTATAAAATGCTCCTGGATAAGGATGTGTAACCGCTCGAACTAATTTGTCTGCTTCATCCATGGTCATGCTATTAAAAATCTCACCATCTTCTGGTTTTCTTCCAGGCCATACGGTGGCTTTCGATTCATCTTGCTTGGTTAACGTAATACGATCATTCACGATGTCATCCCAATATCTTGAAATTAGTGCAATGTGCATATCATTAACTTTTTTATAAATTTCCGTTGCTGTCGTTTTATCATCAAGGTCGATGCTTCCTTGCCCGATAATATCACCAGTGTCAACACCTTCATCAAGTTTGAACATGGTAACACCAGTCTGTTTTAAGCCTTTTAAAATTGCCCAAGGTATTGCTGCTCTCCCCCTACCAATGGGTAGAAGAGTCGGATGCATACCAATACATCCTTTAGTCGGTGTCTCAAGAACTGCTTTCTTTGCAATTTGTGACCAGCCGATGATAAAAAGCCGATCTATTTCATGCTCTTTTAAGGCTTCAATTACCTCTTGGTCGTTGATGTTATTGATTTTTAATAGCGGAACCTTGTACTTATTTTCTATCTCATCAAGATAAATCCTACCGGATTTGTTCTTTGCCTTTTCATCCTTAAGGGTAATGAGTAAATCAAGTTTTCCATTAATTCGATAGATTTCCTCTATACAACTTAATCCTAACCTTACACATGTTGCAAATGCCATTTTCATTGTCACGATATCTCCACCTCTGATTAAAGTCCTCTCCGAAATACACTTTCAAATGCCTCTGCATAATTCATGCCAGCTTGCCCGCCACGATAGAGTGCCAACCCTTTTAATGCTTCACTGCTTCGTGGATGTGGATAATTTCTCATTACTCCACGATACTGAGCAAGTGCCTCTATCTTCTTATCTATTGCTTGTTCCCCAACTTCAATATAGGTATTTGGATTAAATTGATGTACTGTTTTATTCAACGCCCAATCCGTTGCTGATAAAACTTCCATGAACAGCAATTCTTTGATCGGTTTAAGATCAGGCCTTCTTTGAAACAATCGAACTGCCGCTTGACAAGCAAGAGAAGTATGCAAATGATCATTATTCAGATCTGCTGGGTGGTGCGTAAAGACCACTTCGGCCTTGGTATCTATAATTGTTTTTTCAATAAATTGTACCAATTTTAAATGTGGCTCTGTATTAAACTCAATATTAGGAAAGTCTCCTTTGATAACCTTTTCCACTCCTAATAATTTTAATGAACTGTTAACATCGATATTCAACTCATCTAAACTGGGACGATTGTTTCTTGCATTTACTTCACCAGATAAAATACATACATTTACCGAATGTCCATCTTGAGCAAGTTTATACATGGTAGCTCCCGCGCCTAGAACCTCATCATCTGGATGTGCTACTACTATCAAATACACCATACCTAATAGCCTCCTGTTTAATTACAATAAAATAACCGACTCAATAAAAATATCTAGACCTAAGTCTGGACAATTCTTAAGTAATACTTGTTGAATATCATATGCAGCAATTTTATAAAGGTTCTAGATTTTTAGCTATTTTATTTCATAAGAACTCAATTGTCTACAAATTTTGCTATCTATAGATCAAGCACTGATAAAATAAATGGAGATTTTAGGTAGATGGTGATTGCTTTATTTTGGAAAAAAGCTTATACTGATTAAAATATTTAGATATTATTCAAGCAAGATTAATTAATAATGAAAGATCTTATGAGTCACCATTATATAAAAGCTTGCAAAAAATGAGAATTTAAAAAGGATAGACAAATGAAAGAAAAAGAAATGTGGAATTTATATATCAATAAAAATCAAGTAAAAAATAGAACCTACAATGCTTGGAGTTTTGGTGATGATCCTAAAACAGCGAATATATTAGCATCACTTGTAGCCAAAGGGATCAAAACTGCAACAGCATCCGCCTATCAATTATATGAGATTGAAAATATTCCTTTACCGCAAAAAGGTGATTTGAATATTATTTTGGATTCTGATAATAATGCAGTTTGTATAATAGAAACAAGGAAAGTTTATACATGCCCATTTTTGGATGTGTCAGAAGAACATGCATATAAAGAAGGCGAAGGAGACAGATCCTTATCCTATTGGAGAAAAGTTCATAAAGAATTTTTTACAAGGGAACTTAAAACCTACGAGCTTGATTTTAATGAAAGTATGCTTGTTGTTTGTGAAGAATTTAAGGTCGTTTTTAAATAGTTCATAGTGTTGTTGTGATTACCTGTTCTTTTTGCTCACGTGGTTATTTACAACAGGCTGATAAATGGGAGGAATAATACATGAGTGGGAATATAAATATTCAAGGCTATCTTGATACTGTTAATGCACCATGGGGAAAATTGTTTTATAAATTAGTATGGCACAACATAGACTGCAAAGGTAAAAAAGTACTCGATTTTGGAAGTGGATTTGGGATTACAGCCAATTACTTTGCTAAGCGTAATGATGTGACTGCCATTGAGCCAAATGAGGAAATGCTTAAACATAGATTTTGTAATCATGCGTATAGTCAAATTGTTGGCGGAATAGAGCAACTGAAAAAAATTCCAAATCAATCTTACGATATGATTATATGTCATAATGTTTTGGAATATTTGGATAACAGAACAGAATTGCTTTGCGAGTTCAGCCGTGTGTTAAAACCGGATGGATTAGTATCGATTGTTAAGCATAATAAAGCCGGGAAAATAATGCATAAAGCTGTGTTTGAATATAAAATCAACGAGGCATTAGAGCTACTTAATAATGGAGATGCTATATCGGTCAATTTTGGAACAATCAATGAATACGATAATTGCGAGTTGGAGAAGTATAGCAAAGGTTCTCTTA
>JAAYQP010000070.1 GCA_012519195.1 Clostridiales bacterium | reverse complement strand
CTAATAGTTAATTAATAAGCGGCAAACACTCCATCAACACTCCAAAATTATATTTCCAGTACTCTTCTGCAAGCAATTGCCTAGTTTCCTCCGAATTCCCTAGATATTTTGCCCCTTTTCCAATCTCAATCGTAATGGTCTTAAAGGTTTTATTTGGGGCTTTAATCTTAAACTTGGCATGATCCATATCATTGATCTGCATAAGTAATACTTCTTTTTTTCCATTGGGTAGCACACAGAAACCCATAGCCGGTGAGAATTTACCGCCAGCGGAAATGGAAAATGCATAATCCGTTATACTTGCACCACGTCCAGTTAGTCCATATTTAGGTTCATCTTTTACAACTTTGTATTTTCTCTCTGTTTTTCCAGCATTTAAAATACTTAATATTTCATCCCTAAGTTCTACACTTAGGTGAGATTGTCTTTTTGGCCCCCATCCCTTGCCGGCATAGATTTCGGCCCCTTGCTGATGCATATCTATTAAACATTCCGCCTGTTCTACAACAGTATAGTGATAGAGCCATTTCATCATTGCTTTTGTTTCTTTATTCGATCCTGCATATCTACCACCATAATTACTAAAACCGGGTTTACTTGCTACACTATAATTTAACTTATTCCCCTTAGACACTTGCCCCCAGGAAAGTGTCGGGAAGTTACGATTTCCATCGATCCCATTGGTATAGGCTTTCCATAACTGACCGGAACTCTTCCACTTTTCTGGCTCCTTAATCAAGGCTTCTCTGCCATCTACATTAATGATTGGAACTGCAACGAACTTGTTACGATATAGCATATTCATGGTGTCTTTGTCTGTCTGCGCCTTCTGCACAAGATCAGCAAACATTTTAACTAGGAAAGTACCACCGGCAAATTCTCTTGCATGAATCTGTCCGGTAAACATAAACACCATATTATTCCTATCCTCGTCCATATCAATCTCAATTGCATATAGATCTCTGCCTTCTGTAGATTCTCCAATCTGATAAAGATAAACGCCATCATACCTAGATAATTTTTTTAGGGTTTCAACATAAATGTCATAATTCATAGTCTCGGTTATGTCAACCGTAATCTCTTCTGGCTCTTCATCATAATCAGTAACATCAATCCATTCCCGATTCATAGCCTCCTTATATTCCTCAAAAGGCATACCAGGAGTATGTAACATTCCATATTTGGCCACACCTTCCTGAAGTTCTTCGAATGGTAGTTGTATATCACTTAGACCTGTAGTACTCTCTGCAACATAATCATATTTTTTCATAAGCTGTAAGGTAGGAGGTAGGATTGGGTCTGGTTCGGAAGTAGTTAATGGTATAATTACGGATGATTGCTCCAGGGTACTATGGGAGTGGGGTTTCGTATTGTTTTTGATCATTACTAGAACTGCTAAGATTAGGACTAATATTATAACAATAATTTCTGTGAATACTCTTCGTTTAATAACCTGTCCTTCCCTTCCAATAATAGAAATATATTTTCTATTACAATATGCAGGTTACCTTTATATATGAAATATTTAGAATTTAAAAGGAATTCTTACCAATCCCATTTTAAATCAAATATATTGGAATAAGCCATTTGACTTATCATGAATTTAAAATAAGCATAGATATCCACTGCATACGCAATTTTATCTATGCTTATCCACATTATAATTACTGTATATACAGCCTATTGATAAACTTAATCCTTACGCTAGGAATTAACAGATACATTCTTTCCATTTCTCCCTAAGATTTCATTCACGGTCTGCATCAATTCGGCACTTGGTTCTTTGGTATTGGTCAATTTATATTCTAATCCTAGTTCCTTCCACTTGTATTCACCCATCTTGTGGAAGCCAAGGAGTTCAATCTTAGATACATTTGGGTAGTTATCCAAAAATGCTGATAATTCTTCTACTTGTTCGAGATTGTCCGAAAGTCCTGGTACTAATACATAGCGGACCCATGTACTAATGTTTTTATCACGAAGATAATCCAAAAATTTCAATGTCGGTGCAAGAGATACGCCTGTAATAACTTTATAAGTATGAGGATCAAAATTTTTAATATCTAGAAGTACAATATCTGTATATTCAAGAACCTCTTGAACTTTGCTATTCCATACAAAACCGGAGGTATCAATCGCTATATTAATTCCTTTTTCTTTAAGTAT
>JAAYQP010000069.1 GCA_012519195.1 Clostridiales bacterium | reverse complement strand
CAGAAGCAGTTCAAGTATTACTTGGAATTACAAAAGCATCTCTGGCAACCAATTCATTCTTATCGGCAGCTTCTTTCCAAGAAACAACTAAAGTACTAACAGAAGCAGCAATCAAAGGAAAATCAGATCCTTTAGTAGGCCTAAAAGAAAACGTAATTATCGGTAAATTAATACCAGCTGGTACTGGTATGAGCCGTTATCAATCTGTAAGGTTGGACAGTGAAGCAGTAACAGAAGAAGGCATGGAAGCTATGATTGAAGCCCACGATTCTGCTACGGATAGTGAAGCAATTGAAGAACAACCAGAAACTCAATTAGTTTAATAAATACGGCTCTTTGTCAATAGTTGGGGTGAGATTTTTTGAATCTCGCTCCTTTATTGATCTTAGAGCTATTTTAATGTTTTGGTCTATAAATCATATTTTTGGGTATACGAAATAGATCTCTCGCGTCGACGATTTTTTATTTAGTTGTTATTAGATAGAACAGTGTAAAATCCTGGTACGGAATCTATCGAAGTTACGGATTCCATATGAAATTCTTTTTATTACTTTGATTTTATTGTTATATCCTTCGGTAGGGCCGTTTGTATAGCCATACTTAAACGCATTTAAAATGCCTTCAGACCAGTTTCTAAGCGTCTTTGCACAATTCTCGAACTCTGCGATTCCTGATGATTCAGCGTCCTTAACCCATTCCCAGAAAGCAGTACGTTGATAAGAGTATTTTTCGCTTTGACAGATATTATAAAACCATTCTTTTAAGCGATGGGCCAACCTAAGGTCATCATTGTAAAGTAACATTAGGTCACAAGCTTTTTTATTCTCTTCACTAAGCTTTGCATATCGTGTTAGTATGAGTTTTCTGCTCCTCTTATAGTATTTCCTTAGTTTAGCTGGCATTGTCTTTTGCAAACGTTTTCTAACATTTTCGATAGCCCAGGTTACGTATCGAGTAAAGTGATACTTATCAATAATAATTTTTGCATTAGGGAAATAGGCCTTAGCAAGCTCAACATACGGCTTCCACATATCACATATAAAGAACTTAACACGGTCTCTTTCTGCACGGCTTGTTGCTCTAAAATAAGTGGATAGATGTGCTTGATTTCTGTCAGGTAAGATATCTAGCAACTGTTGTTTCTTTGGATTCGTTAAAATGCATTGGTATTTCCCTGTCTCAGCATTCCCTTTAAATTCATCTATTCCAATGCAATCAGGGATAGAAGGAGCTGAATAGTTAACGGTATCAAGGATTCTTGCTACAGTACTTACTGAAACATTAACATCTTCAGCAACCGATTTAAGGTTCCTAACCTTTCTAAGAAGGTCAATAATCTTCAAAGAAAGTCTTGATGTCCGTTGTTGATATGTACCGATGAAATCATAGTTTTCATAGAAACGTTTACCGCAAGAGCAGACATAACGCCTCTTTCTTAACACGAGATAAGTATGTTTCATCTGCATTGGTAGATCCTTAATCCTTTGGTTTCGATAATCATGGATTCTGCGAGTCTCAAGTCCACAGTGAGGACAAGTTTGAGTTGTTGGAGCAGTTTCAATAAAAAATGTAACATAATTATCAGCTTGGATTAATTTTTTTAAAATTATATCTTCTAATCCAAGAAGATTCTTGGTACAATTAGAGTGCATCTATAAATACCTCCCTTTTAAATGGTTGTTTTCGTCGACGCGCATTTATGAGAGACTTTTATAGATGTATTTTATTATAAAAGCGAAATGTTGGGAATATGTAATTCGTACATACCCCAACATTTATTATAGAGCCATTTTTGATGATTCGGCGGATAGCGAAGAAGTGGAGCGTTTAATCGAAGAACTTGCCAAACGAGGCTTTGTGAGGCAGCAGGAGGCATTAGAAGAGACGGAACATGGATTTGATGGTCTTGCAGTAAGCCTTCCGGAAGATAAAGTGAATGTTTACAATCTTGAGAATCTTCTGGAGTCAAAAAAGACACTTATCTGTAAAGCACTTGGTATTGATTGCCTTCCGGTAGATGTCGAAGAAAAGAGAGTTACATTTCCTTGGTTCAGAGAAATGCCGGATGCCGACAGGGTTAAAGCTTACACACATTTTATAGCCGCGCTTTGTGAGATGAGTATTGCACAGAAAAGAATATCTTCAACAGAAAAATTAGCAGAGAATGAAAAGTACGCATTCCGATGTTTCCTTTTAAGGCTTGGGTTCATTGGCGCGGAATATAAGGACGAAAGAAAGATAT
>JAAYQP010000068.1 GCA_012519195.1 Clostridiales bacterium | reverse complement strand
CCACTGGCTGACATAGGTTTTCTCAGCAACCTCGGATAGGGTTATTCTGTGAGCATAGTTCTGTTCCATATATTTTAAAGCACTATTAACGATAAAATTACTTGCTTCATTATCAAAATTATCTTCTTCTATCTCGGAGGCCTGTATTTCTTCATCCGGCATAAGGTTTTTTAACTGTAAATTATGTATCATGGTCGTAATTGCTTCGATAAGCTCATCCATATTCGAAGGCTTTAACAGGAAACGAGTAACTCCAAGATTAATTGCCTTTTGTGCATATTCAAATTTGCCATATCCGGTTAAAATACTGATCTCCATATTCGGGAATTCCGATTTTAGTCCTGCAATCATTCCAAGACCATCCAGATCCGGCATGGAAATGTCCGTAATGATCATATGCGGTTGATATTTGCGAATAATCTCTGTTCCCTCCATCCCATCATTGGCAACGGCTGAGATTTTGCAATTATAATCCCTCCAGGGTATCATCCTTGATAACCCTTCTACAATAATCGGTTCATCATCAACAATAACCACTTTGTACATAGTAACCTCCAATACTTAGAGCACCATTACAAATAGAAACACTACAAATAGCAACATTATAAATAGTAACAAATTTAATGTAGCCAACACGATAGAAAATTATACCATTATTTTATCCCTTAATTGCACCGGCTGTCAAACCCTTAATGATATTCTTTTGTAACAGAATATAGACAATAATCACAGGTATAATAATGATCGCAATGGAAGATGCCATGAGTCCATAGTCGGTCCCATATTTCGAACTAATTTCATTTAGTAAAGCACAGATTGGATACTGTGTCCTTCTTCGAATCATGATCAGTTGGGTGAATAAATCATTATAAGACCAAAGAAAACAGAAAATTGCCACAGTTGCTAGGGCAGGTTTGGAAAGGGGAATGATAATTCTTGTGAATACTTTCCCCACATGGGCCCCTTCCATATAGGCGGCCTCTTCCATCTCAAGAGGGATTCCCATTAGATACCCCATCATAACCACAACAGCAAAACTAAGATTGCCTGCTACCTGAGGCAGAATAACACTGAGAGGATGATTGATTAAAGAAGCTTGGGACATCATTTTAAATACCGGGATAATCGTAGAGAAAACCGGAAACATGAGACTGGCCATGATGAGAGAATTCAATAGTTCCTTTCCACGGAATTGATACCGAGTCATTGCAAAGGCCATCATACTTGCCAGTACCATAACCCCTATGGTAACACTCCCTGATATTAGAAAACTATTCTTATATGCCTCCAAAATATTTAATTTATCAAAGGCATTTCTATAATTTTCAATAGTAAACTCAATGGGAAGGGAAAAGGAGCTGTTTATCACCTCACGGGAGGGCTTAAAGGAATTGTTAATGATCCATGCAAAAGGAAAGATTGTAGTAAATGCCCACATACTTAAGATTAGATAAATGATTCCATTTGAAATTTTAATTTTTTTTCTTTTTGTATCGACTGCTGCCATCGAAATACACCTCTCCTTTAAAGATTCTTATCCGGTTTGATTAATTTTGAAACTGTTTTGGATACGATGACCCCTAGAATAACGATAACTAGGGCAATGGTTGAGCCATAATCAATATTACTAATTGAAAATGTCTGTTCATACATATAGGTCCCCAGAAAATGAGTTACGCCCTGTGGAGCACCTTTGGGAACAATGACCCAGGGTAAATCAAAGACCTTTAAGGCTCCGGTAACTGCTAATGTGATACAGGTGCACATTATACTTCGAATTAGTGGAATTGTTATATAGAAAACCTGCATCCATCTGGAGCATCCATCAATGGCAGCGGCTTCATAGATCTCATCATCAATCGCATTTAACCCGGTAAGGATGATGACAAAATAAAATCCTACATAGCTCCATATGGTAGGAATAGAAACCATAATAAAAGCCAATGAGGTTGATAGCCAGTTAATTGGCTCCTTTCCTAAGGCTAACATTAGCTGATTCAGCATCCCACCATTGTAGTTATAAAAGAGTTTGAACAGTAATCCAATTGCAGTCGCTGAGATTACAATAGGGAAGAAATACACCGTACGAAAGATATGCTGTCCTTTGTTTATCAGGCTAACAAGTACAGCTAGGATAAAAGCGATTCCCACCTGGAACACGACAGCCAGCACCATCATCTTTAGAGAATTAGAAATGGCAATTCGAATCTTAGGATCTGAAAATAATTTTTTATAGTTATCCAAACCAATAAACTTCCACTCCTGGCCGGGCATTTTAACTGCCGATGTCATATCATAGAAGCTATTGATAATGTTTTCAACGAAGGGCTTATATAGGAATAGAAACATTAAAACCATACCCGGTATTAAAAATATTAGTAGAGGTAACTTTTTCTTATATAGCATAGATCAATCGCCTTTCCTTTTCTGTATTCTATTCATAAGTATCATATAACCATCAAAATAGTTGTGCTTTCAGGGTATTTTAAGAAAGAGAGGGGTAAGCCCACCCCTCTCCCTATGAACTTTAATTATTTCGCATTAATCTGTAATACTTCATTTAATAAATCTTCCGGAGTTCTTGCACCGGTTGAAATATCTACAATACCTGCAACTAAGGTATTATAGGCTTCCTGAGTAATTCTTGAATCGGTCGGTGTAGAAATGCTAGTTGCCGAACTACTATAATTTAAGCCGGAAATTCCTAGAGGGGTCATATTTTCTAGTGGATCCACTTTGGCAGCTGCCTGACCATTGCCACCCCAGTATTTTGCAACTGCATCCTTATTGGTATGAGCCATTACAAATTTAACTGCTGCATCCCGTTTATCAGGATCGTTCCAAGCCTTTTTGGTAATGTAGAAGCCAGAAGATATTCCACCAATCATACTACCAGCTGGAGCCTTACCATCTGGAATTACTGGGAAGGCGATGACAACGGTGTTATCCTGATCAGGAATACCGCCTGCATACCAGGAACCATCCAGTTGCATTGCTGCCTGTTTATTTTTAAATAGCTCCCCTGCAAAATCATTGTCAATGGTATCGGTATCCACTGGGAAAGCTCCCATATCTCTCAAAGTTTTGAACATGGCAAGACCTTTGCACCAATCTTCCGGAGCGGATTCAGGAACAATGGTAAAATTCTCTGGTCCTGCTGCAGAAAGCATTAAGAACTCAATCCAGTAATGGGGAACATTATTCAAGGAAACTGCGATTGGAACGATACCATTTTCCTTAAAGGTCTCAATGGCAGTAATCATCTTAT
>JAAYQP010000067.1 GCA_012519195.1 Clostridiales bacterium | reverse complement strand
TATTAAACTCCTAGCTTATTTTTTTGCTCAAAAATATGGTTGGACCAATTAAATAAAAATTTTAGTTAATAGCACATTATTCATTTATCGACATATTATAACTGTAAAACAAGAATATTGAGTAAAAGCGATAATGGAGGATTTGTTGAATGGAGTTTTCAGTAAAAGAAGTTATAAATTTAGTATTTAAAAGAATAATTTGGATTATTATTGGTTTATTTGTTGGAGTATCTGCATCATTTGTATGTAGTAAATATATAATAAATCCTTCCTATACAGCTTCTGTGCAACTATATGTAATCCCCAACGATACGGAAGCGAGTGTCAGTTTAAATGAATTAAATTATGCACAGAAGGTTGTTACAACCTATATTAATTTCTTAAATACCAATGTTTTCTATGAAAAAATACTGGATGATACCAAGATAGATTATTCTATAAATCAATTAAAGGCTATGACCTCAGTAAAAAGTATTAATAATACAGAAATATTTCAGATTAGTGTTACTTCCTATAGTGCAGAGACTTCTTATTCTTTGGCAGAAAGTATGGAGAGAATTGCTCCTGAATTAATTAAATCGATAAAACCATCTGCAGAAATTAGCGTAGTTGATCCAGTAAAATTTCCTAACAGACCGTCCGGACCAGACATAATAAAAAATACTATCATTGGTGGAATGTTAGGTCTTACAGCTTCGGTATTTATCATCTTATTAGTAGAAATTCTTGATACTAATATTAAAAATAAGGAAGATTTAATTGCAAAATACCAATTACCTGTACTTGGAGAAATTCCAAATTTTAATTTGTCTAAAGATGATCGTAAAACAAAAAAACGTCCATTCATATCCAAGAAAAAGAAACGCTTAAATATAAAAAGTAGTGTAAATGATCATTCGAAATTTCTTTTTAATGAAGCTTTCAAAGCTCTTAGAACAAATTTACGGTTTGCCTTAATAAAAGAGGGGTGTAAAAAAATCATCATTAGTAGTCCATTACCCAGTGAAGGAAAAAGTACTACTAGTATCAATTTAGGAATTGCAATCTCTCAAACTGGCTCTAGGGTTTTGATTATTGATTGCGATTTAAGAAAAGGTAAGATTCATAATTCCTTTAATTTGAAATATAAACCAGGTCTTACCGATGCTTTATCAGGAATGGTAGAATTAAAAGATGTGACTAAGAAAACCTCATACGAAAACTTAGATATTATCCCATTAGGTACGCTATCACCTAACCCGTCGGAGCTATTATCAAGCAGTCAGATGGAGAAGATATTGCTTCTACTTGAGAAAGATTATAATTATATTCTCTTTGATACTCCCCCTGTTAATGTTCTATCAGATTCTCTTAGTTTGGCAAAGTATTCAGATGGAATACTCTTAGTTGTCAGGGAGGGAAAAACTTCACATCCAATCTTAACAAATGCATTGGATAAATTTAAGCTGTCCCAAGGTAATATACTTGGATTTGTTCTTAATGGTATCTCAATGAATAAAGGTAAGAAATTAAATTATTATTATTCTTATTATGGTGGTAATCATGATTGATCTTCATACGCATATCTTACCTCATATGGATGATGGTGCAAAAAATGTTAGGGAATCATTAGAAATGATAGAATGCTTGAATCTGCATGAGGTTCACACAGCGATCTGTACTCCTCATTTTGATCCTAGGAAGATTTCTATTGAAGAATTTGTCTCGAAAATAGAAAAAGCATTTCTATCGATTCATGATTCAAGGATGACTTTAATCCCTGGTAGTGAGACACGATATCATAATTTACTTTATCAATATTCTGATCTAGATCAGTTATGTATTCAAAATACGAATTATCTATTACTGGAATTGCCCGATCAAGAACATTGGAGTAATTCTGATTTTGAAAATATTGAAAAATTAATAAATATATTTCGTGTCATACCGATGATAGCCCATATAGAAAGATATCATTTTCTATGGAATAATAAAAAGAATATAAGGCGATTCATGAATTTAGGTTGTGTTATGCAAATAAATGCAAACACCATAATTGATAAGAAGCAGAGAAAAACTGCGCTTCATTATATAAAAAATGGGTTGATCGATGCAATAGGAAGTGATTGTCATAACATGTTACAAAGGCCTCCAAATCTAAAGGAAGCCTTTGTTATTATTAAAAAGGAGATCGGTAATTTCTATTGTGACCTGTTACAACAAAATGCAAATTCAATAATTAAGGGGAGAATGATAAGAAATGATACTAGTCTTATGTTAAAGGGAAGTGAATTTTAAATGAAATTAAATAGATGGAAACCCAAAATACTATTCGCTATAGATGCTTTTATTGTTTTTATTACTTGCTATATAATCTATTATTGGGTACCCAATGGTAGCCAAAATCAGCTTAATAAATTCGATTTCAGGGTTTTTCTAGGCCATATATGTATAATTATATTAAGTATAACACTCTGTCAATGGATCATAAAAAGCTATAAAAATATATGGAAATATGCTGAGTACAATGAATATATAAAGTTAATACTTGGCGTAATATCGGGATTTTTACTTTATATTCTACCGAATTATTTTCTTTTTACAAACAAGACATCCGCGATATTTTCCATATCTTCTGGTGCAGTTTCTGCCTTACTAATGTTATTGGTACGGTTTTTATATAAAAAATATCGTAAAAATCTTTTGAATATGTCAAGGACCAAATTACCCTTAGCAATTATTGGTGCGGGTGGTGCAGGAGTACTATTACTGAATGAAATCCTATATAATCCGAAAACGAATTATTCTGTGCTCTGTTTTATTGATGATGATAACGATAAGATTGGGAAAAAGATACGAGATATCATGGTATATGGTCCGATCGATCGTTTTCCTGATATCATAAAAAAAATACCTGTAAGTGAGGTGATCATAGCAATACCTTCACTTACAGAGCAAAGAAAAAGTGAAATATTAGAGATCGTTACGAAGTCCAATATTAAGGTTAAATTTCTTCCGGATCTAATTTCCATCTTACAAAATGGACCTAATTTACTATCTTCGGTGCGCGAGTTTAAAGTAGAAAATCTATTAGGTAGAAAATCCGTTTCTTTTGATGAAACGGAGATTAATTCCTATTTGAAGCAAAAGACGATTATGGTAACAGGGGGAGGCGGTTCCATTGGTTCTGAATTATGTCGTCAAATCGCCCGGTCTAATCCAAAACATTTAATTATAATTGATAATTATGAGAATAATGCCTTTGATATACAGCAAGAATTAATTTCAAAGTATAATCGTTCTTTAAAATTATCCGTTGAAATTGCTTCCGTACAGGATAGAGAGAAGATCGAAACATTGTTTGAAAGGTATAGACCAGAAATAATATTTCATGCAGCAGCCCATAAGCATGTTTCCTTTATGGAGGATTGTACCGATGAAGCAATAAAAAACAATGTCTTTGGGACTTATAATACGGTCCAAGCGGCCCATCGATATCAGGCCAAGAAATTTGTGCTTATATCAACAGATAAAGCAGTTAACCCAACGAGTATGATGGGGGCCAGTAAAAGAGTATGTGAAATGATTGTTCAAAGTATGAAGGAAGTAAGTCTTACCAATTATGTAACCGTACGCTTTGGTAATGTATTAGGTTCGAACGGTTCTGTGATTCCACTTTTTAAACGACAAATTGAACAAGGTGGCCCAGTTACCATTACGGATAAAAGAGCATATCGATATTTTATGACGATTTCTGAAGCTGCTCAATTAGTATTAAGAGCTTCTTCTATGGACTCACAATCGGAAACCTATGTACTAGATATGGGGCAGCCAGTGAATATATTAACCTTAGCCGAGAATTTAATCCGTCTAATGGGCTACATCCCCTATACAGAAATTCCAATTAAAGAAATTGGAATTCGTCCTGGAGAAAAATTATATGAAGAGCTCTTAATGCATAATGATGACTTAATAAAAACAGAGAATGCTAAAATCTTTATAGAGAAGTATAACACGATTTCTCAAGAAGAAATTGAAGCGATCTTAGAGAAGTTACGAAAAGCACTAGAAACAAAAGATATGGCCTTGATAAAAGAGGCTTTAATTGAGGCTGTACCAACATTTAAAAAGAATGTTGAGAAAGAAACCTAATTATTTAGTAATGTTTTACAACAGCCTCAATGCTAGCACCAATCAGAACTCCTTTCATATATTAATCTATAACGATATGAGAGGGGTTCTTTCATTTTATGGAATATAAAATTGTTAAGAGATATCTGGATATAATAGCTTCTATCCTTGGACTGATTATTCTGCTACCACTTTATGTTATCGTTGCATTATCCATAAAGTTGGAATCAAAAGGCCCTATCATCTATAAGCAGTTACGTTTGGGTTTACATGGGAGAGAGTTTACCATGTATAAATTTCGAACTATGGTTGCAGGTGCAGAAAAAGGAGGGGTATACGAATTAAAAGGTGATAAAAGAGTAACCAAGGTAGGTAGAATATTGAGATTAACCAGCATTGATGAACTTCCTCAATTGTTGAATATACTAAAAGGGGATATGTCATTGATCGGACCTAGACCTCCCCTTACTTATCATCCATGGAAATTTAGTGAATATACTGTTCCACAGAAAAAACGATTTATGGTCCTTCCAGGAATTACTGGCTTAGCGCAAATCCATGGAAGAAAGGATCTAGATTGGGACAGACGTATTGAATATGACATGGAATATGTTGATAAATTTAGTTTCCTTCTTGATTTGAAGATTATGATTTTGACTGTCGTTAAAGTACTTACTATGAATGATAATTTAAATGTTAGCAAAACAGTCAAAGAGAAAAGGGATTACCCTTATATTAAACTCATGTATGCAACGAACGATCCGATCATAGCCAAGATCGCTGAGGATAGCGGAGTTGATTGGATCTGGATCGATCTAGAGATCAGAGGAAAAAAAGAGCGGCAAGGACATCTAGATACTCGAATTTCTTATCATAAAATTGAAGATATAAAGAAAATTAAAGAGAGTGTCAATAAAGCAAAGCTTATTGTACGAATCAATCCCATGTATGATGGCTCGAAAGAAGAGATTGATAGAGCGATTGAAGATGGGGCTGATATTCTCATGCTTCCATACTTTAAAACCATAAAAGAAGTGAAAGAGTTTATTCACTATGTCAATGGAAGGGCAAAAACATGCTTACTTTTTGAAACACCGGAGGCTGTGGAGAATATAGATAAGATCTTAAGTGTACCTGGAATTGACTATGCTCATATTGGAATCAATGATCTACATCTTGGGCTTAAACGATTATTTATGTTCTCATTGGTGGCAGATGGCACTGTTGAAGCCATATGTAATAAATTTAGAGAGAAAGGAATTCCTTACGGCTTTGGCGGCATTGCAAGGATAAGACATGGTTTGATTCCAGCGGAATATTTAATCGGTGAAATATATCGTCTTGGATCTAGTATTGCTATTGTATCTAGAAGTTTTTGCAATGTCAAAGAAGATTACGAAACGATAGAAAAGATATTTAAAAAAGGAATTGGGGAAATCCGAAGATTTGAAGAGGAAATTCGTAAAAAGGATTATCGGTACTTCCTTAAAAATCAAAGAAGATTAAAAAAGAAAGTGGCTGAAATCGAAGAAAATATGAAAAAAGGTAGGGAAGTCATATGAAGCTATTATTGACTGGTGCTTTTTCATATACAGAGGAACAAATAAAAGAATTAGAGGAAATTGTAGGAGAAGTAATCTACATACAAGATGAGAGAAGGGAAATAAGCAAAGATGTATCAGACATCGATATCGTCGTCTGTAATGGATTATTTTTATACAATTCCATAGAGAAATTCAAAAACCTTAAATTTATTCAATTAACCAGTGCGGGATTTGACAGGTTACCGATGGATACTATCAAATCCGCAAATATTCAAGTCGAAAATGCTAAAGGAGTATATAGCAATCCTATGGCAGAATGGGTCATATTAATGATTTTACAATTCTATAAAAAAAGTAAAGCCTTTCATCGGTTTCAGTCTAATCATGAGTGGAAAAAGCAAAGAGACCTCCTTGAACTTAGTGGCAAAACAGCAATCATCGTTGGTTTTGGTAACCTAGGCAGAGAAATTGCAAAGAGATTACGCTCTTTTGAAGTATCCATCATAGGAATCGATTTAACCTTTGTGGAAACCAATCTAACCGATGAATTCTATACTTATGATAAGTTAGATTATGTGTTGGATCGAGCAGATATTCTCATCTTATCACTACCGATTACAAAAGAAAGCTTTCACTTTATAAATAGGGAAAGGCTATCCAAATTGAAAAAAAGCTGTGTGTTAATCAATGTATCACGAGGTAGTTTAATTGATGAAAATGCTTTAATTAAAGTTTTACAAAACAATAGAATACACGGAGCTGCTTTAGATGTCTTTGAAGAAGAACCTTTATGTTCTGACAGTCCCCTATGGGATTTTGAGAATGTCTATATAACACCACATAATTCTTTTGTATCTGATAAGATTCCTGATCGCTTATATACCCTAATTAAGAATAATATTAAAAATTTTATAGAGCAAAATGATTCACTTAAGCCAAAAGTAAAGAAACGATATCGCTATTGTATCGTTACTACCATGTCTAGTTCCATCGATAATTGGATTAAACCATTTCTACCATTATATAACAGGTATGGATTTGATGTAACTGTGATATGTAACATGACTACGGAATATAAAAAGGACTTACTAGAGAAATACCCCTATGTGAATGCGATTGCGATACCAATGCCTAGGGGCATTGATTTTATCGGATCTATAAAAGCAACCTATCTTTTATATCAAGCACTTAAGAAGGGAAAGTTTCATATGGTTCAATACTCTACCCCAAATGCAAGCTTTTATACAGCCCTTGCTTCTTATTTGACTAGAATACCAATACGTTTATATTGCCAGTGGGGTATGGTATTTGTGACCATGAAAGGTCTTAAGCGATTTATATTCGAAATACTAGAGAGGACGGTATGTTTATTATCCACCCAGATACAACCAGATAGTTATGGGAATTTAATTTATTGTAGAAAACGAAGATTTTACTCGAAAAAGAAAAGTCGTCTTATATGGAATGGCAGTGCCAAAGGTGTTGATTTAGTCAAATTTGATATTAGTAAAAAAGAAATCTATCGTAGGGAAATTCGTAATCGTTATGGGATCGAAGAAGATCGTATTGTCTTAGGATTTGTGGGCCGTTTAGGAAAGGATAAAGGAAGTAACGAACTTTTTGAAGGATTTAAGTTATTAGTATCAAAGTATCCGAATTTGAATTTACTCTTTGTTGGACCGATTGAAAAAGAAGATACGATTGAACCGGCCTTATTAAAGTGGTTTTATCAAAACGATCGTATTATTAAGACGAATCGAGTGCCTGATGTAGAAAAGCATATGGCTGCTATGGATATCTTTATTCTTCCTAGCCATAGAGAAGGATTTGGTATGTCTGTAGTGGAAGCGCAAGCGATGGGAGTACCAGTCATTGTAAGTAATATACCGGGACCTGTGAATGGAATGATTGCAGGTGTTACTGGAATTACCATTCCTGTAGGAGATGTCGGTGCACTTGTGGATGCAGTAGAAGAACTATTGAATGATGAAGAAAAACGAATGAAGTTCGGAAAAGCAGGCTATGATTTTGCGAAAAGTCATTTTGATGCAAAGATATTTGCGAAAAAATTATTAAAAAATAGAATTCAATTAGTGAAAGGCTGTAAGAAAATATGAAGGTTTTAATTACTGGTAGCGGAAGTTATGTAGGTAGAAATTTAAAATCATGGTTAGAAAAGACTGGAGACTTCCTTGTGGATGAGTTAGATATGGAAAATCCAGATTGGATCCATTATGATTTTACCCCTTATGATACGGTAATCCATGTGGCAGCTATTGTACATAAGAAAAATAAAAAGATACCCTGGTCAACCTACTATAAAGTAAATACCATCCTGCCTTACAAAGTGGCCAAAAAGGCAAGGGAAAGTCAGGTAGAACAGTTTATATTTTTTTCTACTATGGCAGTCTATGGTCAGGGCAAAAAATTGCCTGCAGGAAATGTAATTGACGAACATACACCATTAAATCCGAAAAGCTATTACGGCAGAAGCAAGCTTGCGGCTGAAAAGAAACTTCAAAAGTTAAGTACGCATAACTTTAAAGTAACAATCGTAAGGCCACCCAATATCTATGGATCTGGTTGCCCTGGTAATTATATTAGTTCCTTTGTAAAGCTAGTTCGATTAACACCGGTCATTCCGGTTATTTATACGGATTGTAAACAAGGTTTCCTCTATATCGATAGTCTGTGTAGATTTATCGATCTATTAATCAAGGATAGAAGAGCCGGTGTTTTTCATCCACAGGATGGGGAGGGCATAAGTACCTT
>JAAYQP010000006.1 GCA_012519195.1 Clostridiales bacterium | reverse complement strand
GATTGTACTTTTCGGCATATTGACTTTAGATAAATTTGTACAATTGGCAAAGGTAGAATTGCCAATATAAGCCAAGTTTTTGGGTAAATTGATTTCCTCTAATAATTCACATCCCTCAAAGGCTCTTGCAATATATCGAATTGTATCCGGCAAAACAACCGTCCTTAATCGGTAGGTCTCTAAACTACCGATTATAGCAACAACCTGATATTCCTCTCCATTAATCTCTACCGTGGATGGAACGGTTAAGTTCTTTACTGCTTTATTCTTCACACCTGTAATGACAACGCATTTACCACCAGTTATTTCATAGTAGTGTTTTAGAATATCATTTTCATAATATAGCTCTATAAGGTCATCAGAACTCTGATTGGAAGACTTTCTTTTAGTCCTTACCTTATCCTTATACTCATTGTAAGTCAAATCATAGAGATTAAAAAAATTATTTTTCACGTCCTCTTGTGAGATCTGATTCTTTGTTTCCTTACTTTCAACTTCTATATCAGGATATTCCAGACCTACCATGCCTATCAGACTACCATCATCTAAAACCATGGAATATATAAATTCTGTTTCGGAATTAAGTTTTGTAAATATAGGAAGTGAACTTAGCTTTGGTAATAGAAAAATTGCTATTAAAACAGTAGCAATAACGATTGGATATGCCAGATACTGCATAATAACTTGCCTACGTAGCCTTATATTTTTCTGCTGAAGTTGCTTCAGCTCATTTCTTAACTGTTCTAACTTGTCCATGGAAGCCTCTCCTAAAATTTATTTATCGATATTGTTATAATTTATCTAAATTCTTATAGTGGAAGCCTGTCCTCTACTTCCCTTCGGTCAAGCCTGATCTTCTCCTGTGATGCATACAGAAGAGATTGACCGTTTTTACGAACATCCGTAATAGGAATATTATATTCTCTCATCACCTCAGCGATTTTCTTCCAGCTCGTGCCACAGGTTCCCTTTCTACTTTCTATATGGTTGATATCTACGATAACATTTCCTTCCTCTTGTACAAGAACCTTATCAAAATCAATCTGCTCATCACCCAAACTGCAGGTTATCTTAATACCGTTCTTTGCATTGCCATCGATACAGGATACCTCCACCTCATAGGATAGACTCTCCATTGCCTCCTGCATATCCTTAGCAAGATAGATATTTTTAACCATATTCTCCTGTAATATAGCCGCTGCTTGACTAGCCTGCTTGAGCATTTCCGAAGCTTTTGCTATACAATCCGCTGCCCCAGAAAGATCACCGATATTTAGTCGTACCTTAGCTTCCTCCATTGATATATTGAAGTTCTCTTCATATTCTCTTTCTTCATAGATTGCAAGAAAATCAAAGAGATGAAGCTTATTGGCGTATTTGCCGTTCTCTGCATAATCCAGTGGATCATAATAGGTGTCTTCCCTGGCTTGTTTCTGCACTCTTAGTAAGGAACGATCTAGATCTTCTTTCTTTGTTTTCCATTCCTCCTGCTTAAGCTTCAAAGTAAGAAAGAACTCCTTGATGTCTTCCTTTACTTTCTCCAGTTCGATGGTTTCTGCCTTAACTTCCACCAGTCGATCTACTTTATTTTTAACCGCCTCATATTCCTCAGGTACAAATTCAAGTATCGTATCCAAGCCTACTTCGTTAATACGACCAATAAAATTCTCAATCACTGCAACCCGGTCATCATGATTCTCATCTGCTTCTACCATTTCTTCGCTATGGTTGCTATGCAAATCATTCTTGTAGTCTTCCAGTTGTTGTATGTATGTTTTTATCTGGTTAGCATAATGATAGTCCCAGGTACTTGCTTCTTCTAGGTTATCTGTCTCTTCTACAATGTTTAATATCTGCTTCGTTATTCGTTGATATTCACGAACCAACACAGAAGCCCTTCGATATTCCTCATCACAATAATGAGGCTTATTGGCAATTATATTCCTTATATTCTCTGCCTCATCATCCACTTTGTTTAATTCCTTCATCAATTCCTTCCAACGGTTTTTCAATACATTGATCCCGCTGATATAGGCATCTCTTTTGATTCTTGATGTCATTTCCTCTAGCCTTTTTAAGATAAAAGTTAGATCTTCATCCATCTCATTCTGCCCGTCGAACCGAATCGGGTTTTGCTTTATATAGTCATATATTTTATTAATTTCCTCTTGGTTCCTTATCGCGGTTTCAAGATTATAGCCGGTCTTCTTATACCAATTTGCCTCATTGATTCCCCTTGCTCTCTTGCATTGCTGTAATAAACCGCTAACTTCGGATGATTTTCTACCACTCATATATTCACCTCTTAGTTTAATGATCCTGCTGGTAACGATTACTCTGCAATTAGCAGTTCGGAATCCTCTTTATCAAATCCAATATCTTCCCTTGTGATGGTAATGAATTCGATATCACTTACCTCTTGTTTCGCTCTAAGCTTTGCAGCAATGCGACTACGTTGGTTTTTTATCACCCTATTACAGATGTTTACTACACCACCAGCATTACCAAAGCCATCACGGGACGAGCATTTCTCTAAATATTTCTTTATCTCTTCTCTTAATCCGTCTTCAATTCGTAAACCCTCACGATTCTTCCCTTTCTTTTCTATAAAAGAATAGAAGATATCGGTTAGTTCCTCTGCATTGTAATCTTCAAACTCAATTATCGTAGGAAATCTTCTTGTAAGTCCTTGATTTGTCTTCATAAAGCGTTCCATATCCTCGGTATAGCCTGCCATAATTACCATTAGTCGATCCTTATACTGATCAATATATTTTACTAATGCATTCACAGCCTCCATACCAAACTTATCATCCTCATAAGCACAGAGAGCATAAGCTTCATCAATGAATAAGATACCACCCATGGCTTTGTCTACCATTTTTTTCGTATTAACACCAGTTGATCCAAGGTATTGTCCAACAAAATCAACTCTCGAACTTTCTACAAATACGTCACCCCGCTTTAAAACACCTAGGGCATAATAGATTTTTCCGATTAGTTTCGCAACCGTAGTTTTACCGGTACCAGCATTGCCGACAAAGATCATATTCATAAACTGGTTTCCCGTACCCAAGTCATAACCCCGTTCTAGAGCCTCCTTCTGATAGGAGATATCGCTGATTAGCATATTTACCTGTTCTTTAACTTTTTTTAAGCCAACCATTTGATTTAGCTCATCAAGGAGTTCATCTAAGCTTTTATCAAATTCATCATCAATAAAATCTTCATATAATAAGAGATGATCGTCTTTTGCACTATGGTTTTTCATCGCGGCAACTCGAAGTGCAAGATTATCCGTTGCCTCCTCTATCAGCTTCCGAATAAAGCGTGCATTTCCAAATTTATCATCGATCTTTTCCCGTTCGATTCTTTTTCTTATGCCTTGCTTGGCTTTTTCGTCAATGATATAATTCTTCTCTTTCGCAATCTGCTCAGCAATTTCAATCAATTCATCTTCCGAATAATCCGGTATATAAAAGGTATGTGCAAACCTAGAGCTAAATCCGGGGTTCACCTTCATTAAATCCTTCATCTTATCCTTATAACCAGCTAATATTACGGTATAAGCATTCCGGCGGTTTTCCATATCTACTAGAAGTGCCTCAAGGGCTTTCTTACCTTCCTTGTCCGGATTGGCAGGGTCATAAAGGGTATAAGCCTCATCGATAAATAAGGTACCTCCTTCTGCCTCTGCAATTGCATTATTCACATTCTCAACCGTTCCACCTTGATACCCGGAGATAAGATCACCACTGGTCTTCTGTATAAAGGTATCATTTTCTCGAATACCAATTTTGTGGAGTATTTTTGCAATAATTCTT
>JAAYQP010000066.1 GCA_012519195.1 Clostridiales bacterium | reverse complement strand
TGGTCTGATGTCCGACAAACCGTACAGTTATTAATTTCAATATTTACAGATATTGGAAATTATGCTATTATATAACAAAATAATATATTTTAGGGATATAATATGAGAAAAGATTTTTTAGTTACTGTAGCGGGGCTTTTGCACGACATAGGAAAAGTAGTGAGAAGAGCTGAAGGTATTGGAACGCATCAGTATGCAGGATTCCGCTTTTTAGAAGATAAGAAATTTCCAGAAGAAATAATAAACGCCGTACGTTATCATCATAAGAACGAACTAAAAAAAGCGGAATTGAAAGATGACGATATAAGTTATCTTGTTTATGTTGCAGATAATATTGCTTCGGCTTTTGACAGACGTTATACTGAGGAACAAGAAGAAAACGGAGTTTTTAATGAAAAGACACCGCTAAAAAGCATATTTAATTTACTAAATGATAATTCATCAAAATTATGTATAAGCCAAATTGACAATGATCTTAAATCAAAGTTATGTTTCCCTGTGGAAAACCTTAATTTATCACAGGGCTTTTATAAGGATATTAAAACTAGAATTGAAAAGAACTTAATTTCAGAAGATATATGCAAGAGCAAAATTAATTCAATAATTGAACTAATGGAGTCAACAACGTCAAGTATACCATCTTGTACCAATAGTAATGACACAAATGATATATCGCTATATGACCATTCCAAATTGACCGCAGCTATAGCTTTATGCATATACAATTATTTAAAAAATAATAATATAACAGATTATAAAACCAAGTTATTTATAAATGAAAAAGAATTCTATTCAGAAAAAGCATTTTGTCTTGCTTCTTTCGATATTAGTGGAATTCAAAAATTCATATATTCAGTTGTTCCTGAAAAGGCTCTTAAGCAATTGAGAGCTCGTTCGAACTATCTGGAGTTGCTAACAGAGTTTTTAGTGGACGAGCTATTAATTTCAATGGAGTTAACTAGAGCAAACCTTATATATAACAGTGGGGGGCATTGTTATATGCTTATACCAAACACACAACACGCAAAAGATAATTTTGCCGAATGCTTGAAATCACAGAATAAATGGTTTTTAAAATTCTTTAAGACGGACCTTTATGTTGCCGGAGCATATCAAGAATGTAGCGCTTATGAGTTGCAAAACACAGATGGAGGAGAAAGCGTAGAGGAAATTATAAAAAACAGAAAAACATGTCAGAACTATAAGAATATTTATAAAAAATTATCTCAAAAAATCAGTTTGCATAAGATGAAACGCTATGACGCAGATGAAATACAGCTTCTCAATTCAGAAAAAATAGATTCTTCAAGAGAATGTAAGGTTTGTGGTTGTAGCTCAAGAAAGCTTAAGGACAATAAGTGTGAAATCTGTGTAGGCTTTGAGGAAATGGGCAAAAAGATAATGGATGATGATATCTATTTTGTATTTACCAAAAATAAAATGGAAAAAGGTCTGAATCTTCCATTTTTTGGATTTAAAACAGAAGATTGTTATATGCAAATTCTGAACAAAGAAAACACGAAAGCTTTGATTAAGGATAATAATTTAATAAGGTTTTATTCTAAAAACTCTTCTCATATGGGAAAAGAATATGGCTGTAATATTTTTGTTGGGGATTACAGAGCAGTTGATGAGAGCGGAAAACCATTAAGCTTTGAGGGTTTTGTAGAAAGATGTAAAGGCATACATAGGCTTGGGGTGTTGAGAGCCGATGTAGATAATCTTGGACAAACTTTTATTAGTGGATTTGAGCGCAGTAAAGATGACAAGGTTAATTATGAATATGTTACTTTATCTAGAACATCTACGCTTTCCAAAAACCTTGCAATGTTTTTTAAGTACTATATAAACGAAATTCTTTCGAACAAACAAAAATACTCTTACTTAAGTTTTAGTGATGAACAAACTGCATCTAACAAAAGAAATCTTGCAATAGTCTATAGCGGCGGCGATGATATTTTTATTGTAGGAAGTTACAATGAAATCATAGAAGCAGCCTATGATTTAAGACAAACCTTTAAGAAATACACACAAAACACCTTAACTATATCGGCTGGTATTTCAATATATAAGAGCGGCTATCCCATATCTCGTATGGCTGAAGAAACAGGCAAACTTGAAAACTGTTCAAAAAACAATCCGAATAAGGATAGTGTAACGCTGTTTACTGATGATGGCGAAAGCACTTTTAAGTGGGATGACTTTAAGAATAATGTTATAGATGAAAAACTAAGATTTCTTGAAAGCTATTTTGAAAGAAAAAAAGCTTTTTCTCCCGCAAGCGGCTCATCGTTCCTATATAATGTACTTAATTTCTTAAAACAGAATAAATCACATAGATTAGCCTATTTGTTATCAAGAGTAGTTAAAGATAATGATAAAAGAAGCGAATTTGACAGTAAATTTATTAACAATATATATGAATGGTCAAAAAACGAAAAAAACAGGAGGGAATTGATAATGGCAATAACTTTATATATTTATTTAAATAGGAAGGAGGGATAAATATGTCATATGGATATTTTAAGGGAAATCAACAACAAAGACCCCAACAAAGAAAACCGGATATTGATTATTTCAATCAAGTGGAAAAAGATTACGCCACGACGGCGGAAAACGCAATCAAAAACATAAAAACAAATAGTTTGCCGTCTACAAGCAGCATAAGAAACATCCTAGCGCTTATTAATAATGTGTCTATGAAAGTGGCGAACTGTCAGGAAAATGCTCTGCCTCAAGATGTTATGAATGACATAAGTTATTTAAAGGTTAGGTTGGCTTATATTTATGGAAGAGGACAAGCTGACAGAAGATTGCAATCTACATCTGATTTCATTGATAGAACCAAACTTTTAGAATTATTACTTTGTGTTGATACAAAGAAAAAGTATGAAATTTTTGCAAAGTATGTGGAGGCTTTGATAGCTTATCATAAATATTATGGTGGAAGAGATTAATAGGAGTGAAAAAATGAAAGGTAAAATAATTATTAAAAGTGAAATTGAAGTAAAAACAGGTTTGCATATTGGCACGGACGATAGTTTTAGCGCAATAGGTGGTGTAGACAGTCCCGTAATTAAAGATGTAAAGACGCAAAAACCCATTATTCCGGGCAGCAGTTTGAAAGGTAAAATACGTTCTTTGTTAGCTCAAAACCTAAATGAGACCGCAAAAGAGCACCGTGAGGACGATAAAAGAATATTAAGACTCTTCGGGACTACCGAGAAAACACCTGAGAAAACCAGACTGCAATTCTCTGACTGCTTTATGTCGAAAGAACAGTTTGATAATACTGTACCTCCTACTGAAGTAAAATATGAAAACACAATTAACCGAGTTACCGGCGTAGCTAATCCTAGACAAATGGAAAGGGTTATAAGAGGCATAAAATTTGATTTTGTTTTAGTTTATAATATTGTGAACCCTGATGAAGTAGAGAGCGATTTCAACACATTAATTCAAGGTCTTAAGCTTTTGCAAGTCGACTATCTTGGCGGTGGCGGGACAAGAGGAAGCGGTAGAGTCGCATTTAAGAATTTTAAGCTTGTGACAGAATATGCGGAAGGTTTTGACGAGGAGCTAATTAAAAAAATAACAGGACAATTAAAGGATGTAACAGAAAATGCTGAATTATTGTATTAAACTTAAATTCAATACGGCTTTGCATGTCGGAAAAGAATCCCAAACAACAGATATGTCGCAAAGCAATAAAATTGTACATAATGACACATTATTTTCAGCTTTGGTAATAGAAAGTCAAAGGGTTTTTGGTAATGAAGGGATGCGAAAGTTTATTGAAGATAACATAAAAGGGAAAATAAAGTTTTCCTCTTTGCTTCCGTATAAAGCTGAACATTACCTTATACCTCGTCCTATTATTGCGATAAAATCCGACATAGCTGATAACAACAAGGATAAAAGTTTTGCAAAAAAGATGAAAAAATTATCCTTTTTGCCTGCAAGCATGTTAAAGGACTTAATAGAATATTACAAGGGCAATCAAAATTTTGACGCTGATTTTTGTCTTAATCTAGAAAAGGAACTCGGAAAAGAAGACATAAGAGTAAATTGCAAAATCAACAGAGAAAGGACAGGCCAAGACAATATGCCTTATTATGTAGGTACTTATTCTTACAATGAGGATAGCGGATTGTATTTTATTTTGAGTGTGGAAGATGAAAAAAGTTTTTCAAGGATATTAAAAATCATTAAGTCTCTTGGCTATTCCGGGCTGGGCGGAAGAATAAATAATGGATTGGGAAAATTTTGCGTAGAGGATTATGTTCTTATTGATGAGAATGCGCAAAACAAAGATTTGATGATATTAAACAGCTTGTTAACAAACGACAAAGCTCAAAAGTATATGACATTGTCTTTATGTTTGCCCAAGCAAGAAGAAATAAAGGAAATCGTTGAGGGCGCAAACTATTCTCTTGTTAAAAGGTCGGGGTTTATTCAATCAGCTAACTTCTCGGATAGTCTTTGCAAAAAGAAAGATATGTTTGTTTTTAATATTGGTTCAACCTTTAAACAAAACTTTACAGGCGATGTGTTTGATGTTTCACCTTTTGAAGGGAATCATAAAGTATACAGGCATTTAAAACCTTTTTGGCTGGGGGTAGATGTATGAAAACAATAAAAAGGTATAAAGTAAAGATGAAAGTCTTGTCTTCGGTTCATATAGGCGAAGGCGAAGATATAAAAAAGTACGAATATATCGACGGGGAGGATGCCATATATGTCATTAATCAAAGAAAACTTATTGATTTGTTAAATTCGTATGGCAAAGACTCATTTGAAAAATACTTAAACTTTATAGAAAAAGCCCATTCAAACAGAAGAAATCAGGACAACTCTTTATATGATTTTTTGTTGGATAGAATTATATTAGACGCAAATACATTCCACAAACTTATTCCTGATATAACAGATTATAAGTTATACTATCAAAATGAAGATTCAGCAGAGAACCTGAACGATATTTCCTTAACACAAAAAGACAAACTCACAAAACGACCATATATACCGGGAAGCAGTCTTAAAGGAGCGATAAGAAGCACACTCATCGCGTCATATATTAATACTAGATATCATAATCTTCCAGCAAATAAAAATGCTTTAAAAGAAGCGCTTAGAGAAGTAGAAAAACTATTTTTTCCGAAGAAAAGAGACGATATAAAAGATTTTGATATGAAAGGCGTCGCAATTTCTGACAGTAATCTTATTGACAGTGAAAACCTAAATGTTGGACATATTTATTATTACAACTTGAAAAGTAAAAAAGAAAAGACTTTGCCAGTATTAGCAGAACTTATAAAAAAAGATACCAAAATAACTTTTAATATGACAATAAACCCAAATCATACTAAAATTACCATAGATGACATAAAAAAAGCTATAAAAGACTTTAATCAGATGTACAACAACTACTACTTAAGCAAATTCGGAAGAGAAAGAATAGCTACGCCTGAAGCGCCTCTTAAGCTTTATATTGGAAAGCATAGTGGTTTTCCTACAAAGACCATTATATATAGCGCGCTCAAGGACAGAGCGGGATTATACACAAGCCAATTTTTAAAGGAACAATTTAAAGACGGAAGAACTGTTCAAGGAAATTATTATAACAACATATCTCCTGTTTGTCTTAAGTGCGTAAATATATCAAATCAGAAATATGAAAATGGCGCTACAAGCATAGAAATTGAGGAAATGTAATGAGACTAGCGCTGCATTTTAGTACCAGACATAATAAAATCCCTTTGGATTATCGGCCATTGATAATGAGTTATATCAAGGGTAATTTATCTTCAATGTACGACGATGTTTACCGGAAAAACTATAGTAAAGATAATCTTAAATCCAAAGCGCTTACATTCTGTGTTTTATTTCCTAAATGTCGGTTCGAAAAAAACAGTATTGAAATGGAAAAAAACAACTTCACAGTTATCTTATCAAGTCATGACCATTCGCTAATAGTTTATATCTATAATTCTTTACTACCTAAAATAAAAAAAGAAAAGGAAATTGCCTTAAAGAACTCAATTCTTTTAAGAAGACTTTATCTTGAACCGGAGACTGAGGTTAAGAATAATCAAATATACATAAAGTTTTTAAGCCCATTGCTAGTAAGAGTTAGAGAAAACTATGAGGATACATATATAGATTATACACATCCCGAGTTTAATAAAAAAATCAATATCGTGGTAGAAAACTTTATTTCAGCTCAAGGCATTCAAGATGTACAAAACAAGAAAATTGATTTAACACCCATTAAAGCAAAAAGGACAGTAATAAAAAATATGAAACTAAATTTTAATGTGTCACTTGGCGAATTTTTGCTTAAGGGAGAGCCAAAACTTCTTAACTATCTTTTGCAGTCTGGCATAGGAAGTCGGCGCGGACAAGGGTTTGGAATGTTTAAAGTGATTGACGAACCCATGAACCTTAACAACTGAATATGAAAGACTCATTTTATATTTTATCCAAAGGTGAACTCTCAAAAAAAGACAACAGTATTGAGTTCGTCAATAAGGAGGGTATAAAAAGTTCTCTACCTCTTTATCAAATAAATGATATATATTTATGCGCAAATGTAATTTTAAGCGCAAGTTGTTTGAGCCTTTTAGCTCAAAACGGGATATCTTTACATTATTTTAATAATTATGAATATTATATAGGCTCTTTTTTTCCATGCGCCAAATCTACAAGCAACGGAAAAACCACAATAAACCAAGTAATGGCATACTATGATAAAGAAAAACGGGTTAAGTTGGCAAAAAAGATAGTTTTTGGCGCTATTAAGAATATAAGAAGAACAGCAAAGTACTATATAGTTAGAAACCGTCTAAATAAAGACATGTTAAATATGTTTCAAAACATATATGCCAATCTAGATAAATCAAAAACAATCAACGAAATAATGATAGCCGAAGCAAATGCGAGAAAATTATATTACTCTATTTGGAAGTATATATTCAAATTTGATGTCAACTTTGATAAAAGAACAAAAAACCCTCCTCGCGATTTGG
>JAAYQP010000065.1 GCA_012519195.1 Clostridiales bacterium | reverse complement strand
GAAGAAATTACAGGTGGTCTAAGAAAGAAGGAAGATTTTGTACCTACAAGAAGAAAAGTGATTCGTTTCAACCAACTATCCGATGCAGAAAAGAAACGCTTAATAAAGAAAAATCCTGATTATGGTAATATCATCTGTCGATGTGAAACAGTGACAGAAGGTGAAATTATAGATGCGATCCACAGAAAGGCGGGGGCTTGTACCGTAAAAGCGGTGAAAAAAAGAACCGGTGCAGGCTTTGGTCGCTGCCAAGGAGGCTTTTGCGGTCCAAGAGTCGTTGAGATTCTAGCCAGAGAATTAGGAAAATCAATGGAAGACATTCCTTATGATAGTTCCCGGGCCTATATACTAACGGAAGAAACGAAGAAGCAGAATGGAGCACAGTAGGAAGGAGAAGAAGCAATGCAAACATACGACATTGTAGTGATCGGAGGCGGTCCGGCAGGGCTTGCTGCCGCAATCGAAGCTAAGAAAAACGGTGTTAATAATATATTGGTGCTGGAAAGAGATAAAGAACTGGGAGGTATCCTACAGCAATGTATTCATAATGGTTTCGGACTTCATGTATTTAAGGAGGAGCTCACAGGGCCGGAATACGCAGAACGATTTATTGCAGAATTAAAATCGATGGATATTGACTATAAGATTAATACAATGGTACTAAATTTGACAGAAAACAATGAAATCCATGCAGTTAATCCAGAGGATGGATATATGGTTATTGATGCAAAGGCAGTAATCTTAGCTATGGGCTGCAGGGAAAGAACCAGTGGTGCCATCGGTATACCAGGAACCAGACCCTCCGGTGTATTTACCGCCGGAACCGCTCAGCGATATATCAATATGGAAGGATATATGGTAGGAAAAAAGGTTGTTATCCTAGGCTCTGGAGATATCGGACTGATTATGGCTAGGCGAATGACTTTAGAGGGAGCCAAGGTGCTGGCAGTAGTTGAACTGATGCCATTTTCCGGAGGGCTCAATAGAAATATTGTCCAATGCTTAAATGATTTTGATATTCCCTTATACCTTAGCCATACAGTAGTTAATATTAAGGGAAAGCACAGACTAGAAGGAGTAACGATTGCTCGGGTAGATGCAAATAGAAAACCGATTCCAGGAACAGAAATAGAGTATGATTGTGATACCTTGCTCTTATCCGTGGGTCTTATCCCGGAAAATGAATTAACTCGAAATGCCGGTGCTGCGATTGATCCCCATACCAATGGCCCTATGGTAAATGAATCCATGGAAACTACCCAAAAGGGAGTATTCGCCTGCGGGAATGTTGTTCATGTCCATGACTTGGTTGACTTTGTAACGGAAGAGAGTAGGAGAGCCGGAAGAAGTGCAGCAAAGTATGTGAAGAACCAATTGGTCGATGAAGGTGTAAAATTTTCTACCAATGCTGGGAACGGTATTTCCTATATCGTACCACAGAAGGTAAGGGTGAAGAATATTGATAATAATTTAGATCTATTTCTTAGGGTACGAAATATCTTTAAAAATGCTAAGTTAGTAATAAAGGCAGACCATGAGATTATAAAAGAAATTAAAAAGCGTCATTTGGCACCCGGTGAAATGGAGCACCTTGTCTTGCCCCGTAACACCTTTGATCATAAATCCATAAATCAATTAACCATAGAAGTGGAGGAATGTAAGGATGGAAAATAATCGTAGTCTGATCTGTATCAATTGCCCTATGGGATGTCATTTGGAAGTTAAGAAAGATGATAAGGGAGAGTGGTTAATCAAGGGAAATCAATGCAAACGTGGGATTACCTACGCCATTAATGAGATGACGGCTCCGGCGCGGGTCTTAACTTCTACAGTAAAAATAAGCAATGGTTTGCACCATCGTTTGCCGGTACGAACCAGTGCTGCAATTCCAAAAGAAAAATTATTTGAGGCTATGCAAATCATCAATCAGGTAGCTGTTCAAGCACCTGTTACTGTGGGAGATGTGATTATTAAGGATATCCTAGGAACCGGTGTGGATGTGTTGGCAAGTCGTAGTATAGAAAGTGATTTAGACAATATTTATGAAGTGAACAATATCTCTGATAGAAAGAAAACATTACCAACAGCTTAATTTTCATACCTTAGATAGAGAGTGTAAAAGCCCAAGTTAGGATCTATGATTTTATTTCCTTAGGGCTTTTGCACACCCCCTTATTCCATAGTTGATTTTATTCCTTTAGTTGTGGCCATATGGTTACCATCATGGTGATAAAGCAGGCAGAACCACCAATAAAGTTGGAAATTGGTTCAGCCAAAAATACCCCATCGGTGCCTAAACCAAAGAGTTTTGGTAAAATT
>JAAYQP010000064.1 GCA_012519195.1 Clostridiales bacterium | reverse complement strand
TGCGTAGGTCAGAGCTTGGTTTTATTGATGGCATGTGGTCACCCCCTTGTATCAATAAAATATCGGAATATTGATTTAAGGTCAAGGAATATAAAAAGCTTATAATATTGAGTATAAAAGCTTTATGGATTTTGTTGTTAATATTATACTTAGATGCTAAAATATAATAGACTAGAAAAAATAAAATATGTTACTATTAATATAAGATACCATTACTTTTGGATAGTAAAGGAATATATATGAAAAACATCACTGATTTTGATAAAAATAAGATAACCTTGGAGGAGCTACAAGCTTTTTATCGGATTATAACCTATATGGAGTTGATCGAAAAAGTATATGAGCTAATTGAGTATGGCCATATTACACCTATTAAAAGCTCTAAGCTAAATGGAAAAAAACCAGCCCTTTATCAGGCGTATCGAATAAATCGTGGTAGTAAGGATAATAGTACATTGGTTGAAGAACTGACTTATCAGCTGGTGCCCATGCTTGACAATGATTACTATCTAAGAAACATAGAAACCTATCGTAAGGATAGGTTATTTGTGTTACAGTTAAATGATTTTCTAAAAGGAAAGAAGAATAATTTGCAAGATTCTGTCTCCTATAATGAGAGGAGCTTTGAAATCTGGGGAAGAGAGAAGTTTCTTTTAAAGGAAGGGGGAATCCGTATCCTCAAAAACCTTGGCATAAGCCCCGAAGATCTAAATGTATATGACACGACTGAACCATTAGCATATTATTCCCACCATAAGCGGGTACCTCAAAAGATATTGATTATAGAGAACAAGGATACATTCTATGGTATGAGGAGACATCTAATATCAGGGAATACGACGATACTTGGAACCCAGATTGGATCACTTATATATGGAGCAGGCAAAAGTATACACAAATCATTTCATGATTTTACCTTCTGTATGGAGCCATATCTAAATAACCCTAGTAATGAAATATTGTATTTCGGTGATCTAGATTATGAAGGAATAATTATATTTGAAAATCTTAATAGAGATTTCAAAGACAAAGTAAAGATAGAACCTTTTTGCATAGCTTATGAAACTATGATAAATAAATCGGACATAAGAAGATTACCCATGATGAAGAAGGGCCAGAATACTAATATAAGCACTACCTTTCTTTCCTGCTTCAATCAGGATGTGCAGAAAAAGATTATGGATATATTATCGCAAAATAAATATATACCACAAGAAATATTACAGCGAAAGGATTTTTAGAAGGTATCATTATGGATCTGGATTTTTTAAAGAACTTTACAAAGAGAATGAAGAATATTGGTTCCTACGGTTTGCTTTTTAAGAATAGTATTCCAAAGGGTACTTGGAAGCAGTATGGAATTGAAAATATATTTGAGCAGACTAATTTAATATTCTCGGTTTTATTATATATTATGGAGCAATCTCTAAAGGATGAATACTGTACCATGGATGATATCGGCAATTTTATTGATGTCATTAATGTTACTTGGTTTAAGAAACCCTTATCCTATGATCAGTGTAAGGAACTGGGGGAGTTTATTGTAAATGTAATTCTATGTGATGAAGGCCGTGCCATGTATTTTCAAGGTTTTGATTATGATGAGGGAGTATATAAAGAGATACATATTAGTTTTATCGGGAATAAGGTAGTCTACATTGATGGTGATGTAAGAAGAACCTCTTATTACCTAACAGATGATGGGTATAATCTGGTTTTATCTACCTTAGAAATTGAGAGTAATATGAAACTTACTATACAAGAGATGATTTTTAAGCTTCAAATGGAGAAAGCCAGTTATGATAAAGCAATAGATACTATTAAGCAGATTTTCAATCTGCTTCGAATTCAATTACAGAAAATGCAGGAAGCCATGCGTAAAATTAGGCAAAACGCTCTTACATTTTCAGTTACAGAATATGGACAGATCCTGGAGGATAATCTTTCTACCATTGATGAGACCAAGAAGAAGCTTGGCGGTTACAAAGAACATGTTAGAAACTTGGTGGAAGGGTTAGAGCAGCAGGATATCCATATAGAAAAGTTAGGGCAAGAGGAAGAAGATAATCTCAAACACCTGAAAATAATAGAAGCATATATCAACCGTACATTAGATGAATTTCAGAAGATTCTTTCCACCCATTTCGATTTAAAATCTATGTATACAAAGGAATTAGAAGCTCTGTCCCAGATGTCATTGATAAAAAGATTTTCTATTCGAAATGATCTTTATGATCCAATATTACAGAACCCAGATAATCTTGACTGCTTAGATATATTCCTACGGCCTTTATTTAATAGAGATGTGGACAAGATCTATAACATTGGTAAAGCATTTGAATATCAAAGGTCGATTAAGCTTAGAGAGTATGAGGAATCTGAAGTTTTAGAAGATTTTGATGAGGAGACTTGGCTAAAGGAACGACAATTGAAATTGGAGAAAAAACTTAAGGTCTATAAAGATAGCTTATTATGCATTCTACGATACACATATCAATACAAAAGCGTATCCTTACAAAAAATACAAGAATTTATGACAGAAGAGGATATCAATACGCTTATTCCAAATCTAGAAATTTTCCGTGAGATCATGATTGAGTTGATTAAGAATAGAGTTTTTTGTTTTGATGACCTACGTAAAGAAAGGGAAGAACATTTTGCAGATAAAATAGATGGATTTCAAATTAATTTGTGTTTGTTGGAATTAATTGAAGAGCAAGAAGAATTAAAAGGGATTAGGAGCCTTGAGGTATCAAGATTGGATGGAGAAGTTGTTGAATTTATAAATGTTGCAGATGAAAATGGGCAGATGAAAAAGGTGCGCTGTTCAAATGTTATATTTACTTTAGAATAGGGGATGATTTTATGGCTTACGAATTAGAAGATATAACTATAAGTCAAAAGATATTTTATTATCTGCTTCAAAATAGAGAGTTAAGAGAAGATGATGAAATTCAATTATACAAAGCATATACGGAAAATGAAGCAATCATGAACCTAGTTAAAAGACAGGGAGAGGTGGCAGAAAGTAATATAGAAAGGTATGGCAATGTGATTTATCTTATCCCTAAGGAAGATAATGATTTTCTTGGCTTTTCTAAGGCCTTACTTAAGTCAACCTTATGCAAATCTACTGCAACTGATAAGGATTATTACCTTGGCCAATTTATTATCCTTACCTTGCTTGTGGAATTTTATGATGGACATGGTAGCTCTAGTAAAACCAGAGACTTTATGAAGGTGGGAGAACTTCTTAACTGTATATCGGATCGATTAAAAGAAGGGGTATCCTATAAAAACGAAGCGGAAGAATATAGTGGACTTGCTTTTACCAATATGTTAGAGGCTTACGAAGCTCTTAAGAGTGATGATAGAGGTTCCAGAGCAAAGACAACAAAGGAGGGGTTTATTCATTCCATCTTAACATTTTTGCAAAAGCAAGGCCTTATAGACTATATAGAAGCGGATGAGATGATAAAAACCACAAAAAAACTTGATCACTTTATGGATTATAATTTATTAAATAAGAATAATTATAACAGGGTTATGAGGGTGCTGGGGGTGAAGGAAGTTGAGTAAGATAAATTGTTTTCGTGCGATTAATCTTAATTACAATAATAACATGATTTCTATAGAGGATGAGACCTTTGATTTTGATGGAGAAAGTACCTTATTATCCTTACAAAATGGAGGCGGAAAATCAGTACTTGTGCAGATGATGATTGCACCTTTGGTTAGAAAACGTTACAGGGATACTCCTGATCGTGAATTTGCCAGTTTCTTTACTACCAATCGACCCACTTTTATTCTTACCGAATGGGTACTGGATGGAGGAGTAGGATATGTCTTGGTTGGAATGATGGTTCGCAGGAAAGAAACATCTGCGGAAGAGGATTCCAAGGATGAACTAGATATGGTGAACTTTATATATGAGTATAAGGAAGCCAATGAATTTGATATTCATAATATCCCAGTGATTGAAGTGAATGGGAAGGTAAGAAAACTTAGGGGATTTCATGCTTGTAAAGGATTATTTGAGGAGATTAAAAGAGAAAAAGGCCTGGCTTTTCAATATTTTGATATGAACCAGTCTGCCCAGCAAAGAAGATATTTTGATCGCTTAAAGGAATATCAGATAAACCATAACGAGTGGGAAACGATAATTAAGAGGGTAAATTTAAAGGAATCGGGTTTGTCGGAATTGTTTAAGGATGCAAAGGATGAAGCTGGTCTTGTAGAAAAATGGTTTCTACCCGCTATAGAGGGCAAACTTAATAAGGACGAGAACCGGATAAAAGAATTTGCAAATATAATCCATAAATTTATTGTTCTATATAACGAAAACCAAGCAAAGATAGAGCGTAAAGAAACAATTCTATCTTTTCAGAAAGATGGGGAAGAGATACGTGAAAGTGCCACAGCTTTTTTAGATGCCTTGCTTAAAACTAAAGAATATGAAGAAAAGATTGCATTTTTAAGAAATAGTCTATTAACTTTATCGGATGAAAAGAAAAAAGAAAAAGCGATGCTTACAGAAAAGCTGGAGATTTTAGAGAGCAATCTAGAGTCTGTAAAATTCGAAGAAGCATCTTATCATCTATATCGTCTTATGGATGAACAAAATGAAATGGTTAAAGAGCAAAAAGGTCTAAAGGCTGAAAAAGACCGGGTTCGGAAAAGTATTGATGAACTTGATTTTCGGATCAATGTTATGGAGTGTGCTCGACTTTATGGTGAATATAGAGCATTCTCAAAGGATGTTCTTCTTCTAGAGAATCAGTTGGAATTATTGAGAGATAAAGAAAAGGATTTGCTCCCGGAGAGGAATCAGCTAGGCTATAGCATAAAATGCCATTATGAGGAAGAGTTACAAAAGCAAAAGTTACGTCTTAAAAAGCAGGAGGATTTATATTCAGAAAAGCAACAAGAACTAAAGAAGTTGTCTTCTAAAGGTGAAGAGTTACTAAAACAGATTCAAGTTTTACAGAGAAGCTTTGGGCAGGTTGAGACTAGCGTTAAATCATATGATAAGGATGAAGCAGATTTTAATGCAAGATATGAAGTACAACTTGAAAGAAATATCCTAAGGTTATATGAAGATGGAACAATGGAAGAAATGGATATGAATCTAGAAGAGAAGTTGCAAAAGCTTCAAAGTAGCTTGACCCAGATAAAAGAGAAAAAGGAGCAAACTGATCAAGAGATATTATCCTGCAGTAGAGATATTGAGGATGAAAATAAAAGATTTGGACAGCTACAGCTTAAGCTTAGTTATCAGGAAGAAGTCTTAGGAGCTTATGAGAAGGAACTAGAAACTAGAAAGATGATCCTAAGATTTATCGGATTAAGGGAAGAGAATGTATTCCAAGAGTCAATTATTGTTGAGGTCTTTGATAGAAAAATAAAAGATTTAGAAACGGCAAAGAGGCATTTAGAGCGACGAAAGGAAAAATTAGAAGAAGAATACAGGAGGCTAGAAACAGGAAAGATTTTAGAGTTGCCTAGTGACTTTAGTCAATTACTAGATGATATGGATTTGGCCTATGTATATGGTATGGAGTGGTTGAAGCGAAATGGTTATTCTGCCCAAGCAAATCATGAACTATTAAAGCACAACCCAATGCTTCCTTATAGCATTATAATGAATGATAAAGGATTACAGCAATTGGCTGAAAGGCAGATTGATTTTTACACTTCATTTCCGATTCCCATTATTAGAAGAGAGGACTTAGATAAATTCTCTAATGATAATGAAACCTGTATCTATGAGCTAAATAAGATTAACTTCTTTGTTATGTTTAACCATCACTTGTTAAATGAGGAGGCATTAAAAGAATTACTGAATCAGAAGCAAGCAGATATTAATAAAGCCAAAAGGATATTGGCACAAAAAGAAGAAGAAATCAAAGAATACAACAATAAATATAATGAGATTAAGTATCAATCGATAACTGAAAGCAAGTACCATAATTGTATAAAGAAGTTGGAGTTGCTAGAACATGAAATTGGAAATTCTGAATTAGAATTAAGAGAAAGGCGTAGTAAAAAAGAAGATTTACAAAGATTACTTAATGAACTATCAGATAAAATCAAAGCGAATAGTCGATTAGAGCAGCACCTGATTAATATGATAAGTGATTTCAAAAGGTTATGTGAGCGGTATGAAGTATATCTTAATGATTGTAAGCAAATGCAAGAAATCATGTCTGCTTTAGAAAAAAGCAAGTCTGAACTAGAGGAAGGCAATCGCTTAATTAGGGATTTAAATATTTCGATTCAGAATATAGCAACTGATCGTGAAAGAGCTAATATTAAATTAGGGGATTTACAAAAGAAAGTTAGTGTTTATCAAAACTATCAGGAAGGTCAAAGGCTATATAAGGATATAGAGGATATGGAGGCAAGGTTCGAGGCCTTGACCAAGCATATTAGTGAGAATCAAAAGCAGCTAGAAGAGAGACTTAACCAGGCCAAGGAGCGATTTGAGTATAAGCAGCAACAGTTACTATCAAAAGAAGCGGAATATGGCCTTGAAGAGAAGGATTACCAGGACATTACTGTGGATGAATTCATAGAAAAAGAAACTAAAAAAGAAAAAGCATCATATGAAAGAAAGTATGGTGACCTGGAGGCAGAATATAATAACATCTCTACTGATATTGCCGTATTAAAAAGCAAGATTGATAGTGCTATGAAGCAGTTAGAAGAGAAATATCAGAAGTTAGAGTTAATTCCAAGGAGTCAGATTACGGATTTAGCCTTTAAAAAACGGCTTCACCTTATAACGGCTGCAATTTTAAAAGAAAAAGAACGGCTTACATTTATTGAAGATAAAATAAATAGTTATGATAATAATCTATCGAACCTAGCTGAATTTGACCATTTTACAACAGAGAAAAAATTTACCTATCAAGAAGAGTTAGGTGAGCCTAGGGGCAATAACTTAGGTGAATTGAGTGTAGAGGAACTCAGGGATTTTCGAGGAAGATTGGTAAGGGATTATAGGTATTCTATAAGAGTCCGGGATGATAGAAAAGAAGCTCAAAGAAAATGCTTGGAGGGTATATCCAGTAAGGAGATATACCAAGATGAGTTTTTTAGGAAACCAATAGAAACCATGACTAACTTAGCTAACGGGCCTCAGGGGGTCCTTGAACAACTGACAATCATTTTAGATTCTTATGAGGCTTTACTTAAGAAATTGGAAGTTGATATAGCCTTAGTAGATAAGGAGAAGCAGAAAATAATGGAGATGTTACTAGATTATATTGAGGATGTACACAAAAACCTTGGTAAAATCGATAGAAATTCCTCCATAACAGTCCGCGGACGACTAATTAAAATGCTAAGAATAATACTTCCGGAATGGGAAGAGCAGGAGAGCGTCTATAAGATAAGGCTAGAAGATTTTATGGAAGAGGTTACGAAACGCGGACTTTTGCGACTGGAACAAAATGAGAACTTAGAAGAGATGATAGGAGCATTTATTACTACCAGAAACTTATACGATACTGTAGTAGGAATTGGAAGTATAAGTATCAAGCTTTATAAAATAGAATCCCAAAGAGAATATCTCATAACCTGGGCTCAAGTAGCTAAAAACTCTGGAGGAGAAGGTTTTTTATCTGCTTTTGTGGTATTATCCAGTTTGCTTTCCTATATGCGTAGGGAGGATACGGATTTATTCTTTGAGAGAGAGGAAGGAAAGGTCTTATTGATGGACAATCCATTCGCCCAAACCAATGCAACCCATCTTCTAAAACCATTGATGGATGTGGCGAAGAAGAACAACACGCAGTTAATCTGCCTTTCGGGTCTAGGTGGTGAATCAATCTATAATCGCTTTGACAACATCTATGTACTTAACCTGATGGAATCTGGTCTCCGAAAGGATATTAAATATGTGAAAGGGGAGCGTATTAAAGGAGAGAAGAATATTATAACAATCCGTGCTTCACAAGTGAAGGTAGAGGATATGGATCAGATGGAGCTGTTATTTTAACTCTAAAAATTATGATGCTAAATATAGAAATGAAAATCTAAAGAGAAGCTAGATGCGGCAAAAAATAGATTTAATAACTTAAAAAATTAAACATTAACTGGGAGAGATAGATGCTCCCAGTTTTTTGCCTTTCCGGCTTACGTGTTGAATAACTCTTATGCGCTTTTACCCAACGGCAGCATAAGCTGCATAATGAATACTCCTCCCTCTGTTTCAAAGGAATATAATCCTCCATGACGTTCTACAATGGAGACCATACTTCTGATTCCGAAGCCATGTCCGGCTTCTTTTTTATTTGATTGAGGCAAGTCGCCCTCCATCGTTATTTCTCCTACATAGGCATTTTCTGTAGAAATTACTAACTTATCATTGTTAATCATGGCCTTGATATAAACTTTACGAAGTTTCTCATCCTCAATCTCTGCTGCTGCGGAGATTGCGTTCTCCAGAGCGTTGGATAGCAAGGCACAAAGCTCAGTGTCACTCACATTAAGTTCTTCCGGTAGTTTGACTTCAGCTTTAAGACGAACCTGTATCTTTCTTGCCCTATTTGCAAAGCTGCTTAAAATCAGATTGACGGTTTCATTTTCGCAATATCGTATTGGTGTCAATGCTTCAATCGCAGCTTCTGTTTTGGCAAGATATTCTTTGATTTTCTGGAGATCACCTTCAGCTGCAAAGCCGCCAATTAGCGATAAGTGATGGCGCATATCGTGGCGATAGATAACTGTGCTGTTTTGCATTTGACGCATTGCTTCAAGCTCTACTCTGGCATTCTGAAATTGGGAAGCGAAGATGTCCCTCTCTCGCTGTGCCTCTGCCTGCTTTTTGGATTCATTGTAGTAAAGAAGGACAAACACTAAGTAGAAGGTACATATTACAGAAGGAGTAAATTGTACTGCCCCGCAGGCGCCGGTATATAACAGTTCTGTATAGACCGTAGTGGCATAGTCGAATAAATAATACAAAAAGAGGTACCGCACCAAAAAGTAGGCAGGAGCGCTTTGATCGTTTGACCAGCTGTACCACTGAGTCTGCCACATATTTTTTAAGAAAATAGTAAACAACACACATTGCTACAAAATAAGCAATATGATCGGCAAAGCGGTTAGGGATTACGGCCGCCGCCACTGAGCCAATCCATTTCGGTATTTGGCAACAAAGATAAGCTGTTAGTACGCTGCTGGTCGAAATCAACCATGAACGATTAAAATATAGCACAATAAATGTTATTACCGGTATATGGGTAATAAAGGGGTATAGTTTCATTGTAAGTTGTAGCCCAAACATCCGCCAACTAAGTATTTGAATGGAGATCATAAGTATATAAAAGACAGCGATTGCCAGTTCGCCTTTCCGTTTATGTTGCACGCCGGCAAAAAGAAGGGATACCGCTATACCGAACACCAAAACAATGCCGGAGCGAAATAATATAATTATGGTATCGATCATAGAGAATTCCTCCGTTCATTTGGAGACAGTAAATATTTCATATATGCAGCTTTCGCCTTCGTATAGGCATCCCTTGATACGGGCACAGTTGTGTCTAATTTAGTAGTGAAACCTTTTTTACTAAGCTCGGTTACTTGGCGCAGGTTCACTATATAAGAACGGTGAGGTTTATAAAAATGGGGATCTGACAGCAAGTAGCCTTCGTAATCAGCAAGGTAGCCATAGGATTCTCGTACCTGGCCATTTGTAAGGACAAAGTGTACGGAACGATTAATGACTTCCACATATACAATTTGTGAAAAGGGTAACCTTACGATGCCGCTTCCTGTTTTCAAAGTTAGATACGTATCTTCCTGTGTAAACCTAGCCAGTTGCTTGCTAATGGAAGGAAAGATCTCATTTTTACTGGCGGGCTTCATTATGTAATCCTTAGCACCTACACGATAGCTTTCGACTGCATATTCCCGGGATGAGGTGAGGAATATAATCGGAATTTCGCTATCTGTAAGACGAATCTCTTTCGCAGCTTCCATTCCTGTGACACCTGGCATAAGGATGTCCAAAAGTAATAAATCAAATTGTCTAACTTTCATCGTTTCTATAAGCTCTGTGGCGCTTTGAAAGGCTTCATAGGTAACCGAATGATCTATTTCCAGCCAGTAATCCTCCAGTAGAGAAGAAATACGGGAAAGCTCATCAAGGTTGTCATCACAAACAGCTATATGCATGTTCATCTCCTCCATATATGTAAAACTATCAGTCTTAAGGTACCAGAGGAATTTTTAAATACGGATAAGACAAAGATCAGGGAGTTCTATGTGATCCGTATTCATAACGGAGAAGCAATCCGACTGCAGGGAACCTACGATGCCGAGAAGCAGCTGTTTACCTTCGAGACAGACAGATTTTCCACCTACGCTCTGACCTATCAGGAAACTGTGATAATAAAAACCTACAACGATTTCCATCATTTACGCTTAACAGCAAAAGCGGGCAAGACCTCCCAAACCTTATCCTATAAGAAAGTTGGAAATGTGGATGGATATCTAATTTACGGCGGAAAATGTGGAGAAGAGATGAAACTTCTGGCAGAGGTTTCTGGCGATACCACAAGCTGTAAGGTAAAGGGTCTAAAGCAAGGAACGAATTATAAGTACCAGGTGAAGGCATATCGAATGATTGATGGTGAGAAGGTTACCATCATGACTTCCAAGGTAATACATACGATTACAGACAGTAAGACCTATGCGAACCCAACCGAGGTAACCTCAAAAACCTCGTCCTTAAAACTGGAGGAAGGAAAGTCCAAGACTGTGACATTCAAGGTAGTTCTACCGAAGAATAAAAAGCTGAAAGAGCATGCGGCACTTCTTCGTTATGAATCTTCGAATAAAGAGATTGCAACTGTCAACAGTAAGGGAAAGGTTACAGCAAAGACTAAGGGTACCTCTTATATATACGCTTATGCACAGAATGGAGTGTATAGGAGAATAAAGGTAACTGTGAAATAGGCATTACAACAAAGGATCTGAAAATGCAAAGCTTACTTTTAGACCAGTAAATAGAAGAATATGTTTATTAAAATGGGTATGATTCAATGAAGAATCTTACCCCAAAATTCATTTTAGAATTATTGTACCTATAACAATATATTTGGCAGAAACTAAGATCCGGCCATGTAATTTTTATCATCTATTTGGCAGGATACCATAATAGAACTAGACGGGAGCTATTACATAGGATTTAAAAAGTATATAGTAACTCTGTCTTAAAATTAAGTTGACAATCTGATATCGATCTATTTAATATTAATATGTTGATCTGATATATGGATATGTTGAATGTATCTGCTATCGGATAGAACAAGGAATAATAGAAATACTAAGTAAGAGAATATCAGTGGAT
>JAAYQP010000063.1 GCA_012519195.1 Clostridiales bacterium | reverse complement strand
TTCCGGTTAGAACTTTGGAGTGCTGTTCCGGTGATCTGGCAGATTTAAAGGTAAAATCCGTTGATGTGGAAGCATGGTCTCCAAGACAGAAGAAATACTTTGAGGTAGGCAGCTGCTCCAACCTTGGCGATGCTCAAGCTAGAAGATTGAGGATTCGTGTGGTAGGAGAGAATGGTAAATATTTTGCTCATACATTAAATAATACGGTAGTAGCACCACCCCGTATGTTGATCGCATTTTTAGAAAACAATCTGAATGCCGATCGTAGCGTAAATATACCAAAAGCACTTCAGCCATATATGGGCGGGAAATCCATTATAAAATAAGTAAATAAGTAATCAGATATAAATTGTTGTTAAAGTTAATATCATAATCGTTAGATAAATAAATAGGTAGGTCTTTCCATACAGAATAGGGAAACGATCATTATAGGCAGGACTTTCCATGCGGAACAGGTATGCGATCATTTTGATCGACAAGCGGTAATGTATAGGAAAGGACCTGCCTTTCTTCTTATTCGATATCTAGATCATAATCTCTTTTTTATAATTTACCTTTAGCTATTCATTATGCTTTAATACAATTATGGTAATATGCTACATAAAAATCTATAAAAGATTAGATTATATAGAAATAGTTAATAAATTTTAAGATTGTTAGAAGAAAATTGTATGTATTTTGACTAGATGACTTGTTATAATCCTTTTGTAAGTAAGAAAAAGTTCGCAATCTTCAAAATTGCAAAACTATTAATCACAATTCAAAAGGAGGATTTAGTTATGAAAAAATTTCTTGCTTTACTACTTAGTTTAGCACTAGTAGCTACACTGTTAGTAGCATGTGGGGGCGGAGATAAAAATTCTGGTAAGACAGAAACTCCAAAAACAGAAACAAATACTGAAACGAAAGAAGAGCCTAAGACTGAGGAGCCTGCTAAGACTGAAGAAACAGCTGGCCCTAAGACAGTTAAAGTTGGTATTACAATTTACAAATTCGATGATAACTTCATGACTCTTTACAGAGAAGAACTAGAGAGATATTTCAAAGAAGATTTAAGTAATGACCAAGTTAAATATGAGGTTACTGTTGTTGATGGTAAGAATGACCAGGCAGAGCAGACAAACCAAATTCAGACATTTATCGCAGACAAATATGATGTGATCATTGCAAACTTGGTACAATCCTCAGCAGCTTCTTCCGTTATCAATATGTGTAAAGAAGCTAACATCCCATGTATCTTTATCAACCGTGAGCCTACCGCTGAAGACTTAGATCTTTGGGATAGAATCGCATATGTTGGTGCAGATGCTAGACAGTCCGGTACTATGCAGGGTGAAATCGTATTAGATTTAGATAATAAAGGCGATATCAATGGCGATGGCAAAGTTAGCTATGTAATGGTTATTGGTGATCCTGAGAACGTTGACGCTCAGTACAGAACTGAATTCTCTATCAAGGCACTTACCGATGCTGGTGTTCAGGTTGAAGAATTAGTTGCTCAACGTGGTGACTGGGATCAGGCAAAAGGCCAAGAAATCGTTGCTGCAGCTTTAACACAATATGGCGAGCAGATCGAAGTTGTATTCTGTAATAATGATGCTATGGCATTAGGTGCTCTTCAGGCAATCGAAGCAGCAGGCAGAACTGTTGGTGAAGATATCTACCTATTAGGCGTTGACGCTCTTGAAGAAGTTGTTGAATATGTTAACCAAGGTAAGATTACTGGTACTGTATTAAATGACCATATTGGCCAGGCTCAAACAGCAGCAGAAGTTGCTATCAAGGCTATTAATGGTGAGGCTCTTGAGAAAAACTACACAGTTGACTATGTAAAGGTAACAAAACAGTAATTTAAACTAATTACTTTAGACTAGATGGAATGTTATTTTACAGGGGATTGGGTGTGTAACAACACGCCCAATCCTTTGCAAAAAAAGGAGGGGTAACCTTGTCCGACTATTTATTAGAGATGAATGGAATATGTAAAAGCTTCCCCGGCGTTAAAGCACTGGATCATGCAAATTTAAGAGTTCGACCAGGCACAGTTCATGCATTGGTAGGAGAAAATGGTGCGGGTAAATCAACCTTAATGAAGTGTTTATTTGGTATCTATAAAAAAGATGAGGGAGAAATAAAAATAAATGGTGTGCAAACCGATATTATAAATCCTCATGATGCTCTTAATAAAGGAATTGCCATGGTACATCAGGAGTTGCAACCCATTTTGGAAAGAAGTATAGCGGAGAATATATATTGTGGAAGATTTCCAACGAAATATGGTCTGATTGATCATAAAAAAATGTATCAGGATACAGAAAAGTTACTAAAAGAAGTAAAGATGGATTTTGATCCTAAAGTAAAACTTTCATCATTATCAGTTTCGCAAATGCAATCAGTGGAAATTGCAAAAGCTGTATCAGCGAATGCAAGAATCATTATCATGGATGAACCGACTTCTTCATTAACTCAAAATGAAGTAGATAATTTGTTTGATATTATTAATTCATTACGAAAAAAAGGTATTTCAATTATATATATATCTCATAAGATGGATGAAATTCTTAGCATCTCGGATGAGGTTACGATTATGCGTGATGGCCAGTATATTGGTACTTGGGATGCAAAAGATTTAACGATTGATATGATTGTAACGAAGATGGTTGGACGTGAACTGAAAAATCTCTATCCACCCAAATCGAATGTTCCAGAAGAAGTTATATTCGAAGTCAAGGATCTGACTTCAGTAACGGAGAAATCCTTTAAAAATGTAAGTTTTAAACTTCGTAAGGGAGAAATATTAGGTATCGGTGGACTGGTAGGTGCACAAAGATCAGAGCTTATGGAAGCGATCTTTGGTATCCGAGGCATCAAGAATGGAACCATAACTTATAAGGGGGAACCCCTAAAGATAAAAAGACCAGAGGATGCTATAAAGAATGGAATTGCACTTCTTACGGAAGATAGACGTGCAACAGGTATCTTTGGTGTACTATCCATTGCCGATAATGTTTCGGTAGCCTCTCTTGATCAATTTGTTAAGTATAAGTTTTGGTTGGATGAAAAAGAAATTGAGAAGTTAGTACAAGACAACGTGAAAAAACTGAGTATAAAAACACCGAGCAGTAAGACTAAGATACAAACACTCTCCGGTGGTAATCAGCAAAAGGTAATTATCTCACGTTGGCTTGCAAATGACCCTGATATTTTTATATTGGATGAGCCTACTCGTGGTATTGACGTTGGTGCCAAATATGAAATCTATACAATTATTGCGGAACTTGCAAAGCAAGGTAAGAGTATTATAATGATTTCATCAGAATTACCGGAATTAATCGGTATGTCAGATCGCATCTTAGTTATGTGTGATGGCAGGGTAAGTGGTGAAGTTTCCGGTGATGAGGCAACACAAGAAAATATTATGAGTTTAGCGACGAAATTTGCTTAGGGGGGTTAAAATATGGAAAAAACATCAAGAATAAATAAGCAATCAGTCACACGCTTTATGCAAAATAATGCAATTATCATAATTATGCTACTGATTGCACTTGTAGTAGGTATTCTAGAACCGAACTTTGTTTCTAGAGGTAATTTCAAGAATTTAACAGTAAATACAGCAACCAGATTTATAATTGCTTTAGGTGTCAGCGGCTGTTTGATTACCAAAGGTACGGACCTATCTGCAGGACGTTTGGTAGGTTTGGGCGCATGTGTTGCAGCAACACTTTTGCAGAAAGTTGATTATAGCGGAAGAATGTTTCCTAATCTGCCGGCTTTCCCAGTAATTCTTGTAATCTTAATAGCAATGGCGGTCTGTGCGATCTTTGGATTTGCTAACGGTACGATAATTTCCTTCTTGAAGGTTCCTCCGTTTATTGCAACCTTAGGTATGCAGACCTTGGTTTACGGTATTTGCTTGGTTTATACCGGAGCTCAACCAATTGGTGGTCTGAGAGAAGATTATACAGTCATCTCCAGCGGTTCCTTCTTCAAAGGAACACTATTTGAAATACCATACCTGCTCATTATAGCGGCCGTTTGCGGCGGTTTGATGTGGGTACTATATAATAAGACCAGACATGGTAAATACATGTATGCAATTGGTGGTAATGAAAGTGCTGCTGAAGTTGCCGGTGTTAATACGAATAAAGCAAAGATTAAAATCTATACCTTAGCAGCATGCTTCTA
>JAAYQP010000062.1 GCA_012519195.1 Clostridiales bacterium | reverse complement strand
GTTTGTTGTGGCGACTACATTATACACGAAAAGGGAGGTCATTGCTTTTTTAGTTTAAAAAGTGATGTAAACCTTGGAACTATAAGGTTTTATATAAAAAGGAAGGTAGTAAACTTGACACTACCATTATTTATAAGGAGGAAAAAATATGGCAGCAGAAATTATTAAGGTTTATAAGGAGCATTTACCTTCCCTTCGGTTTATAGGAAAACGATACACAAATGCAGACAGAGTTGGCGGATTTGGTCATAAATGGGGAGAGTGGTTTGAAAAGGGCTGGTTTGATCAACTTGAAAAAATAGGAGAGTGTAAAGAAATTGAAAATGGCTATCTTGGTTTCATGCGCTGCAACAGTTCTGATTTTGATAATACGTTCGAATATTGGATTGGCATGTTCTTTCCTGTAAACACAACAGTTCCTGAGGGGTTTGATTTTATTGACCTACAAGAAAGCAATGTTGCTATCTGTTGGATCAAGGGCAAAGAGGATGAAGGAATCTACAATATGCACGATGCCTGTATCTCTAAATTACAGGAAAATGGAATGGATAATTTTAGAGTTGATCATGAGAATAGAACCTATTTTTTTGAGAGATATAACTGTCCACGTTTTACTACTCCAGATGAAAATGGCAATGTGATTCTGGATTATGGAGCCTATTTAACTGAGTAGTAAGTGGCAGGAGGTAAAGGGGTATGGATGTAAAAAAATTCATAGAAATTATGTCGATCGCGGAAAAATTAAAGAATAATACAAGGCACTCTTGGACTTCATCGAATCGACATGAAAGTGTAGCGGAGCATAGTTGGCGCTTGTCTTTAATGGCTTACTTTGTAAAGGATGAGTTTCCTGATGTTGATATTAATAAAGTAATCTTAATGTGTATTTGCCATGACTTAGGTGAAGCAGTCACGGGTGATATACCTACCTTTAATAAAACTGAAAATGATAGATTTATAGAAAATAGAGAAGTTCACCAGTTACTTAGCAATCTGCCAGAATCATATAGAACAGAACTTACTATGCTTTTTATGGAGATGCAGGCACAGGAAACGATTGAATCAAAGATCTACAAGGCACTTGACAGGATGGAGACGCTAATTCAACACAATGAGGCTGATCTATCAACCTGGCTTCCTCTTGAGTATGAATTAAATTTGACCTATGGAGAGAAAGAAGTAGAATTTTCAAGATATATGAAAGAGTTAAAACAAGCCATAAACGAGGATACGATAAAGAAAATAAAGTTGAAAATCTAAAGATAGCTTTAAAACCAGTGAATGGAATAATAATAAAACCGGTGAAACATTTTCATACTGGAAATTGATTGGAAAGCCTACGGAATGGAAAGGTTATAAGAAGGGAATGAACCTTTATTACAGAAAATTCAGGGCAGAAGTAGGCGGGAGACTATGCCAGTTGTCGAATCTAATCTTTTGGATGACATTACATACACCGTTAACCGTAGTGGAAAGGCATAGACATAGCTTTGATGTATAGAAAAAGCAATATAGATAGAAGTAATATAGAAAATAAATATTATAGAAAGATAAATAATATAGAAAAATAAGTAATGTAATATAGAAGATATCTAGAAATCATATAAAAATATAGGATGATATAAAGGGGTTATTAGCATGTTACTTGAAAAAGAAAAGTCATTGATTAATGCACTAAATGGAAAAATTATATTGTTGACAGGTGCAGGTGGTGGAATTGGTTTTGAAGCAGCGAAAGCATTTGTTTATATGGGAGCAAAAGTTATTATAGCTGAAGTTGATAAGAAAAAAGGTATAGATGCAGAACAATATCTTAACAGCGCCTATTATGGTGATTTAGCAGAATTTTATGAAGTTGATTTAAACAATGAGAATCAAATAATGGGCATGTATGATTATATTAATCGTGTATATGGTTGCCCTGATGTGATTTTTCATAATGCTACAATAACCCCAATAGGAGCAATAGATGAAATATCCTTACAAATGTGGGATAAAAGCTACAGAGTTAATTATAGGGCCCCTCTACAATTAACTCAACTTTTTCTTCCTGCTATGAAGAAAAGAAATTCTGGCATTCTAGTATTTGTTTCTTCCTCTGGGGCGGCTCCTTATATGGGTACATATGAAGTGTTTAAAACAGCTCAAGTAGAGCTTTGTAATACTTTATCCGGGGAATTAGATAATACGAACGTTTATACATATTCAATTGGACCTGGACTTGTCAAAACAGAGACAGCCATGAAAGCTATTGAAATAATTTCAACAAAGATGGGAATGACAAAGGATGAGTTTTATGGAATGAATGAAAGCCATATATTAAACGTTGAGGAAGCAGGAGCTGGATTTGCTTTATCTGTTTTATTAGCAGAAAAGTATCATGGACAAGAGATCGGTTCAATTCAAGTTTTACATGATTTTGGATTATTTGAGAGGCAAGTAAGCTCGAATAACAGTCAACAAAGGGACTATGCTTCTATTATTCCAATGATTCAAGAAGTAATTCGTAATTATAAAGAGCAATACCAGGGATGGATATCGAGAAACATATTTGAAAGACAATGGATTCTTAGAGATTTTAAAAAGACGGTAGGTATCTCGGCGGAACAGTTTTTAAACAATATAATTAACTTAGAGTTAGAGCTTGAGAATGGTAATTATCAAATATTATTAACCTATTCTTCAGAATTAAAGAAACTAAAACAATATTATGAACGACAATTGAAATTACTACAAGGTTATGAAAAGGATCCAGCGAAACTGAAAGAACATTCCAATATTTTAAATCAATGGATTTTGGACATAAATTTAATAATAGAAAGTTTCTAACTCAATAAAAGATTAATTTAGTAATTATCGTATCTTTTAAGATCAAGGGCATATTACCATCCGTAGTATACGATTAATATTAGTAATCATCTGATTGATATGAAAGAAGGAATGGTTTTGAGAAAAAAAGTTTTATCGGTAGTGTTAATTATGGTTCTAATGTTTTCTATCATGCCCGCAACTGCCTATGCGGATATAGGGCCTAAGCCTTCCGTTGTAATAGATTTCAGAGGTCTTGATGGTGAAATATATTATGTCACTTTACTTTCTGAAATAAAATCAACAGGACCGCACAGTGTTTTAGGAGATCATCCAAATAACCAGAGGTACCATAGCGGTGATGAAGATTATGAAATCTGGGAAAAATTTGTCTCCTATAAGGATGAGGATGGCTATTATTTTCTGCAATTTTTTATGGAATGTACCGAAACATCTCAATTCAAGTGGGGATACTATCCACCACCTAAGTTTAAGATATTACTCTATTTCCCAGAGTATGACCAATTTGCAGTTAGTCATGAACCATATGAACGGTATGCTTTCGACAGTTACTATAGTGTAGATGTTGAAGGCCTGGAGATACAATCGGTTATTCAAAATGATCATATAAAAGCAGTGAAAAATTATGATTACAGATGGGAACTGATCTCTCTTATGGCTAGAATTACTGGAACGGTAGCGATAGAGGTTTTGATTGCTTTCTTCTTTGGTTTTAGAAGCAAAAAGCAACTCTTGCGAATTGGTTTTGTAAATGTTTTGACTCAATCGATCCTTAATATATTACTTAATATAACCAACTATAAACATGGTAGTTGGATGTTTGTAGTTGGTTATATTTGGATGGAAATACTCGTTCTTCTTATAGAAATCGTAGCGTACTCCATTCTTCTAAAAAATATTGATGCCAAAATGCAGATAAAAAGATCGATTCCGATATATGCGATGATTGCAAACGGAGCATCCTTTGGAATTGGGCTTATAATATCCTATCTGATACCAGGGATATTCTAATTTAGCCTACATAAGTATCTGAAATTCATGCATTTATTCAATCTTAATATAAGTAACAGAATAATGGTGTAGGCAGATACGATCAGATTGTTAAAAATATAATAATTGTTGCGAAATTTGTTTGATAATGTTATATTTAGGAAGAAATGATAGGAATATATCTTATATTTTAAAAATGGAACCCCCTATATAACAGCGGTTTAGATTAAGGTGATATGTGAGGTTACATGAGAAAAAAAATAATAAAGAAAATAAAGTACATAGTTATATTCGTTATCATCCTTTCTGTTTTGCCTGATTGTTCTCAGGATATCTATGCAAAAGAGCAGGATGAAGTTCATAATGTCCTTATATTACATTCCTACCATCAAGGGTTTACATGGACAAAAGAGGAAAATGACGGTATCATGGATTACTTATCCAGCCATGGTAGTAATATCATCATGTACACCGAATATTTGGACTGGAAAAATTATCCTAGCGAGTACAATCTAGATCTCTTAGAGCAATCCTTTAGATTCAAATATCTTAATAAAAATATTGATCTTATAATTGCTACAGATGATTCAGCCTTAAAATTTGCTATTAATCATAGAAAAGAGTTATTTTCCGATGCTCCTATTGTTTTCTGTGGAATCAATCAGGAAGGCTACAGTGAAATAATCAGAGATATTAGAAGAGCTACTGGAGTTATCGAAACGATAGATCCAACAAGGACTTATGAGATAGCAAGTGAATTAAATCCATCTGTCAAAAATATATATCTAATATATGATAATTCAGAAAGTGGATTATCCACAGGTAAAATCGTAACAGATCGGTTATTAGAAAAAGACCCGACATTAAATATTATTCCTTGTAATAATATGGTTTATCAGGATCTCCTTCAATTAGTTGCTAATTTGACAGAAGAAAATATTGTACTTATAACAACCTATTATAGTGATGTAGAAAACCATATTTTAGATTTGGAATACGTCACTAGGGAAGTAAGTAAATATAGCAGTGTTCCTGTGTATCATTTATATGATTTTGGACTAAATAATGGTGCTATCGGAGGCGCTATGCTAAGTGGAAGAATGCAGGGAGAACTTGCAGCTTCCATGGCCTTGCGTATTCTAAATGGTGAAAATATTGAGAATGTGCATGTAGTGGCTCCCCAAACGATTCGTCTTGCATTTGATTATCAACAATTGGAACGGTTTGAATTACCACTTGATCGGTTACCGAAAGAATGTGAGATTATCAATCAGCCATTTTCCTTTTATCGGACCTATAAAACATTTGTGCATAGTGTAATAATTGCATTTGCTGTTCTTATCACCTTTGTTTGTATATTATTGTTCTACATAAGAATAATAAAGAGAATGAAAAAAAATCTTTCGGATAGTCATGAGGAACTTACCCAATTATATGAAGAGTTAGCTGCTTCGGAAGAGGAAATGAAGCAACAATATGATGAGATACTAATCATAAATGAGAAATTGAGAAAAGGAGAGGAGAATCTATTATATCTTGCCTACCATGATTCCTTAACTGGACTCCCTAATAAGCTCTCTCTCTATGAAGATGCAAAATTAATTTTTAATGGTGACAGTAAAAAATCAGCACTATATTTCATAGATATTGATAATTTTAAATACATAAATGATACGATGGGCCATGATTTTGGGGACCAGTTAATTATCGAAGTTGGGAACCGACTAAGTTCCCTCTTGCCAGATAATAGTATTCTTTATCGATTAAGCGGTGACGAGTTCATTCTAATCATGGAAAATATTAATGCTTCATCAGAGGCTGAGGAGTTCGCTAAAAAAATATTAAATCATTTTACTAAGGAATTTGATGTTTTAAATAGTACTTTGCATGTAAGCCTAAGTATTGGAATTGTTCTATATCCAGAGCATGGCCATAATGTAGAACATTTGCTTAAATATGCAGATATTGCTATGTATCAAGCAAAAATCTCTGGTAAGAAAAACTATGTGATCTACAATAAAGAAATGATTAAGGCATTTACCGAGAGGGTGACCATTGAAAAGTACTTACATAATGCATTGGATAACAATGAATTTGAAGTGCACTATCAACCCCAATTTGATATAAGGAGGAATCGGGTAACAGGATTAGAAGCATTACTTCGTTGGAATAATCCTGTCCTTGGAAGAGTACCACCACTAAAATTTATTAATATCGCTGAGGATACCCACTGTATCATTCCGATCGGTAATTGGGTATTGGAAAAGGCCTGTTCTTTCCTCAAAGAGTTGCAAAATAAGGGATATCGAGATTTAACAATATCTGTTAACATATCGATTTTACAGCTATTGCAAACTGATTTTTACGATATTGTAAAGAATATTTTAAAAAAATACGAGATAGAACCTCATTTACTTGAACTTGAAATAACAGAAACTGTATTAATAGAGTCCTTTGATACGATTGTTGATAAGTTAGAGAAGTTGGCCAAATTAAAGGTTAGAATTGCCCTAGATGATTTCGGAAAAGGATATTCTTCTTTAAATTATTTAAAACAACTTCCAATTAATACACTTAAAGTAGATAAAAGCTTTGTTGATCATATTACGGAAAGAGATTGTAATTTACTAGCTGGTCAAATTATTACGATTGGAAAAAGCATGGGAATGTGTGTTGTGGCAGAAGGAGTGGAACATCAGGAGCAGTTGGAATATTTGGCTAGGCATGAATGTGATAAGATTCAAGGCTATCTATATAGCAAACCAATCACGGAAACTGAGCTTATAGAATTCCTAGAGCAAAGCAATCGTTAAATAAGGAGATATAGGCAAAATCTTACTTCTATTATTGAACTGATAGAAGATAAAAAATGAATACAATATTTATAAGGGCATATAGGTATAACCGCTAAGTTTGATGGCTTCTATCTGTGTGCCCGTTTTCATTTTGTAAAGACTCATTTCTTAATTTTTGTCTCACAAAAGAAGGATTAGGGTCGTTAATAATACATTTTCGTATTTTTTACATTTAATTTGTCAAATGTTATTATTTATAATATAATAGGAACAGAGATTTATAAAAATACATTCAAATGCATGATTTTTGATTCTTGAAAGAATACAAGATGACATGATGGAACGATAAATGCCAAATCTGAATGAGATTGAGCTATTAAATCAATAGAGATTTACGACTCGATAAAATAATAAAGTTTGATACAAAAGTGGAGGTATAAGGATGGATTCTAAAATGTTGTTTGAAGGGGAAACGAAAGAACTTGAGATCTTAGAGTTTTATGCCGGAGGCAATTCTTATGGAATTGATATTAATGAAATTAAAGAAATACTTCCCTATGATTTAATTGCAACACCAATACCGAATTCTCACCCGTACATAGAAGGAATGGTCATGCCAAGGGATTTTATAATTCCGATCATCGATTTGGTTAAAAGTCTAGAATTAGTAGATCTTGAGCAATCGGAAAATGAAATGCTAATCGTCACAAGTATTCAAGATTTAAATATTGGATTTCATGTGGATAGCGTAAATGGTATTCATAGATTAAGCACAGATGAAGTCAAGAAACCAGGCAAAAATATCAGTACTAAGGTTAAGGAAGCAGTAATCGGGAAATTTGAACGTAATAATATAACAATTGAAATATTAGACTTACGCTATATTATCACAATGATAAATGCAGATGTTTTAAAATAGTTTAGATTACGAAAGATATTGGATGGTGTTCAAATGGCAAAGTGTAAGCTATGTAAGGCAGAAATTGCAGATGGAGCAAGGTATTGCAAGAATTGCATGGAAAAAGAAAAGGATAAATCTAAGGAAGCCTACTTAGACAGTTTATTGAACTCTGTTTTGAATACTCCTACACCAAAGGCTGACAAAACTTCCGACAGGAAGGATCTTAAGAACAGTAAAAATACAACAGATGATAAGCTTTTTATGAATGCTCCAGATGAGAAGGATGTAGAGGATTTTGATAATTTCAATATTATGGAAGACCTAGAGGATGCTGATGCTTTCATTGACATGGAACATTTGGACGAATTAGAGGAGCCGATTCTTATCAGTGAGGAAGAACTCTTTGAGTCCTCATTGGAAGAAGACATGCAAGAGGAAAAAGTAGAGACAACAATTGTTAATTCAATGGATAAGGACAAACAGGTAGAGGATACAACTATGAGCAAGGATGCATTGGGAGATAAACTTAACAATATACTAGATAGTAATGTTCAGCTGAATGAAATCGATGAGTTTGAAGATGAGGATTATGAGGATCCTACACTATATGCTTTACTAAGTGAACTGGATATGTCCGAAATGGATGAAGAAAAATCATTGGAGGATACAGATAACCTTTCAGGGATGGATTCTACCGTACCATCGGAAGCTCAGGCGGATCTAGATCTATCCTATGATAAGGATACAAGCCAAGAGGATTCGATTGATGGTGATTTACTAAGCTTGCTTAATCAGATTAGTGCGGATGACCCTTTGGCAGCAGAAGCATTTGCTATTAATGATTTACTAAACGGTAGGAAACCATCACAGGATGAGAATGATAGTTCCAGTACAAACGATGTAGGCGACGTGTTTTCTGAAGCTTTGACGGCGGTATCATCATTAAAGGATGATAATCTATCAGAAGAAGAGGCATTATCATCCATACTTGGCCAGGAAGTAGCTTCTGACAGTGGACAAGGCGACCCCCTTATTACTAATGAAGAGAAGAAAAAGCGTAAAAAAGAAAAATTAAAAAAACTATTAAGGGAATCGGATGAAGACAGTATAGAGAAGAAAGCTCAGGTAAAAGGCAAGAAAAAGGGGCTACTCGCAAGGATATTTGCTAATACTTCGGAGAAGAAAGAAAAAGATAATGCGACAGATTCTATGGATGAAACAGTAGTTGAAAATGCTGACAGTAGTCCTGAAAAGATAGCACCTAAGAAAAAAAGTAAAGTAAAAAAAGCTGCCAAGGTGAAAAAGAGTAAGAATAAGGCGCTGACAAATGAGGAGGATTCCGATCCTAAGAAAACTCCTGCCAAGAAGAGTGTGAATAAGAATACTAGTAAGAAAGAGAGCAGGAAAACCAAAAAAGCTGCGAAAACAAAGGCAAAGGTAGTTAAGAAAGTTGTTGATGAGGTGGAAGCAAACGAAGGGCATATCAATCCAGTTGCAGTCGCCATTGTATTAATGATATTTGCTTCGCTGGCTCTTTTCACCATTTCTGGTACTAAGGCATTTGCTTATAGTAAAAGTATACAGAATGCTACATACTATTTCGATATACAGAAATATACCGAGGCATATGATGAAGTGTATGGAATGGAGATTCAGGATGAAGACATGGAGATTTATAATAAAATACAAACAGTTATGTTTGTAAATAAGCAGCTGAATTCCTACAATAATTACTATGCGATTGGAAAATATCCAGAGGCATTGGATTCCTTGCTTAAGGGATTAAGTCGCTATGAAAAATATATCGAATTAGCTACGCTATTAGGTGTAGATAGTGATTTAAATTATGTTCGTGGACAGATCCTGTCAGAACTAAAAAACAAATTTAACCTTAATGAAGAAGAAGCCATGCATATGATAAAGATCGGGAATGAGACGGAATATAGTTTACAGGTATACGATGTAGTAATTGAGAAAATGATTAAGTAATAAAGGACCTGCGTTAGGAAAGAGGAATTTCGATGATTGCAATGATTGATTATGATGCTGGAAATTTAAAAAGTGTAGAAAAAGCTTTCCACTACCTAGGGGAGAAGCTTGTAACAACACGGGATAGAAGGACTTTATTAGAAGCAGATAAAGTTATCTTGCCTGGTGTAGGAAGCTTTGGAGATGCGATGGATAAGCTTCATCATTATCATTTGGTTGATGTTATAAGAAACATTATTGCAAAGGGAACCCCTTTTTTGGGTATTTGCTTAGGACTTCAGCTACTATTTGAGCGTAGCGAGGAAGGTCAAGGAGTGGAAGGATTGTCTGTTTTACCGGGAGAAATCCTTCGAATACCGGAATGTGAAGGAACTAAGGTGCCCCATATGGGATGGAATTCTCTTTCTATTAAACCGGGTTCCAGATTATTTAAAGGGATTCCAGATCAATCCTATGTATATTTTGTTCATTCCTATTATCTAAAAGCCAAGGAGGAGAGGGATGTAGCTGCGACTACACAGTATAACACCCTAATTCATGCTTCAATTGAGCGTAACAATCTCTTTGCTTGTCAGTTTCATCCAGAGAAGAGCGGGGAGGTAGGCCTTAAGATATTAAAGAACTTTGCATCTCTTTAGGTCTTAGGATATGATGAAATATACATCTCAAATTAATCAAGAGAGATGATTGATAAGGAGCGATAGAATGTTAACGAAAAGAATAATTCCCTGCTTGGACGTGCATAACGGACGAGTTGTAAAAGGTATTAATTTTATAAATTTAAAAGATGCAGGTGATCCGGTTGAAGTAGCAACAGCCTATGATAAGGCTGGTGCTGATGAGCTGGTTTTCTTAGATATTACAGCTACTTCTGATGCAAGAACGATTAAATTGGATATGGTTCGTAGAGTTGCTGAAACTGTATTTATTCCCTTTACTGTCGGTGGCGGAATTCGTACCGTAGAGGATTTTAAAATGATTCTAAGGGAAGGGGCAGATAAGGTAGCGGTTAATTCAGCAGCAATCATGAACCCAAATCTAATTAGAGAAGCGGCAGATAAATTTGGAAGTCAGTGTGTTGTACTAGCAATAGATGCAAAACGAAGAAGTGATGGATCTGGATGGAATATCTATAAGAATGGTGGTCGGATCGATATGGGGATCGATGCGGTTGAGTGGGCTATAAGAGCCTGCGAGCTCGGAGCTGGTGAGATCCTGGTAACCAGCATGGACTGTGATGGAACAAAGGACGGGTATGATTTGGAGTTGACTAGAATAATATCAGAGAATGTACCTGTTCCGGTCATTGCTTCCGGTGGAGCTGGTACGAAGGAGCACTTCTATGATGCCCTTACGGTTGGTAAAGCAGACGCAGCTTTAGCAGCATCATTGTTTCATTTTAAGGAATTAGAGATCATGGAACTGAAGACATTTCTTAGGGAGAAAGGTGTTAGCGTCCGGCTATAAAATATTATGAGTGAACCTTTTAGTCAAGAAATGATTATTATGATAAGAGTATAGGCGTAATTTTAGGAAAGAGGAATTAACTTGGGTGCAATAGAGAATGATTGGCTAGAAGCGATAAGTGTCGAATTTCGTAAGCCATATTATCATGAATTATATAAATTTATTAAATCCGAATATAGACATTCGATTATCTACCCTAGGGCGGAGGATATTTTCAATGCCTTTCATTTTACACCATTAAGCAAAGTGAAGGTGGTTATTCTAGGTCAGGATCCTTACCACAATGAGGGACAGGCTCATGGGTTATGTTTTTCTGTGAAACCGGATGTGGATATTCCACCATCCCTAGTAAATATATATAAGGAATTACAGGATGATTTGGGGTGCTATATTCCAAACAACGGTTATCTAGAGAAATGGGCAAGACAGGGAGTGCTATTACTAAATACTGTGCTTACAGTACGTGCGCATCAAGCAAATTCCCATCAGGGAAAAGGTTGGGAGCAATTTACTGATGCGGTAATACAGGCAGTGAATGCACAGGATCGGCCGATCGTCTTTATTCTTTGGGGCAGACCGGCACAGACTAAAAAGAGTATGCTAAATAATCCAAAACATTTAATACTGGAAGCACCACATCCCAGCCCCTTGTCAGCATTCCGTGGATTTTTTGGAAGTAAGCCATTTAGCAAAACGAATCAATTTTTATTAAATCATGGTATAGAGCCAATTGACTGGCAAATTGAGAATATTCTTAAAAAATAAAAGGATATTCTCTTTTTTAGTGCAGTCTTTTAGGGAGATGTTAATATTTGGGGCGCTGTGATATTAGGATATTGAGCTAAATTATGGTAGAAATTAGTTGACACCATATTGCACAAATGTTATAATTAGTTTATCGTTAAACTTAATAAAAAATATATAAATAGTATTTTAAAAAAATATATTTTTTATAACATTTAACGTTAAACCAAATCAAAGATTTGATCAGGAAGGGGAAAGTTATAATGTGGAAGCAGCAAAGAATTTATTAAACTTCCGTGCAATTACCTTACCGGAAGCCAAAGAGCGTGCCAAAGACTTGGATTGTGAAGGAGCATTTTATCCGATTGCAACAATTAGTGGCCGTGAATGTTGTAGTCTATGGCAGCATGCCAGCTTACAGCTTCAGGCATCAACAGCAGTCGCTTATGGTATTTGGCATTACGAGAATTTAAGTAAGGATGAACAATTCGTATTTGATACGGGGCTACCAATTCTAATTGAAGTAAGTAGAATGCTTGCTATAAGAGGTAACTGGAATGCAGATCGAACCAAATATGGTTTTTACGGTGTTATGGGGCCAGATGAGTTTCAAATGATGGTAAATAACAACTGTTATACGAATTTTATGGGTAAAGTTACTCTGGAGTACACCTTGGATGTTCTAGAGCGATACCAGAAGAAAGATAAAACGGCACATGATGCATTTCTAAAGGATAACCAATTAACCAAAAAGGAGATGGATTATTGGTTAGAAATTGCGGAGCATATGTATATTCCGTATGATGCAGATACGAAATTATTTGAACAGCATGAAGGTTATTTTGGACTACCCCATATTGATGTAGACAAAATACCAATCGAGGACTTCCCGCTCTACCATCATTGGTCTTATGACAGAATCTATCGTAATGATATGATTAAGCAACCGGATGTACTTATGATGATGTTGCTTTACAATAGTAGATTTACCAAAGAACAGCTGCTGAAGAATTATGAGTATTACGAACCAAGATGTATCCATGAGAGTTCCTTGTCACCTTCAGTTCATTCTATATTAGCAGTGCAATTACAAAAGCACGAGGAGGCATATAAATTCTTTGGATTTGCTACCAGAATGGATTTGGATAATTATAACCGCAATACCTCCGAAGGTCTGCATACAACCTCTATTGCAGCAGCATGGATGAATATTGTCTATGGCTTTGGTGGAATGCGCTCCGATGGTGATATGCTAAGTTTTTCACCTTCGATCCCTAGAGCCTGGAAAGGGTATTCCTTCCGTATACACTATCAGGAGGATGTCATAGAAGTAGAGATTACAAAAGATAATGCATTCTTCCACACAGTAAATGGAACAGAAATTAAAGTAATGATTTACGAGCAGCTGGTTACTTTATCCGGTGAGAAAAGGATAATAGTAATACCTAAGGAGTGGAGAGGATAGGGTAGGAACACCTACTGTGATTTGTGATGTCAAAAGCGGATATTTTATATCCCATATATGATACACAAGTCATAGTAGGTGTTTCTTATATTGGTGTGTAAACACACAAAGGGTTGGTTGTACCTATAAAACCAGTTCAATATTGCAAATTTCCTAGCTATTTATTGTTTTTACACTATCCCGTTCTACAAGTTTAATTGGTAGAATAGTGTTGCGATTTTCGATTGGATTATTATCTAGAAGATCCATTAAATATTCAACTGCTAATTTACCCTTTAATGGAGCGTTTTGATGGATGGTCGTTAGCATGGGTGAAGTAAACTTACACAAGTTAATATCGTCAAAGCCAATAATAGATATATCGTCTGGAACTTTCTTATTGGATTGCTGAATACCCGACATGATTCCAGCAGCCATAATATCTGCAGTAGCAAAAACAGCTGTGATATCGTTCCGCTTTGCTATTGTTTTACCAAGTGCAATCGTTGTTTCAGCGTCCAGTTCCCGTTCAAATATAAGTTCCGGTCGGAAGGGAATGGAGGCTTCAGAAAGTGCTTTTTTATAACCTTGGAAACGTTCATATACAACACCGTGTTCTCGAATGGTAGGGGAGGCAAAAGCAATATCTTTATGGCCATGATCTATTAGATAGCGGGTAGCGGTATAACCACCTTTGTAATCTTCTAAACCAATATTGCACATATTTTTCGTAAGCGTTACATAGCTGTCGATTAATACAATAGGGATATGAATTTCAGCAAGGGCTTCAAAAAATTCATCTTGAAAAACACCGGTAAAGAAGAGACCGTCTACATTCCAGTTACGAAGGAATGCTAATAGTTCGGAGGTGGTCTCGACTGTCCTTAGCATCAGATAATATCCATTACTGCTTAGTGTCTTTTCAATGGATCCTATAAATGCGGAATGAAATGGGTCCTCTACGATACTTTCATTATTTTGAGGTGACAGATGGCTAATCACTCCGATTACTTTGGAAGAACTGGAAACTAAGGAACGAGCTGACATATTTGGTACATATCCCAACCTATCAATAGCCTCATTGATAAGGGCGATGGTCTTTGCGGAAACACGCCCCGATCTACCATGTATTACGTTGGATACGGTAGTGCAGCTCACCCCAACAGCATCGGCAATATCTTTTATTGTCGTCATTTTTGCATCCCTTTCTTCATTGGTTTAATGTTAAACTAACATATATAGTTTAACATATTTCATTTCATTTGTACAGAATTGTGGGGATTATAATTATAAAGATAAAAGACTCCTGTATGCAAATTCGTATTTGAGGAATAATAGTTGGAGATTAGTTCGATTAATTCAATTGTTATATGATTTCAGGCAATCTAGCGGTTATTATTAGCATGCCTTTCATTCGGGGCAGACCTCTGGCCTGATTGCAGGTTTGGTTATGGTTGTACTATATTCAGGGATCTATGTAGTTATGAGTATGTCATCCAGGTTAAAAACCCCCAATACAGATTTTAAACGAAGCTACCAAAAGCTTCGAACTAGTTATTCCGAGGAAGTATCAAAGGAATTAACGAAAGATGATAGAAGGAAGGAGCAAAAATAGGAAGGCTGGTGACCTTCCTTATTCTTCCTTCGCCTCTGCTTCAGAAGCTATAAAATCGAGGGTTGAGTTTTCTGGTTCAGAAGCCATAAAATCAAAGGTAGAGTTTCGATAATAATACCGGATAAATGCGAATCCTAGGATTAAGATCACGGTAACAAACAATCCACCCTCCGGTCCAAAATCGCCCCCGTTAAGAAGGTTGTTACTTTCATAATATGTAGTAAGAAGCCCGCTAGGATTCGTACCACTTACTTTAAAGCCAAAGATATTCCCTTGAAAATAGTTCCAAGAGATATGGAACCCAATGCACATCCATATATTGCCTGATTTTATGTAAATATAGGCTAGCATGATGCCGAAGATCGTTAGATTAATCAAAGGTAATGGGCCGATACCGGGATTCGCCCCATGTAATAAAGCAAAAATTATGGAGGATACGATGATCACAACCGGTAGCTTGCGTGTTTGCCTTAAGGTTGCCATAATGTAACCTCGTCCAAAGATTTCTTCTGCTAATCCAACGAATATAAAAAGTACCAGATAGGTAAGTAAGTTTATAGAAAAGGTTGGTGACCATGATTCAACGATTGCATTACCAGTTAAGATTAATGCCAAGAATACCAGTGTTATAGATACGATACCAAATAGTAAACCGGCGATAAATTCCTTCCAATGTTTTTTGAAAGGTGTAAGGCCCATGTTAGATAAGGGACGCTTCATAACTTTCTTCCAAGCAATGATCGGGGTGAGCATAAGTACGATTTCTTGGAATAACATTAGAATAAAATTTACCTGATCCATATCTTTCATACCTTCTGCTGTAAACTCCATTGTTGTGGGATCTAATTTTCCTTGGGAGAGAAGGATTATGGAAGCGATACTTCCAACAATGGTACCGATAATAAGGCTTATCCCTAAAAATGCAGCAAAAACAGCAGTAATTTTCCAACCGGATCTTACTTTCCCCTCTTTATTCTTAAACATAAAAACCCCTCTTTCATTTTTTATTATGTTTTTAATTAAACTATCCTTCTATCATTTTAAAGCTAATAACTTGTATGTAAAAAACTACCAATTTCAGATTATTATAACACATTCTAGCCATAACGCAATAGGGAGGAAAGGTAACCTATTCCTTTCCTCCATAGGATCATTCTCCTGCTATTTATTCATTAAAAACTTCTTTATCCATTTCTTTGTTCATGTTTTTTATAGCTGTGGAGAGCATTAATTTAATTCGATTTAGCTGATTTACCTCACTGGCTCCAGGATCATAATCTACAGCAACAATATTTGCCTCTGGATGCTGTTTTCGTATTTCTTTGATAACCCCTTTTCCAACGATATGGTTGGGTAGACAGGCAAAGGGCTGGGTACAAACGATATTGTGCACCCCAGAATGTATTAATTCTAGCATTTCACCGGTTAGAAACCATCCTTCCCCGGTTTGATTTCCAGTAGATACAATCGGCTCCGCAAGTTCTGCTAAGGTTTTAATTGGTACAGGGGGAGTAAAGCGTTTGCTTTTTTCTAAGGCTATTTTGGCCTCCTGCCTTAGTTTTTCCAGAGCCCATATAACTGTATTACTGACTATGGCTGTGGATTTCTTCTTTCCGAGGTAACGTGCTTTAAAGTTACTATTGTAAGCGCTATAAATAAAGAAATCCAATAAATCTGGAACAACTGCTTCAGCACCCTCGGCCTCCAGTAGATCCACAAGATAGTTGTTTGCGGCTGGATGGAATTTGACTAGGATTTCTCCTACAATTCCAACTCTGGGCTTTTTTAGATTCTCATTCAAAGGTAGATTATCAAAATCATGGACAATTCCGCGGATATTTTTCTTATATTCACGCCAATTCCCACCGTTTTCAAGACTCTTAATACAGATATCGCGCCATTTTTTATGCAGAGCATTGGCGGAGCCGGGAACCTTCTCATAAGGTCTAGTTCGATAGAGAACTCTCATAAATACATCTCCGTATACCAAGGCTTCCATAGCGTTAATCAATAACTTTGGTGTGACCTTAAAACCGGGATTTTTTTCAAGGCCGGAGGCATTGAGGGAGATAACCGGGATCTGTCCCATGCCTGCATTTTCTAAAGCCCTTCGAATAAACCCTATATAATTGGTTGCTCGACACCCTCCACCGGTTTGTGTAATCATTACAGCAACCTTATTTAAATCATAGTCTCCTGACAATAGAGCATCCATGATCTGACCTACAACCATTAAAGAAGGGTAGCAGGCATCATTATTAACATATTGTAATCCGACATCGACGGCACGACGATTGTCGTTAGGGAGAACGACAACCTTAAAACCTCCACTTCTAAGAGCCGGTTCCAATAGATCAAAATGGATTGGTGACATCTGCGGTGCAAGAAGTGTATAGGTTTCTTTCATTTCTTCCGTGAAGATTACTCGATGATGGGCAGCATCGGCCTCATGGGGTTGGATATGTTTTGCATCTCGCTCTTTAATTGCAGATAGAAGAGAGCGGATACGGATTCTGGCCGCACCAAGATTATTCACCTCATCAATCTTAAGGACGGTATATATTTTATTGGATTTTGTCAGGATATCCCGTACTTGATCGGTTGTTATTGCATCTAAGCCACAGCCAAAGGAATTTAGTTGGATTAATTCAAGATTCGGCTGAGTACGAACATAGGAAGCAGCAGCATAGAGTCTTGAATGATACATCCATTGATCCACAACAATGGTAGGACGATCTACTTTGCCAAGATGGGAAATAGAGTCCTCAGTCAGTACGGCAACTCCAAAGGAATTGATTAGTTCCGGAATACCATGGTGGATTTCAGGGTCAATATGGTATGGTCTTCCAGCCAATACAATACCTTTTCTTCCGGTTGAAGCTAGGTAAGCTAAGGTTTCCTCACCCTTCTTGCGTATATCATCTCTAGCAGCGGCTTGCTCCTTCCATGCTGCATCAAAGGCCTCTTTGATTTCTGCTTTGGTGATACCAGGCTTTGCTTGAAAGATTTCAATTAGCCTAGTACATAATATTTGGGCATTTTCAAAGGACATGAAAGGATTCTCAAAGGTAATACTAGGATCCTGAAGTTCCTCTACATTATTCTTGATGTTTTCTGGATAAGAGGTAACAATGGGGCAGTTATAATGGTTATTTGCTCCATCCACCTCAATTCTCTCGTAGGGTACACAAGGATAAAAGATATATTTTACACCTTGATTTAATAGCCACATAATATGTCCATGGGCTAGTTTCGCAGGGTAACATTCCGACTCACTGGGAATGGATTCAATACCAAGTTCGTAGATCTTATGACTGGAAGCAGGGGAGATTACAACACGGTAACCCAGCTTTGTAAAGAAGGTATGCCAGAAAGGATAGTTCTCATACATGTTTAATACTCTTGGTATTCCAACCGTTCCTCTGGTTGCTTCTTCTTCGGATAGGGAAGGATAGGAAAAATAACGATCCATCTTGTATTCAAAGAGGTTTGGTATCTTATCCACATTCTTCTCTTTTCCGATACCCCGCTCACAGCGATTACCGGTAATAAACCTTCTTCCGCCTGTGAACTTATTGATTGTTAGTAAGCAGTTGTTAGCACAACGGCCGCAGCGAGCGATGGAAGTTTCATATTTTAATTCATTAATCTGATCAATGGAAAGCATGGTGCTTTCTTCACCATTATAGTGTTCTCTCGCTAACAAGGCAGCTCCAAAGGCACCCATAATACCGGCGATGTTCGGCCGAACCGCTTCAATACCGGAAATCTTCTCAAAGCTTCGGAGTACTGCATCGTTATAGAAGGTACCTCCTTGAACAACCATTTTACTGCCGAGGTCTTTTGGACTAGTAAGCTTAATTACTTTAAACAAAGCATTCTTGATAACGGAATAGGCAAGACCCGCTGAGATATCGGCAACGGTTGCGCCTTCCTTTTGCGCTTGCTTTACCTTGGAATTCATAAATACCGTACACCGGCTTCCAAGGTCAATTGGGTTTTTTGCAAATAAGGCTACCTTAGCAAAATCTTTAATATCATAATTTAAGGATTTTGCAAAGGTTTCTATAAAGGAGCCACAGCCGGAGGAACATGCCTCATTCAAGAGTACATTATCCACGGTCTGATTTTTTATCATAATACATTTCATATCCTGTCCGCCGATATCCAGTATACAGTCAACCTCAGGTTCAAAAAATGCAG